>NZ_CP137636.1:3524973-3865798 GCF_036670015.1 Niallia sp. XMNu-256
GGGATGCCTTCTTTCTCTGCCCATCGATATTGCCCGGCCAAGCTAAATTGATTGGATTGATCATCATCACTCGTCAATTGGACCTTTAAATCATTTACGATTTCTTTTACCCTTTTCTGCGTGTCTAGCGAATTTAAATCCTTCCCTAAATCCCTCATGAAGAGATAGGAAATGCTTCGATCGAGATAAGGTTCCAATTTGCCGGTAAAATTGAGCCATTGAATGTAGCCACGATACCCTTTCTTATCGGGACCTTTCTTTTTCCGTGAAAAAACGGATCGAAATGAATGGTGGATATGTTGTTGTTTCCAAGAATTGAAATCTTGTGTGAGGGTTGGGATAAAACTTTTTTCGCGAACTCCAGTAGATAGAGCTGCAAAATAACCCGCGGCCTTCCGCTCAGCTGCCTCATAACATTGGGTCGGATTAATTATTAATTCCCTGTTCATGCATGTTACCTCCGGGACAGAGGGACAGTCAGCTGCCCCAGTCCATTTTGTTTCGTGCGAATATATGATGCCTTATTCAATATTACTAAAAGGAATCAGTTTATAGACTTTTTTCTTGGCAAAAACTTTATGTATTCGTCATAATAATGTAATTATAAGTATAAATGGATGCACCTAACCCCTGCCATGTTTTAGGATGAATGATGAATGATTTTATGGAGCTCTTTATAAATAGCTACTACATCATCCAGTTTCATTCGGACAAGGCCACTTGAAGAAGGGGCGACAAAATCGATGGTGCCTGGAACGATTGATTTGTCCTGCTTTCCCCATGGAGCTGATTTAAGGCCACTGTATTGAAGGTAAACCCCTTTCCCGACAAAACAAACTACTTTAGGTGAGTACCTTTCGATTTTTTTCCGAAGTTCGATTCTGCCCTCTTGATATTCTTCTTTCGTAATCTCATCAGCAGCTTTCGTTGGTCTGGGTACAATATTTGTAAAACCATAACCAGAAGCCAGCAGACTGACATCTTCATCAGGCTGATATTTTCTTTGGGTTAAACCGGCTTGGAATAGTATTTTCCAGAATCGATTATTTGGGTTTGCATAGTGATGACCTGTTTCACCAGAACGAACACTAGGATTAAATCCGGTGAAAAGGACTTTTAAATTTTCATCAATAATATCAGGAATGGGTTTCATAAGATCACTCCTATTGTTAGTCCCATTTAACATAGCATATTTTAACTTACGAATGCGAGTATATCCAATATAGGAAGGACTATTTGGGTATATTAATAATGAAAAATAGGAATAAGGGAGAGAGAAGATTTTGTCTGATTTTTGTGCATCATTATGGCCAGAAGAACCAACACCTGACCATCTAAAAAATTGCAGTGAATGTGGTTTAATTGAACATGGATCACGAATGGTCTGGGGTGAAGGGAATCCCGACGCACCCATCCTTGTTTTATTAGATAATCCGGGTGCTCGAGAAGATCGGGAGAATCAACCATTTGTGTGTGGAACAAGACAAACATTGCAAAAGGCTGCTTATGAAGTTGGATTGACCGTCGATGACTTATATGTAACGTACGTGTTAAAAAGAAAACCGACTCGAGCCTATGACAAGGAACGAACCCGGCAAGTTTGTATGAATCACCTCAAGCAGCAACTAGATTCAAAACAGCGTCAACTGATTGTTTGTCTAGGTAACGTAGCTGTTCAATCATTTTTTCAAAATTCTGAAGTAGACGTGAAATCATTGCGGGGACAAGTACATCATGTCAATGGAAATCAAACAGCTGTTGCCTACCATCCTTTAGCAGTAAGACGACGTCCTAACCTATGGTCCTTGTTTTTAGAAGATTGGAAACTTATTGCAGAACATTGCGGTAGACAATAAAAAAACACCAAATTCTGGGCTCACTAGGTAACATCCAGAATTTGGTTCGTCTTACAAGCTCGGTACTAATTCTTCTTTACTTTTTACGAGATTTTCAATTTCATAAGCGGTTTCAAACCCGCCTCTTGTTGCTTCAGCAAGGGAGGCTGATCCAGCAGCATCGCCAATGACAAACACATGGTCAAATTGTAGTTTCAACGTTTCTTCTAATGGGTTATAAGCAGTTACGCCCATGGCAATGACAACTTGATCAACTTTCAATTCCTTTTCTAAACCTGATTGATCTTCTAATAAAACTCCATTCGAAAGAATCTTATCTACTCCATGATCGGTTATAATTTCCACATTTAACTTTTTCAATTTTTCAAAGAGACGTAGCCGAGTAAGGTTACTTATTTTACTTCCAGATTTCGTTGGCAATTCCACATATGTCACGTGGTTCCCTTGTTCAGCAAGACCCCGGGATGTGCTATAACAAACCATTCCGCTACCTAACACGGCTACCTTTTTACCTGTTAAAACGATCTGATCTTGTTTGACCTCCATATAGTTGCATACATGTGGATGTTGTACACCATCCATATTTGGAAGAAATGGTTTCGAGCCTGTAGCTAAAATAATGGCATATGGGTTTAGAGATTTAATTTCCTCTACTGAACCCTCTGTATTCAGTCTGACATCAACATGCAAACGTTCCAGTTCATTTTTCATATAGTCAACGTACCATTTTGTTTTCTTTTTATAGACAGGCTCTGTAACAAAGTTCAACTGCCCGCCAAGACGGTCCGTTTTCTCAAAAATTGTGACCTGGAAGCCTTTCTCTGATAAAACTTTTGCTGCTTCCATTCCACCTGGTCCACCGCCGACAATGACAACACGGCGGTCGCCCTCTATCTTCTCTAGTTCAGGAAATTCAAGTTCCCGACCTGCTCTTACATTGACAGAGCACTCTATATGCTCCTTAGAATAGACGCAATGCAAACAAGAAATGCACATTCTGATTTCTTTTTCACGACCTTCAGAAACTTTACGAACCCATTGGGAATCGGCAATATGTCCACGACCGATCGCGACAAAGTCTGCTTTTCCATCTGCAATAATGGCTTCGACAAATTCAGGTTGACGAATATTGCCTACCGTAATTACCGGAATCGCGACCTCTTTTTTCATCTCTTCGGCCAGATAAACCCGCCAACCTTGTTCAAACACAGGAGATTCTATAACTGTGTCCATTGAGTTATAATTTCCTGAACTAGCGTGAATTCCATCTACACCGATTTTCTCTAAGTACTTACTAACTTCTTTGCTAAGAGCGATGTCCATTCCGCCTTCATCAAATTCATTGACACTTAGTCTGACAGTTACGGGGTAGTCATTCCCGCATTTCTGTTTAATGCCAACGACGATTTCTTCTAAAAACCGAATTCGATTTTTAAAGCTTCCCCCGTACTCATCTGAACGTATATTAGTGTTCGGACTTAGAAATTGATTGATTAAATAGCCATGGGCACCATGAAGCTCAACTCCATCGATCCCAGCAAGTTTGCAGCGATAAGCAGCTTGTATAAATTTTTGTACAAGATCTTTTACTTCAGATGTGGTCAACTCCCGTGGTTCTTCGCCTATCGCCTTACAAATCACTGGGCTTGGTGCCACAATTTGTTTCCCGTCAATTAGGGTGGAACTTGATTCTCCACCACCATGGTGTAATTGAGCAAATAACTTTGTACCAGATGTGTGGATGGCACTGGCTAGACGTTGAAATCCAGGGATAAACTGATCATCATCAATACATAGTTGATTCACAGCGGCTTTTCCGAACTCTGAATCAATGCATACAAATTCAGTGATAATTAAGCCAACACCGCCTTGGGCTCTTTCCTGGTAATATCGAATCAGTCGATCTGTTATTTCACCGTTTGCTGTACCAAAGTTTGTTGACATTCCGGGCATGACGACTCTATTTTTTAATGTTAAATTCCCTATTTTTCTCGGGCTTAATAAGTGTGTGTAGTACAAGGTATAAACTCCTCCTCAAGTAAATTGAAGTACTATTTAAAGGTTATAATACGTTATCATAACTATATTTTAGGGTATTTAATTACTTGAGTCTGTGTTTTAAGTTACAGTTACTTCTCTCAATTTCTTATCCTAGGCTTTTGTTATACACCATAAAAATCATAGTTTGTCAAAAATAGAACCTCCCACAGTTTTTAGTTAAGTCAGTGATAAAGCTGTGAATCATAAAATTAACCAAGGGCACAGCTTATATTAATACTCTTATTAATTACATTAACGAGACAAACTTGCGAAAATAATTGAAGACTTACTAGGGATGATGGTTAATTTCCTCATCCCTTTTTATAGTAAACCTTAACAATACCTGCATAGATAACCTTAAAAATAAAGAAATAATTATTGGATTAATGTGAAAGTGAGGTTTAAGACGAATGGCTGTGATGAAGAAAGTTATAGCTAACTTATCCAAGATAATCCCTAATGTGTTGCAATGGATTTTAAACATATCATTAATGATCTTAGCTTTGGTTCTATCATTCCTATTGTTCAAGGAGCTTCTTTTATTCATTTTATTATTATTGGATAGTGAAATTAGTGACTTTACTATATTCCTTGAAAACATCCTGATATTTTTTCTTTACTTTGAATTTATCGCCATGATTGTAAAATATTTTAAAGAAAATTACCATTTCCCGCTTCGATATTTTATTTATATAGGGATAACGGCAATGATTCGTTTGATTATTGTTAATCATAAGGACCCAATGAATACGTTGATTTACTCTCTCATCATTTTAATTTTAATTATTGGTTATTTCATTTTGAACCTCACTCCACGAGAGAGACCAAAAAGTAGTTGGTTTTTTTCAAAAAGAGCATAGTGGAATGGGATTATACAAACCCTTATTAAAAAGGAATTGAGGTTCACAGCCAATCACACCTTTACTAACTGCTTACTTATATGTATCGGAAGTACATAGGGACAATTATTTATCTCTGTCCCTTTAGAAATATTCACAGCAACTAATATGTTTATTGTTAAAAATCAAATCAAACTCCTTCTTTATTACCCGTTTGTATACACATGAATAAAAATAATTAGGCATAATTATAAAAAAAGATTGGAGTTGATGGCTTGAGTCATTTCCTTCCAGAGAAACTATTTGTTGAATACAGGGATGGTGTTACCGCTACTAAACCCGTTTTTTCAAGGCGTTACACACTTACTCATTCTGATTTAACGGGAAAATTATTTTTAACCATTGGATTGCATTATGCCTGGGATAAAGTCAATTCGATAAGAGATGAAGTAATCGGTGAATGGAGTTCCAGTGGAAGTTTTTTATATTATTGTATTTATTTATATATAGACCACGGAGAAGTTAACAAAAATGTATCAGCCAAACGGAACGAAATATTTAGACGTGAATTACCGCTTGCTTTAACAGCGATTCGCTTTGGCGATCGGTATTTGTTCGATTCTTATCCTACACTAGATCATGCTCCCATAATCATCAACTTTATCTCTTCCTACCCTGAGTTTGCCAGACAAGAACGCTGGGGAACTTTCCAAAGATATTCCAAATCATTTCAAAACTTAAATTGACCTTTAATAAACCACTCTATTAACTTTTATCAGATTTATTTCTTTTAGTTAATAATTCCCCTACAGTCTTGTGATAATTGATGATGATACTTATTCTCAATTAAAAAATAGAATTCTCATTTACATTGACAAAACACCTTGTAAATTCTATAATCAAATTATAATAATTTTAATTATAGGAGTGTATACGGTGAACAATCATTCTTCTAAATATAATAAAAATAAGAAGCTCTTTATATGGGCCGCTTCATTAACGCTGTTTTTTGCTTTAATTGAAATCATATATGGATTTATTTCAGGTTCCTTAATGATGATGGGGGATGGCGTTCATATGGGTTCAGACGCCTTCTCTTTGATTCTTTCACTAATTGCTACTATGTTGGCGACAAAAGCGGCGACAAAAAGTAAAACATTTGGATACAAGAGATTTGAACCGATCGCTGCGTTTATTAATGGATTAACGTTAGTGATTATACCTATATTTATTATTACTGAGGCCATAAGCCGAATGGTTAATCCAATAGACATCATCCCTAACCAAATGTTAGTCGTTGGTTTGATTGGCTTAGTTGTAAATGTAATTGTTGGCTATATTTTAACGAAGGCCCATTCGAATTTAAATGTAAAGAGTGCGCTCCTGCATGTGTTAGCCGATTTATTTACGAGTGTGAGCGTAGTGGTTGCTGCTATTGGGATTAAATATTTCGGGGCAACCTGGTTAGATCCAATTGGTAGTATCCTAACATCAATGATCATTATTGCAGGCGGAGTCAAAATCACAAAGGAATCATTTAATATCTTAATGGAAGGTACACCTGAAGGTTATTCAGTCGATACAATTGAAAAGATCGTGAAAGATGTGGAAAAAAATCTTACTGTTGAAGATATTAAAGTTTGGTGTATAAATGAGGCAGAAATATATACCATTATTGACGTTAATTCAACATCAAAGAACGACAACAAACTTTTAAATAAAATTAAAGAAAAAATTGAAACTACCTTAAACATCCCATCCAAAAACATTTACGTAAACATAAATTAGGTAAGAGTTTACTGGAAGATGATCGGTAGGTAAAAAAAGCACAATTAACAGTAATATCAACTGTTTATTGTGCTTTTTACTAACCATAATATATTTAACTCGTTAATGAATTTCCTATTACTTTAAAAAGCCCATGAAATTTGAAAATGAAGTTACTAAATCTTGATAGTATCCGATTACTCGATCTTTGATTGTGTAGTCATCTGAAGAATTTTGTTCAGCTTTCTCTGTTTGATCTTGTTCAGTTTGATTTACTTCTTTTGTTTCTTCATCAGATGCTAGTCCCTCTTCTGTTTGAACAGTTTGTACAGAGGCAACTGGAGCTTCTTCACTTCCAGTCACTACACCCTCAACTGTAGTCGCTAGCTGGTTTTCATTCCCTAAGTTATCTACAGACACGTCTAATGATGTATCTGGTTCTAGGTCAACATTTACTGGTTCAACTGTTCCACTTAAGGCATCGACATTTGTTAGTTCAGCAGCTTGAGCAAGTTCCTGACCAATTAGAGTTTGATAGAATCCGACTAGACTTTGGTAGTTATTACCAAGTAATTGATATGTTGCATCAACATTTTGGTTTGATTCTTCTGAGTTAGTAGTATTTTCCTCCTGAGCACCACTTTCTGACACTTCATCTTCTCCTGGAGCTAATACACCTGGAGTTTCTGTTTCTTCCTCATTGACAACATCAGTTGGTTCAGGAGTTTCTTCTGTTACTTCGTTATCATCAGTTGTTGGTTCTTCATCAGATTCTGTTTCTGCTGGAGCTGCTGGAGCTTCTGTTCCTTCTTCTACTAATTCATCAGTTCCTGTTGTATCATCGACTACTTCGTCTTCTGATCCTTCACCAGTTTCTGTTGTATCTTCGGCTACTTCATTTTCTGCTACATCATCAGATTCTGTTGTATCTTCAGATGCTTCGTCGTCTGATACTTCATCAGATCCTGTTGTATCTTCAGATGCTTCGTTTTCTGCTACATCATCAGATTCTGTTGTATCTTCAGATGCTTCGTCGTCTGATACTTCATTAGATCCTGTTGTATCTTCAGATGCTTCGTCTTCTGGTACTTCATTAGATCCTGTTGTATCTTCGGCTGATTCGTTTTCTGATACATCATCAGATTCTGTTGTATCCTCCGCTGATTCGTCTTCTGATCCTTCATTAGATCCTGTTGTATCCTCCGCTGATTCGTCTTCTGATACTTCTGATCCTTCAGCTTCTGATGTGTCATCGCCTGGTTCACCTTCTGCTACATTATCGTCTGATTCATCTTCTGATCCGTCATCGTCTATTTTTCCTTCTAATGCGGCGTCATCTTCTTCAGTTTCTGGCTCTACTGGAGTTTCTGTAGCTTCTTCTACTTCTTCACCTTGTTCATCCTCATTTTTATTCGTTGTTTCATCTAAATGATTGTGGTCATGTTGTTTATTTATTTCTAAAGATTTATTTTTAGCGATTTGACTTATCATTTGCCCTTTGCCAGGAAATCCCGGATGATTACTTGCATGTTCAGATACTACTTGGCCATGATTTTTAGCTTGTTCGATTACTTCAGGAGTAACCCCATTTCTTTCAAGCTCTGCAGCTGAGATCGGTGCTCCCGCTGCTAAAAAGCCTGCCGCCATCATAGTCGTTGACATAACAAAAGGGGCAATTTTCTTTGATAATGGTTTGTTTGTTGAATTGTTCTGTTTTTTCATCATTACATCATCTCCTTGTTCATCTTTTATTGTAATTAGATGGAAACTTGGCTTTGGTTGTCTCGCGTTTAATAGAATAATAATCTATTATGTAGTTCCAATATTTTCCCCCGTTTCCAGTAATAACTATATAGAAATGATGTTAACGTTTGATGAATACTAGTTTTAAAAAGGTTGACGTTTTCCTTACGCATTTGTCGAATTTTGAAATAAATGAAATCTTTTAAAAGAAAATTTTATACATAAACCAACCAGAATGTTGACGCCTTCAATTTGATTCTCATCGATTTCTGATTATTTTCTATAACTTATTTTAAGTGAGTCTCCTACCCTGTTTTATAGAATTACAAACATTAAATACCATGGCAAAACCTATTTCTTTTATTAAAACAATATCTCAACTAGGTTAACTAATTCATTCAATTAAACTAAAAAAACAGTTGATGTCCAAATTTCTAGACATCAACTGTTTTATCCTATTACTATTTTCCTTTTTTTACCTCATGAAGACGGTCTGGGAAGTTTGTAAACATTCCCGTTACACCCCAGTCAATCAACTGTTTCATTCTCTCTTTATCATTTACGGTATATGGATGAATCTCAAGACCGCTATTGACTACCTTTTGAATATATTCTTCATTTAAATAGGTGTGGTTCGGTCCAATTCCCATTGCATATTCTTTTACATCCGCAATTTGCTCATCCGTGATTGTCGCATACGAACGGTAAGAAAGTAGTTGAACAAGGTTAATCGATGAATCTAGTTCATGCATGATTTTTAAGCTTTCAGGACTGAATGACTGGATTAGAAGTTTGTCTTTATTGATTCTATACTTGTCTACTAGACGCAATAATTCTTTTTCCATTCCTGGATAAATCGCTGGTGATTTCGTTTCAATATAATAACTGTTATTTTTTCCAAACTCTTGGAACACTTCTTCTAGTGTCGGTACTTGTAACCCTTGATATTCTGGCTTTGCATACTCTGGATAGGCTTCATTAAACCAACTGCCTGCATCTAATTCTTTAATTTCAGCAAGAGTCATGTCTTTTACATAACCTGTTCCATCTGTTGTGCGATCGACTTTCTCGTCATGCATGGCAATTAAATGACCATCTTTCGTCATTTGTAAATCGAGTTCAATATAATCCCCGTGCATTTTTTCTCCTCGATCATACGCGACTAACGTATGCTCTGGGGCATGTCCTGAAGCACCGCGGTGTGATACATTGACGATATCTTTATGTTTTTCCTTCGCCATTGCGGCACCCCCACCTGCTGTCACCCCCACTGCCATCACGAGGGCACTTAGTGCTGGTAACCATTTTTTCCCGATCATTTCTCCAACTCCCTACAATTTAATAGACTTCATATATAAAATATCAATCGAATATTAAATCGTATCTATAAGTTAAGTAAAAGAAGGTAAAGATATGATTAAAATTGTAAAAATTTGTTAGGTTTTGCCTAGTATATCCGAACTATGGGGAATTAGATACCTTCCCATTCACATTAAACTTATCTATCCTTTTTGAACTTTAACCTGCAAATTACAGAGAGACTACGTCAAATTAAATACGGCCACAGTGCCTTCTAAAAAGCCTTTGTGACCATCATCATTATTTGACTTTATTACCTTTAAAAGGATTCACCCCTTGGATTTGTTTCCTCCAAATAGATGGGTCCCCCGCACATCAAGATGTTTCAGCGATTTAGAAATTTGAAACCGATGACTTATATTACTGCTGAAATTTGAAAAAGTAAATATTAAAATGACCCTAAAAAGCACTTTTAACAATTTATTCACAATGGATGAAAGGAGGTGTAAATGAAGAAGCAGAAGCATTCTATGGTGAGCGACACTCTATTTATCTTCCGTTCCATCTATGCGAAGGGTTTTTCAAGTATTTTGTAATAAAAAATGACCACAGCGCATAGGTAGGTAGCAGCTGTGGCCATTTCATTATTCCTTAGTTTTTAATTCCAATGGAACTTTAATCACTTCTTTAAGCGTTTCGTCATTTAAAACCTTTTCTGCTGCGGAAACCGCTTCTTGGCCCATTAATGCTGGTTGTTGGGCAACGGTTGCAGTAAGTTGACCGAGCTCGACGGATTTAAGCGCATCTTCTGTTCCGTCAAACCCAACGATCACAATATCAAGACCCGCTGCTTTAGCCGCTTCGATCGCACCTAAAGCCATTTCATCATTATGAGCAAATACAGCTTGAACTCCACTTGTTCCTTGAAGTGTATTTTCCATAACGGTCAGTCCTTTTGTGCGATCAAAATCAGCCGGCTGACTGGCAACAATATCAAGCTTGATATCAGCGATATTATGGAACCCTTCTCCACGCTCACGTGTTGCGGATGCTCCTGGCACTCCTTGCAACTCGACTACTTTTGCCTGTTCGCCGGCTTTTTCAAGAATAAAGTTGGCTGCCATTTCACCGCCTGCCACGTTGTCAGAAGTAATTAATGTCTCTACTTCTCCTTCGTCGGCTGAACGGTCAATCGTAATAACCGGGATGCCTGCACTGTTTGCTGATTGTACAGCAGAGGAAACCGCTGCGGAATCCGTTGGGTTAATTAATAAGACATCGACACCTTGCTGGATTAAATCTTCAATTCCGCTAATTTCTTTAGACGCATCATTTTGCGCGTTGACTTCAATAACTTCCATTCCCTTTGATTTCGCCTGTTCCACAATCGCATCTCTCAGTGACACGAAGAATGGATTGTCTAAAGTCGAAACACTTAGTCCTAGTTTAATATTTTCATTTTTTCCAGATGAGTTATTCACTAAAGGACTTTCCATCGAGCAAGCTGTTAGAAAAATCATGGTCAATATCATAGCCATCGTCAGGATTTTCTTCATATTCTCACCTCATTATGATTTCTTTCTGTCAAGGAGTACGGCAATTAAAATCACGACACCTTTGACGACTTGTTGGTAAAACGATGAAATTCCTAATAAGTTCATTCCGTTATTTAATATACCAATGACGAGAACACCAATTAATGTTCCGGTAATTCGCCCTTTCCCACCGGAAAGACTTGTTCCACCTAATACAACGGCAGCAATCGCATCCATTTCATAGGCTTGTCCCGCAGTAGGTTGTGCAGAATTTAGACGAGAGGTTAAAATCATTCCAGCTAAAGCAGCTAGCATCCCACTGATGGAGTAAATCCAAATTTTTACACGGTTTGTTTTAATCCCAGAAATGATCGCCGCCTTTTCATTTCCACCAATGGCATAGGTTTGACGACCAAATGACATTTTATTCAATAAGTACCAAAGTGCAAAGAAAGCAATGATCATCGTAACAGCAGGTACTGGAATCGCTAGGAAATATCCTTTTCCAAATAGTTGGAAGGCATAAGAATCACCCAGACCTGTGATCGGTTTTCCTTCTGTATAAACAAGCGTTAATCCACGATAAACCGTCATGGTAGCTAATGTAACGATAAATGGAGCTAATTTTCCTTTGGAAATCAAAATTCCGTTAATCGCACCAAGGATTGCTCCAATAATCGTGCCAATAATAATCGCAATTATTGGATCAATTCCAGATACCATCATTCCGGCAGCTAGTGCGCTTGATAACGCTAGAATTGAACCAACGGATAGATCGATTCCACCAGTTAAAATTACAAAGGTCATTCCAAAAGCAATGAGTCCATTAATTGAGATCTGCCGTAATAAATTCATTAAGTTAGCAGGGTCAAGAAAGGACGGATTTAAGACGGTTACAATTAAAATAAGTGCAAGTAACGCGAGCAGGGCACCGAATTTATCTAATATGGCTGATAATTTTCCCGTTTTCATCATTTTCCCCCCGTTGCAAAGGTCATAATTTTTTCTTGTGTTGCTTCTTCTTTCATTAATTCACCCGTTATTTTTCCTTCGTGAACAACCAAAATTCGATCACTCATCCCAAGAATTTCAGGAAGGTCGGAAGAAATCATCACAATCGCTAACCCACGTTCGGTAAGCTCATTCATGAGATTATAAATTTCCCGTTTGGCACCAACATCAATCCCTCTTGTCGGTTCATCCATAATCAGCACTCTTGGTCCCGTGCCAATCCATTTCGCGATAACTACCTTTTGTTGGTTACCACCAGAAAGATTCCCAGCCGCTTGTTCACCAGACTCTGTTTTGATTTTCAAACGCTCAATCATTTGAGCGACAAATTGTTTTTCATCCTCTGTTTTAATAATGCCTTTTGGGGCAAAGCTATCTAGGTTTGGAAGGGCCATATTTTCACGAATGGAGAAATCAAGCACAAGTCCTTCATCTTTTCGGTCTTCCGTAATAAAAGCAAGGCCATGTTTGACAGCGTCAGCTGGATTTGAAATACTAACAGGCTTTCCCTTTATTTTGATTTCGCCACGCTCATGGGGATCCATCCCAAAGATCGAACGCATAATTTCTGTTCGTCCAGCCCCCATCAGACCTGAAACCCCGAGGATTTCCCCTTCTTTTACAGAAAAAGTAATATCCTGAAATCCACCTTTTTGCGTCAAACCCTTTACTTCCAAGACCGTTTCACCCAATGTTTGTTGGCGCTCAGGATACCTGTCTGAAAGTTCTCGACCGACCATTTGCTTCACAATCTCTTCAAAATTGGTCTGTTTGATTTCTGATGTGGCAACAGAGACACCATCACGCATAACGGTGATCCGATCGCAAATTTCAAAGATTTCTTCCATTCTGTGCGAGATATACACAATCGAAACCCCATTTGCTGTTAGCTCTTTCATAATTTTAAACAGTTTTTCAATTTCCCGATCGGTTAAGGCGGAGGTCGGTTCATCCATAATAATGACTTTGGCATCCATCATCAGGGCTTTTGCAATTTCAATCATCTGCTGTTCACCCACTGAGCAAGCCCCAGCTTCCTTATCAAGCGGGATCGAGATATCCAACCGTTTAAAAATAGCTTCCGCTTGTTTTTTCATTTCCTTCTGATTTAATTTACCGAAGGAATTGGTAATTTCTTTGCCGATAAATAGATTTTGTAGGATCGTCATTTGTGGCCAAATATTAAGTTCCTGTCGGATAAAGGCAAGTCCCGCTTTCTCAGCTTCCTTTGAATCTTTAAAAAGGGTTTCCTTTCCATCGATCGTGATGGTCCCTTGATCCAGAGGAAAAAGCCCAGTTAAGATATTCATGAGCGTGGATTTTCCTGCCCCATTTTCACCCATCAGTGCATGAATTTCACCAGGTTCAAGAGTGAAGTCCACCCCTTGCAATACTTTATTTGTGCCAAATGCCTTATGAATCGTTTCCATGACAATTCTCATGATTTTCACCTCTTTTATTTAGAAAAAGACATTCGCTTGTAAAATGCAGTTCGAATAGGGAGTCGTTTCACCTGTACGAATAATCGCTTTCGCATTTGCCGTCAGCTTTTTAAAATCCTCGTGGGACAAAAATTGGATATCTTGAGTGAAACGTGTTTTCATAAATTCGTATTGTTCCAGATTCTGTTCTTTAATTTCAGTCGCAAGATAAATTTTTTCAATATGCATATCATCTGCGACTACCTCCGTGACTTCTTGAAAAGACGGAGTGCCTGGTTTAAGAGCAAGATCAATTTTCATGACACCTTTCGGAACCGGCAGGCCTGCATCGCCAATTACGATTAAATCCGTATGCCCCAAATCAGCTAGTACCTTTGAAATCTCACTATTTAACACACCATGTTTCTTCATATCTTACAAACTCCCTTCAACCTCAGCGCGCGTAGGCATCCCACCTTGTGCACCAAATTTCGTAATGGAAAGGGAAGCTGCCCGGTTCGCAAATTGGATGGCTTCTGACATGTCTCTTCCTTCTGCCACCGCAACGGCAAAGGCAGCGTTAAAGGTATCGCCTGCACCTGTTGTATCGACCGCTTCAACTACATAGGCAGGAACGACCACTTCCGTTGATCCATTATGGTAGCGAACCCCGTTCTTTCCTTCCGTTATGATGAGTCGATTTGGATATTTGGCAAGCACCTTGGAACGAGATTCCCCTTCAAAAAGAACCGTAAACTCATGCTCATTTGGCGTAATATAGGTAGCATACTCGAGCACTTGTGCGCTTATTTTTCTTGCCGGTGCTGGATTTAGAAGCAACTTTTTACCTAAGCGATGACAAAGCTCTGCGACATATTCAACTGTGTCCTCTGGTGTTTCATGTTGAATCAGGATGATATCAGCTTGTTGTAAAACATCTTCTGCACCTTTGATATAATCAGGTGTTACTTCATCATTCGCTCCTTTAACAACAATAATACTGTTGTCGCCTTCAGCTAGAGTGATATGTGCCGTCCCAGTAGCTTGGTGTGTAACCGGTTCCACATTCGTTACAGAAACACGATTATTTTTTAAATTGTCTAAGACCTCTGTTCCAAATGCATCGTCCCCAACACGACCAATCATTGCGACATCGGCACCAAGCCTTGCAGCCGCAACTGCTTGATTGGCACCTTTTCCACCTGGGACTGTATGAAAGCTGTCCCCCATTAATGTTTCACCTGCTAAAGGTCTTTTATTAGCAGTAACAACTAAATCCATTGAAATACTGCCAATGACAGCGACTTTTACCATCTTAATCATCATCCTTTCTCGTTGAATCTCGTTCGATAAACTCCACAGGAAATTTATAATGTAAATGAGTTATTGGCTCTTGATTGATTTGCCCGATCAGCATTTCCGCTGCCTTCATTCCCATCTCATAGGCAGGTTGATGAATGGTTGATAAACCCGGGTAGACAATTCCGCTAATTGAGATATTATCAAAACCAATGATTTGAATGTCCTCCGGAACACGGCGTCCTTGACGTAAGGCTTCATTTAAGACCGCAATCGCCACAGCATCATTACAGGCAAGGACGGAATCAGAATGTGGAAATCTTTTAAACAATTCGATCGCCGTTTGTTCACCGTCTTGAAAAGATAATTTCGAGTCAATCATATTTACTGTAATATTCTCTTGTTGTAATATTTCAAAAGCTGCCTGAAAGCGTTCTTGAACAGGCTTTATCGTTTCAGGTCCTTTAATGATGGTTACTTCTTTGCAGCCTCGTTCGAGAATCTTCTCAGCTTGAAGTCTCCCACCTTGAATTTGGTCCGCAAACACCGCAGGAAAGTCCTCATTAATTCGGTCAAGTAAGACAATCGGGATCTTTGCTTTCTGGACTCTTTTGAGATCAATTTCATTTGTTGATAGAATCAAACCGACAACATTATTTTGTAAAAACGTTTCGAAATAATCATTTTTCTTCTCTTCTTTATCATCACTGTTTCCAATAATGATATGGTATCCTTCTTGATAAAAGAAATCTTCTATCCCTCGTGCAAGGGCTGGAAAAAACGGGTTAGCGATATCTGGGAGAATCAATCCAATTAATTTGGATTTCCTCTTAAACAATGAACGCGCAACCTCGTTTGGTTTATAATTCAATGAGTGTATTGCATTGTTGACCACTTTTCTCGTGTCTTCGTGAACGTATCCCTTATTGTTAATCACTCTGGATACTGTTGCCACCGAAACACCAGCAGCTTTTGCAACATCACGTATTGTTGTCATTAAGTATTCACCACCTGTAACCGGTTACATATAGAATAAATCCTTTTGTCGAATTTTGCAAGAGGGAGTTGTTTGAAGCTTTATCTATATTATGATCCTTTAATATATGACTTAATGACAAGTTTTCCATCCCAATCATGTTGTGGCTTTTGACAACCTTAGTAGAGATTTTGTCCAAGTACCCTTTTCTTGCATTGGTACTCTTTTCATGATTAGGTACTACTTTTGATAGCAATTTGAGCCACCTATAGTTCGCTTACTTTTATTACATTGTGCTTTAGCTAGCCTTTTAAACAAGAGCATCGAACATGAGCGCAAAATTAAAGGATGAATAGCACTTAACGCCATTCATCCTTTTTATCATTATCTATGAATCCTATAAACTATCCCCAAAATCTTCTCTAAATTTAGCAACTAATTCTTGCTGCCATTGGGAGGTTGTCGTTAATTTTCCAAAGAAGAAACGTAATACACTTGGTTCTTCAACAAATTTAAGCCCGCCGATTAATTTACGGTTTTCATATAACCAGGCAATGCGATCAACGACATAATTTATTTGAGATAAAGTATACACGCGTCTCGGTAAAGCCATACGAACTAATTCCATATGAGATAATGTTTCGTTTCCATTTTCATCGCGCTGTTCGGACATCGTTCCTCTTTCCATCCCACGTGCACCACTTATTATATAAATCGCTGCTGCAAGCGCACCTGCAGGATATTCTGATTGTGGAATGTGGTCAACAAACTCCATTGCATTGATATGACAGCCTAGTCCACCTGCAGGTGTTACGACAGGCACACCTTTCTTCATGAGTTCATTTGACATGTATTCAATAAACTGCGGCCCCTGATTAATCATTTCCTCATCCATCGTTTCTTCAAGACCAACAGCCATGGCTTCCATCTCGCGGACAGACATTCCACCATATGTTAAAAACCCTTCATAAAGTGTGACGTATTCACGCATTTTCATATAAACATCTTTACTGTTTGTACAAATTCCGCCGCCTCTCGCACAACCAAGTTTGCGGGCAGAGAAGTAGATAATATCGCATAAATCAGCAATTTCACGTGTAATTTCACGGATACTCTTATTTTGATAAGTTTCTTCTCTTGTTTTAATAAAATGAAGATTGTCTGCTAATAAACTAGCATCCAGCACTAAAAGGATTCCATATTCATCACATACTTTGCGAACTTCGTGCAGATTTTGAAGGGAATGTGGCTGACCGCCAATCAGATTCGTTCCTGCCTCCATACGGACAAATGGAATGTTCTCCACGCCATTTGTTTCAATTACATCTCTTAATTTAGCAATATCCATATTTCCTTTAAAAGGATCATCACTAGTAATTTTCAAAGCCTCGTCTTTAAATACTTCCTCTACTCGACCACCGTTTACAACAATATGTGATTTCGTTGTAGTGAAATGATAGTTCATTGGAACAACAGAACCTTGTTTGACATACGTTTTTGAAATAATATTTTCACACGCTCTACCTTGGTGAGCAGGAAGAAAATATTCCTTTCCAAAAATCTCTTGGATCTTACTTTCCAATTTTGTAAAAGTAGTGGAGCCTGCATAACTGTCATCGGCTTCGAGCATGGCTGCTTGTTGTTTATCACTCATGGCGTTAACACCACTATCTGTCAGCATATCCATGAAAACATCTTTATTTTTTAATAGAAACGTATTATAACCCGCTTCTTCCATTGCCTCTACCCTTTGTTCAATTGGCGGCAAGTTTAATTTTTGGACAATCCTTACTTTATGCATTTCTAGCGGTACTTCATTCCCGTAATAAAATTTAATCTTACTCATCGCTATGTCTCTCCGATCTATGTATTTTATACCTTATCGCGCTAAAGCGTTTTAGCTTAAAACTATTAAATAATATATTACTATAAATTATAAATTTTTAAAAGAGTATTAGAGTAACTATTTCAAAAACCTTTCGGGGCGTCACTGTGACCCGGCGCGGGGTGGTGATCCGATGTAATCTTGACAGGTTCTTGACATTTCTTAATAAAGTTCTGGAAATTGGTTCGGTATGATAAGGGTGTAAATAGATAAGACAACCTTATTAGGAGATGAAGAATATGAAATGGAATACAATTTTAGTAGCTGGAGCTTTAGTTGGAACGTTTGCATTAGGTGCTATGTTCTCTCCGATCGTTCAATCAGATGCAAGTGTTGACGAAAGAGTTGGGGCACCAGCAATGATGAGAACAGCGACTGACGAGAATGCTTCACAAGCATGGTCCAACCACCATGGATCAGGTCACATGATGGGAGATAACGGTGGAATGGGAATGGGCCACCATTTTAGTGGTTCCATGTCAACGATGATCGCTGAAGCCTTGAATCTCAGCGAAGAAGAGATACAGATTGCACGTAGTGAAGGGAAATCCATAGCAGATTTGGCAGAAGAAAAAGATATCTCACTCGATGAACTGAAGGCTAAAGTGTTGGAAGCTAGAAAAGCAGACCTTCAACAGCTTGTAAAGGATGGAGACATTACTCAAGAACAAATGGATAGAATGGTCGTTCATATGGAATCCATGGCGGCCTTTGCCCTCGAAAATAATGAATTTGGTCACGGACATATGAACGGTCGGGATGGAATGGGTAGCGGTCACCATATGAACCGTGGAAATATGCCATTCTAATAGCGATTAACCGCTCTGAGGTAAAACTTCAGAGCTATTTCTTATAGAGACGGAAGAATTGGTATAATAAGGAATAGACAAGGGGGTTATATCTTTGAGAAAAGTAATTGCCATTATTGACGATGAAGGTAAAATCCGTGATACAATTCGGACCTATTTACAAAATGAAGGCTTTGATACGATAGAAGGCATTGATGGTTTCGCAGCCGTCCAGCTTGTGAAAAACAAAAGTGTGGACCTCATTTTATTAGATGTGATGATGCCAATTATGGACGGGTTTCAAGCCCTACGTGAAATTCGATCCATTCATAGAAAAATGCCTGTAATTATGCTAACAGCTAAATCAGAGGAAATTGACAAACTGCTGGGACTTGAAATGGGGGCTGATGATTACATCACAAAACCGTTCAGCATGCGGGAGCTTGTAGCTAGAATTAAAACGGTTTTACGTAGAAGTGAGCCTGATCCAACGGAAGAACCGGACGAATTGATGATTAGAGGACCCATTGAAATCAATTTTCATACATATGAAGTAAAGTTAAACGACACACTCCTTAATTTAACTCCGACAGAATATAAGATTCTCGTCACTCTTGCCCAGAAACCTGGTCGTGTGTACAGCCGCTTGCAACTAATGAATAGTGCAATGGGTGAAGCTTTCGCGAATTATGAACGATCGATTGACACCCATGTTAGCAATTTAAGAAAAAAGATCGAAAAGGATCCAGCACATCCTGAATTCATCCATACCGTTTATGGAATCGGTTATCGCTTCGGAGAAACAACATGAAACTTCAAACGAAGCTGACCATTACCTTCATTTCCATTGTTATATTAATGGGACTCAGTCAATCAATTTTTTTACAATCAAAAATACAGGATACCTTTCATAACTATCTTGATCGGCAAAATATCGGATACTTAGAGCGAATGAAACAAAGTCTAACAGTTTATTATGAAGAAACAGGATCTTGGGAAAATGTTCAACAGCTATATTTCAATGAGTTCACTGGAAGTGGACATGGAATGATGCATGGTAGTCGCATGAATACGAACATGAACATGCATATGAGTAGCGCTGATCTTCTTCTCTTGGATCTAGATGGAACTGTGATTGCCGATACAACCGGCACAAGAATTGGTGAATCGGGTATGAACGTTAAGTGGAAAAATTCGGATATAACGATTGATGGTAAAAAAGTGGGAACGCTTCTCCTTTATCAATCAGGGCTTCAAAGTCTTGAAAAGGAGTTCATTTTATCTTCCAATCTCGCCATTATCGGAAGCAGCATCCTTGCCGCTCTGATCGCGGTTCTCCTAAGTATATGGATTACTAGAAAAATAACGAAACCATTAAAAGAACTCACGCAGAGAACAAAGCAAATAACAGCTGGTGAAAAATGGAAGCCTGTTGCCATTCATTCAAAGGATGAATGGCAGGAACTTGGGGATGCTTTCAATGAAATGGCAGAGCAGCTTGCGAAAAACGAGGAAATTAGACAAGCACTTGTCGCTGATGTCGCACATGAACTTAGAACCCCACTGACGATTTTGCTAGGAGAATTAGAGTCGATTCAAGAGGGAGTTATCCAACCTAATGAAGAAGTCATTCTGAACCTTACTGATGAGGTGTACCGCTTAAAACGGTTAGTGAATGACCTGCATCAGTTGAGTTTAGCGGAAGCTGGGAAACTTCCACTCAATAAACAGCCTGTGCAAATTCATGATCTGATTCAGCGTATATGTGGAAATTTCCAGTGGCTGGCAGATGAAAAGCAAATTACCCTTCACTATGATGGAATTCCTGAAGATGTTTGGATGGAGATCGATCCAGATCGGATCACACAAGTGGTTGTCAACCTCGTTGGGAATGCCCTTCGCCATACACCTGATCACGGATTCGTCGAATTAACGAGTTGTGAAAATGATGACTCATTTATTTTAAAGGTGTCCGATAGCGGGCCAGGGATTCCAGAGGATGCGCTTCCCTTCATTTTTGAGCGCTTTTACAAAGGGGATCCATCGAGGTCCCGTTCTGAAAGTGGGACAGGGCTAGGTCTTTCCATTGCGAAAGGATTTGTTGAAGCACACGGCGGCTCGATTTCGGTTGAAAGTGAAATTCATAAGGGAACCACTTTTACGGTTCGTCTGCCCGTTAAAAAAAGAGCCCAACAGTAACTAAAAGGATGGTCGGCAGCTATCGCCTCCCATCCTTTCTTTGTTGAGTCAACTGCATATATATTTATTTTCCTTTTGAAACAATCCTTCGTGATAAACGTGAAACATTCGCTGTGAAACAAGATTTTTCGGGGCGTCCCTGTGACGACTCCTTTAATAGACCGCTTCTCCTGAATCCAGTAGTGTCTGGATAGTAACGAATGTATATCCTTGGGCACTCAGTTCATCGATGATTTGCGGAAGTGCTTCAACTGTCCCATCCAGCAAGCCACCAGCTTGGAAATTATGTTGCAACATAATTCCCCCTGGAGCAGTTTGGTTTCTAACAATTTCTAAAATCCTTTCGGCTGACATTCCGCTCCAATCCAATGTGTCCACAGACCAACCGATCCCTCTCAGCCCCATTTGACTTAATGCAGCTCTGTCAGCTTTTGTAACTGCACCATAAGGTGGACGAAATAGATCTGATTTTTTCCCAATCACTCTTTCCAGTACTTGCTGGGTGGATTGGATTTCTTTCCTCACATCTGCTGACCAACTTTGTTTCAAATTAGGGTGGGACCATGTATGGTTGCCAAATGAATGACCTTCATTCACAATCCGTTTCATCATATCTGGGTATTGATTGACTTTTTCACCCATAACAAAGAATGTGGCTGGCACGCCCTTCTCTTTTAAGACATCAAGAATCATTGGCGTATAATAATCTTCTGGGCCATCATCAAAAGTAAGAGCTACAAGCTTTTTAGAACTTTTTACCGAGCTGATGAGTTTCTTGGACTCTGGAATATTTGTTGTAATGTATGTTCGATTCGATTTGGCATCATACCGAACGCCCATATCTAACTTCCTCACAACATCGATTAGGGGAATAAATACTTTTCCGTCAAATTCAAACGGTTCTGTTGCTAAAACCCCTCTTTTCCATGTCCCTGTTCTACGATCATAATCATCCGTAAATTTCTCTCCTACCGGTGCAGCAAACTTAATTCCTTTTGCTTGAAAAACAACAGAGCGCCACTTCGGATCCCAATCTACAAGGACACCGGCATGCTTTAAAAATTGCGCAGGCACAAGCAAATGACCATTTCCCATTGCATACTTCGTCTTATACGGTTTTCCATCAAAATAAATCTGTGCCTCAGGCAGTTCTGACTCATTTGCCAAGCCTGTTGCTGGTATAAAAGCAAATAAAAGAGCAAAAAGACAAGTAAAGATCCCCAGTTGTTTCGTCAAGCTATTTTTCATTGTTTCAACTCCTTATCATCATTAAGTATCCAGACAAAAATATGGATACATTTGATAAGGTTTCCTATTCTTTGGAAAAATATCTATAATAGATTCGGGGCGTCACTGTGACCTGTCGTAAATACTTTAACAAACCTTTTCATCCATTACTATTTTTTTGAAAACAGAAAATCCCCCATTTGAAAGGATAGGACCCTATCAAAAAATCGGGGGATTTTATCAGGTAAATAAAGATTGCACAGATTCAGGCAGTAGCTGAAAGAACAATCCTTGATATTGAATATCTAGAAAAGCAGCAATGCCAAGAACAATGATACCTATTATAAAAAGTAGCTTTCTCTTTAGACCCCGTTTCAAACAATTCTCCTCCATCTGAATAAGCGTTTTAATTTGCACATTTAATACTATATGAACCCGTTGAAAAAGTCTTTAGTTATAAATAGGAAACATTCGCTGTGAAACAGGAATGTTCGGGGCATCACAGGGGACGACATTCTAAGTAAGTGGGCCTTCTAAGAACAAGGGAAGTAATGAAGGTGGTCAAACAAATGATGTTTGACCACTTTTTACTACTGTGGAACAGGACCTTTCAGGCAGTCTCAGGATCTCTTCAATTCTATTCAAGCAAAAACTACTTTTTACCTTATAAATAATTACTCATACCGCAGTGATTCAATCGGGTCTAATCTAGATGCTTTGTTTGCTGGCAGGATGCCAAACACGATTCCAATCACCATCGAGAATAGGACACCTCCTGCGATTACTGGCCAGGATATGAGGGCTGGCCATCCGGCGAACGAGGAGACGATGGTGGCTGCTCCCCAACCTAATAATATCCCCATGCCACCGCCAATTAAGGTGAGGGTGACAGATTCAATTAGAAATTGTACGAGAATTTGTCCCCGGGTGGCTCCAAGTGCCATCCGTACCCCGATTTCACGAGTCCGTTCAGTTACAGAAACAAGCATGATATTCATAACTCCAATGCCACCTACGAGGAGAGAAATTCCAGCGATACTGCTAATAATAATCGTCATAATCTTGGTGATTTGGCCTACACTAGCAGCAATTTCCTCCATGTTAAGAACTTGATAGGCATCTTCTTTATCATGCATGCGGTTTAATAAGTCAGCCGCCTTTTTTCCAGCTGTTTCTAAGTCCTCTGGATTTGCAGCCTGTAAGGTGACTGCACTCAAGTCATTGGAAGCAAAAATGGTACGCCATGTGTTCCATGGTAGGTAGACTTCATTGGCTCCAAACGAGAAAATACCAGTTGTTTCTGCGAGAACTCCGACAATTTCAACAGGCTGGGAGCGAATAAAGATCACTTGACCGATTGGATTTTCGCCGTCAAATAAATCTTCTTGAAAATTTGCACTTACGACTGCAACACGCCGACCGCCGAGAAAATCAGCATCTAATAGATTTCTACCGGTTGTTACCTCTAGTCCATTTACATCCAAGTAGGCTTGGTTAATTCCCGTTATGGACGAGTCTAATTGTTCCTCACGATAGCGAACACTAGCAAATTCCGATGAGGTTGCAACAACTTTTGACACTTCCGGAATGTTATCAATGGCGCGGATATCCTCCTGCGTAAATGGATTATTCATCATGGCATTCGAGTCAGCTAGCATTTCCTCCTCTGAAGGCATATAAAATAACTCAATCGTATTTCCAGAACCGACAATTTGCGATTTCAACATCGCTTCCCCACCTTGTCCAATGGCAACAACGGTGATGACGGAACCGACACCAATGATGATCCCAATCATCGTTAAAATTGAGCGCATCTTATGGGCAAGGAGAGAGGAGAGCGCCATTTTCATGTTTTCAGCTAAACTCATTCATGGCTCCCTCCTTTGACAAGGGAATCATCCTGCATGATCAGGCCGTCACGAACAAATACAGTTCTTCCGGCATATTCAGCCACTTCGCTTTCATGGGTAACGAGAATAATCGTCGTTCCTTCCCGATTCAGCAACGTGAAAAGCTCCATAATTTGTACACTTGTTTTCGAATCAAGTGCTCCGGTCGGTTCGTCTGCTAAAATCAAATCTGGATTGTTGACAATGGCACGGGCAATGGCCACCCGTTGTTTTTGACCGCCTGATAATTCATTCGGCAAATGCCCCATCCGATCGCCAAGCCCGACTTTTACTAGTGCATCAGCGGCGCGTTCTTCTCGCTCTTTCTTTTTAACCCCTGCGTAAATCATTGGCAGCTCTACGTTTTTTAACGCATTCAACCGAGGCAACAGTTGGAATTGTTGAAATACAAACCCAATTGATTGATTTCGAACACGGGCCAATTCATTCTCGTCGTATTCGGAAACCAACACTTCATTCAGGTAATATTTACCGCTTGTCGGACGATCGAGGCAACCGATCATATTCATGATTGTCGACTTTCCTGAACCCGATGGCCCCATAATTGCGGTAAATTCTCCTCTTCCAATGTGGAGATCAATTCCTTTCAGCACATCGACCTGCTCTTTACCGATCGTGTAGCTTTTTCTTAGCCCTTTCAGGGTGATCATTTCACGTTCACTTCCATTCCAGACGTGACATCATCCCCTGGTTCCACCAAGACTTGATCCTCTTTTTTTAATCCACTTATAATTTCAATGTGTTCATCTGACACCAAGCCTACTTTTACTTCTTGTTTTTTCGTTTTTCCGTCGACAACCTTAAACACGTAGTTTTCAGCATCTTCTTGCTTAACGGCAGTAAGTGGAAGAGTCTGGGCCTTCCGTTCATCTGTAACGATCTCCATGACCATTTGGAAACCCGGCTTTAGACTCATATTTTGTGCATTAACGGTCACTTCAATGGGATATTGAACACCTGTCTCTTCCAATCCCATCGCTTCCTCCGGTAGATAAGCAATAAAACTAACCTTGCCAGTCCATGATTCCCCTGGCATCGCATCTGAAGTTAAGACAACATCCTGATCCTGCTGGATTTTTAACGTATCATATTCAGAGAGAGTTCCTTTGACAATTAATTGATCCAATGTTCCAATTTGCATAATTGACTGCGGCTGAGCTGCTGCTGCACCTGCTCCTGTGGACGCATCTTTATGAATGGAGACAACTTTTCCATCCATATCACTTCTGACGGTGAGTTCTGCTATTTGTTCTTCAATGCTTTGTTTTTGTAACCCGAGCTGCTCCATTTCAAGTCTAGCTTGCTTCACTTGCAAATTGACTTGATCTCGTTCGGCTTCTACCATTTCATTTTCTTTTTCTTCTTTTAATTGTTTATTAAGATCACTTAACTGATCTTGCAAACTGTTCAATTGCAGTTGACTTGATTGTCGCTGTAGGTTATTTTGTCTTTTTTCAAGATCAAGTGCATTATTTTCATAGCGAAAAAGAGGGTCACCCGCTTTAACATCGGCTCCTTCTTCCACATAATATTCAACGATTTTCCCTTTTTCAGGTGAAAAATAAATCGTTTGTTGATTTGCGAGCCTTAATGTCCCAGGGGTCATAACTTGTTCAGTAATCGTTTCTTCCTTTAAGGTTGTCACTTTCATTGTCACATTTCCGGCTTGGACATTTTTCCAAATATTAATCCCAAAGAGGAGGGCAATAACTGCCACAACCCCAATGGCGATCCAAATCTTTTTTTTCATAAAAATTAAACACCAACCATTCCACTAACCCCAGCTGCAATCATGGAGAAAATGAGTCCGATGACAAAGAACGCAATGGAAATGGTCCATGCTAATCCTTTTGAAAACTCAGCGACTTTATGAAGACCGATAGCGTTCAAAATGACACCCCAAATTGTAAATACTTCAAGTCCAGTTAAAAAGCCGCCGAGAGCACCTTCCGCTTGAATAATCGATCCTAAGCTTGTATAAATTGTATCGGACGTTCCACCTAAAAGAGCAATTCCGATTCCGTTAATAAGGATGCTGAGTGCGGATAAAATCATAATGTATGTATTCATAGAAAATAATTGCTTAAAACTAACTTCTGAGCGTGCGATTTTTGCAATTAAAAAATAGATGACTGTAGAAATTAAGATTCCAAAAATGGGTGTAATGATCCCCATAACAATCATTAATACCGAGTTAAATGCTTGCATGCCTGCTAAATCTTCTTCTGATACCCCATTGATTTCCGGTATTTTTCCAAAAGAACTTAAATACATGCCGATCACGAAAAGAATCGTGACAATCGCTAATGCTCCCCAAATTCTCGGTCGTTCTTTAATTCGTTCGAATTGCTCCGTCGGACTCCAGAGGATTCCCCAAATTGACGGTTTCTTTGCTTGTACTTCTTCTGACATAATTCCCATCCCTTTCGTTTTATGTTTTTAATAGGTTAGCAGTGGGCTTAGGTAATTTGACTTTATAAGACGTTGTAATTTAGTAATGTATCCTAAATTCCCCTAACCATCACCCCATATTTTTCCAGTTTAGTAGGAAATAATTAACATATTCACTATACCATAAATCGACAGGTTATTTAGAAATTAATCATATTTTTACAATTGATTGGAAGATAAGCCTGGTCCATTTGGAATGGGTACCTTTGTTTTATTTAAATGTTAGATATGAATGTTCTTTGCCTTTTTTCTTGGTAGGGATTATTAGGCACGTTCATCCTTTGATTCTTTCTTTTTACTAACAGCGAACTTTATCATTTGGGGCAGATTAATCTTATCCCCTTGCGATGGTAAGGGATGAAACGGATTTGGCCCCATTTTGGACAAGAACTTTCGCCGCATGTCTAAGGGTCGATCCGGTTGTATAAATGTCGTCTATGAGAAGAATGGTTTTGCCATCAATCTGGGCATCAATTTCAAGTTGAAATACTTGTTGTACATGGATTCGTTCATGCCGGGACTTTTTGGATTGTTTTTCAGCATGTGTTCGTTTGAGGATATTAGCTGGAGTTCGTCCCGCTTCAAGGAGGATGGCTTCCGCTTGGTTGAAGCCTCGTTCATGTAGCCGCTCCTGACTTAATGGGATCGGGACGAGCAAATCGGCTTTTTGTTGAGTTGTAATCTTTAGGACCTTTTCTGAAAAAATCTTAGCTAGAATATAGTCACCTCTATATTTGTAACATGCAATTACCTCTTGGAGAAACCCATTATACATGTAAAAGGATTCATTTTTTTCGAGACACCCTTTCCACTCTGGGTCCTCTTCCCAGCGAATACAGTCAGAACAGTGATCGTCCTTAATGAATCGAGGTTCTAGGTGTTCAAAGGAGCGCCCACAGATGAGACATGTTTTTCCCTCGATTTCCTGTAGCTTATCCTTGCATGCTTCACATAGTGTTTCTTGCTTTTCCTTAGCAACCAGTGCTTGCCAACCGATTTTGGGAATGATTTTGGTGTGGCAGATGAGGCAGTAGTCGAGCATGGGATCCGTCCTTTTTAGTATATTTCTATTTTCCATGAACTTCTTGATAATTCCTCTTTACTAAACCTTCCCCTTAATCATCAATCAACCCCTTCTCCCTGGCCTCTTGATTCATAGAGATAATTTGCCTTCGGGATTTGACCATGGCATTTGTTTTTCCGTGGTGGAAAAATGTGATGTTACCTGTCGGGTAATGAGGACTTCGGCCAACACGACCGGCAATTTGGACAAGGGCACTTTCAGTAAATATGTGATCTTCTGCTCCAAATACAGCTACGTCTAGATTTGGAAAGGTAACTCCGCGTTCAAGAATCGTCGTTGTTAAGAGGAGAGGAATTTCTTTGTCACGCATCCTTTGGACTTTTTCCTTTCGTTGAGGATCTTCTGCATGAACAGCTTCTATTTTTGGATGAATACTTGTGAGAATGGGGAGTAATTGTTCCATAAGCTCTATTCGTGGAAAAAATAGCAGGGCTTGTTTTTGTGATTGAATTCGTTCTGTTATCCAATCTAGAACGTTAGGAGGCAACCTTCCTTTCTTTAGCCTTTTTCTCCAATCTCCACACCACCTAAATACGGGAATAGGTAGAGAGTAACGGTGAAAACGGGCTGGAATGGTGACAAACTTTCTTTTTCCACGAAGACATTCTTTTTGCCATTGTTCGTTTGGAGTGGCGGTTAAATAGATAATGGCAGAAGCTGATTTGCGGGCTTGTTCCACTGCATACTGCAGCGAAGGATCGACAGAGTAGGGAAAGGCATCCACTTCATCTAAAATAACCACATCAAACGCCTTGTAAAAGCGGAGCAGCTGGTGGGTTGTAGCAATCGTTAAGGGAGCAGAGAGGTGACGGTCCTCACTTCCACCATATAAAGTCGCGACGGTGGTAGTGGGAAAAACTGTTTTCAGCCGCGGTGAAAGCTCGAGAACGACATCTGTTCGTGGTGTCGCCAAGCAAACTCGCTTACCAGCTTGTAATGCCTGGTTAATTCCATTAAATAATACCTCTGTTTTACCCGCTCCACATACCGCCCAAACGAGCAAGGGATCGAGTTGGTTGACCGCTTCGACCACTTGCTGGGATGCAATGGATTGTCCTTCGGATAAAGTTCCCGTCCAATGAAGAGGTGCTTCAGCGATTTCGGTTTGAAGCGGGACAGGGCCAGACCAATTGATTAGCGGGGTGCATGTGCTTGTCCGCCCCATCATAATGCAATTGCGGCAGTACGTACAGATTTCATCGCAGCGAGCACATGGGAATTGAGCAAATAGATGTGATGCTTTATTGCCACATCGAACACAGGTCGGTTGGTTGTTTTCAATCATGATGCTTTTACGATATTGAAGATAACCATTTTCATAGTGGGACTGGATGGTGTCGATTGGAAAAGGAAGATCGCTAGGGAGTAATTGCTTTCCGATTAACATGGATTGAAGTTCTTTATTATAGATAAAATTGGGGTTTAGTGGTGGTTGCGGGATTTGGCTGAGTTGAGAGATTGGCTTTGAGTTTGTATTTGCTGTTGTTCGTAATAGGGCTTCTGGAATCAATCGTTCGTTTTGAATAGAGAATCGCATGGGAACCACCTCAGTTTCATTTGTTGATGTTTATTATAGTGGGGATTGTGTGGGATTGTAATCATTTGTACTTCTGAAACTACCATTTAATTGATTCTATATTGGACTATAAAGTTATTTTTCTCAAGAGCTCGTTTTTTGATGCTATTTCGGACAATATTACTATTTTTGGCAAACGCACCTCTTTTTTGTGCTATTCCTGCTTAATACTACCATTCTGATAGCCCTTCCTAGCTTTTGGTTGTATCCCAAGAAAATGGCGTCATTTATGTTGCTAGGTCTATCAAAAAACAGATATAACGAGGCCAACTAGAGCCTCGTCACTTTATTTTTTTACCCATGCTAACCCCATTGAACCTTCGCCGAGATGGGTTCCGGTGACGGCTCCAAAGAAACTGATTTGAAACTCAACATTTGGAAGCAATGCTTCGAGCTCTGTTTTCCAAGCATGAGCTTCATTTGCTCGGTTCGCATGGATGATGACAGCTTCATATGCTTCGCCACTTTTTGCATCTTCTGTAATTAACTCTATCATGCGTTTCATGGCTTTTTTACGGGTACGGATTTTTTCAAAGGGGACGATGACTTTATTTTCAAAATGAAGAAGCGGCTTTACTTGCAGCAATCCCCCGATTAATGCCTGCGCGCTTGATAAACGCCCTCCTCGTTGTAAATGAGATAAGTCATCCACCATAAAATAAGCTCTTAAGGATGTCTTCATTTCTTGAAGGCGAGCAAGAATCTCTTGCGGAGATTTCTCTTGCATAGCCATTTTGGCAGCCTCGATCACGTAAAAACCTTGAGCCATACAGCTAACCTCGGAATCAAATGAAAACACCTCAGTCCCTTCTACCATCTGACCAGCAGTAACTGAACCTTGGTACGTACCACTAACGCCGCTTGATAGATGAATACTTATGACAGCATCGTGATCGTTCGACAACTTTTCATATAATGCAATAAATTCACCAGTTGATGGTTGTGAGGTTTTTGGCAATTCCTTTTGTTTCACTACTTGATAAAATTCTTCTGCCGTAAGCTCTATTTCTTCGCGATACGATTCCCCGCCAAAAATAACACTTAACGGAATGATGTGTATATGTAAATCAGCGGCTACATCTTTGGGAAGATAAGCCGTACTATCGGTAACAATCGCTGTTTTCATATCGGGTACCTTCCTTAATTTTTTTAGATATCCAATGCCCATTTTATCAGGCTTAACAGGCAGTGAGACCTCCACCTTAAGATTCTAAGTATAATAATAATAATAGATGATAGGTGGGGGATCAACTGCTCGTAAAGATCCGGAAGTTGAACACAGACTAAATACGCCTTCGGCAATGTCTGCGTGACCAGCATGCGGTGGCCGCGGGCTTTCCATCAGTAAGGGATAAAAGAAAGCCCCCACTGATGGAAGTGCCACTTTATATGAAAACATATTATATTGCATTCTGTTCCTAAGATAACATTTTTAGAAAATGCTTGGTTCGAGTGTCCTGATTCCTCTATTTTTTATTTCCACTAGAAGAATTTCAGTAAAGTCCCGATCAAGATTTAACTCAACTGCTTTTTCATAAGCCACAATTAAATCATAGTCAGACAAATTTCTTAACCCTTTCAATGCATTCACCTTCTACCATATATTAGGAGATCTAAATATATGTTTACCAGAGTTCGAGGGTATTTGTAAAGTGATATATACAAATTGCCACAATTTTTTCAATAATTCCGCAAAAATCTCTTTTAACGGAATACAATTTTGCACCAAAAAGAGAAATCCTCATGGAAGCCGGAATGGCATGATTAACAAAGAAGTTTCCGCTTACAAAAAAACACGCACCTCCCATGGAGGAGTGCGTGTTTATCAGTGAGGATGAAAGAACTTTCCCACTGACTTTATCTAACTTCAACCCAGCCTTTTTTGATGGCCTCAACAACGGCTTGAGTTCGATCGTTTACATTCATTTTTTGTAAAATATTGCTGACATGGTTTTTGACAGTTTTTTCACTAATAAACAAAGCTTCCCCGATGCCGCGGTTACTCTTACCATCAGCCAAAAGTTGGAGTACTTCACACTCACGACGTGTTAACAGATGAAGTGGACGTCGTACTTCGGTTTGTAAGAATGAGTTGTTAACACCGCTTTGCTCAGATGCTAAACGACGATATTCTTGTACAAGATTACCAGTGACCTTTGGATGCAAGTAACATCCCCCATTAGCTACAACTTTAACCGCTTCAATTAAAGCTTCTGCATCCATTTCTTTTAATAAATATCCAGCTGCACCCGTGCGTAATGCATGGGAGACATAATTCTCATCATCATGGATAGATAAAATAATTACTCGTGTATCTGGAAGGGAATCAATTAATTGTTTCGTTGCCTCAATTCCATTCGTATCTGGCATATTAATGTCCATTAAAACGACGTCTGGCTGATGATCAGTTACTAACTTAACAGCTTCTGTTCCATCATTTCCTTCTGCCACTACCTCAAATGAAGGTTCGAATTCTAAAATTCGTTTAACCCCTTCTCTAAATAATTGATGGTCATCTATAATAACAATCTTTGTCGACATAAAAAGCTCCGCCTCCCTAAAAACTATAAAACGTAAAATGATTATTCATCTATAAGTGGAACTTGGACTACTACCACTGTTCCTTTTCCAATCTGCGAATCAATTGAGAGGTTCCCGTCCAAAATATCGACACGTTCTCCCATCCCAATTAAACCGAAGGAATGAGGTTTTCTCTCCTCCATGTCAAAGCCTTTTCCATTATCGCGAACGACAACAGTGATAAAATCTCGTTGGATTTCCAGCTTAACAGAAACTTCGCTCGCCTCCGCATGCTTCATCACATTTTGGACGGCTTCTTGAATTAAGCGAAAAAGAGCAACTTCATATTTTGCCGGAAGTCTTCTTTCTTCCCCTATAAAAACAAAGTGAATCTGAGTTCGTTTAAAGTACTCCTCGGTTGTTTTTAAGTATTTTTTCAAAGTTGGAATGAGTCCTAAATCATCTAGGGCCATAGGACGCAAATCATAAATAATATGTCGAACCTCATAGAGAGCACCCCGGACCATGTGTTTCATATTGCGAATCTCTTTCATCGCTTCGTCTGGCCCTTGTTGCTGAAAGACCTTTTCGATTAAGTCTGATCGCAGCATGACATTCGCCATCATTTGCGCGGGACCATCGTGAATCTCTCGTGAAATTCGTTTTCTTTCCTCTTCTTGTGCTTCTATTATTTTTAAACCAAAATCCTGTTTCTGTTTTGCATCGGCCAGTACTTCTCCGATTTGTTTCAAGTCACTTGATAAGTAATGAAGAATAACGGTTATTTGAGAAACAAGCCGATCCGCTCGTTCAATCGTTTCTGATAAACCCAATAATCTACGTTCCAACTCATCACGTCGCATTCTGAGTTGCTTTTCACGTTGACGATTCAAATTTAGATCGGTTTGAATTTGATGAGCCACTTCATATACTTGCCGCACTTCTTCTTCGGAAAAATTGTTAAATTGCTGACTGACCTCAGAAAGTCTTCTGCGTGAAAGCTTTGCCTGTTGTTCTAGAATATCTCCTTCATGAATCGTATCGCTAACTTCTTTTTTAATTTCTTTTAGTTCGTGTGATAAAAGAAGAACATCATTCCGGCAACTTTCACCGATTTCGAAAACTTCCTTTTTGCTGTTTCCGACGGCATCCATCATTTTTTCAATAATCTTATCCAGTGCTTTTGTATCAAAATTTTTTATCTTCAATTTTCAATTCCCCCTGATACAAAAACATTCCATCTATATCCCTATTTTACCTTGTTAATAACATAAAGAACATGCTTATGCTTTTCAAAATATTGCAATGTTTGAATCTTCCTACCTACTAGGGAAAAGTAATTCCGCACTTTCCAGCTTTTACTTACTAGTCCGTTTGACTATATCTCGCATGCTCAAGGTACCGGTTATATTTTCTTACACTCTCCATATTATATCATTTTAAAAAAGACAGTCAGGTTAAAGTTTTATTACAATATCATTGAAAATAGACGGTTGAAGCATGTCGAGATATAATAGAGAAAAGGATTTTTTAAAGAATTTTGTTGAAAAATCGGACGAGAATGAACATCCAATTTGGAAAAAGATACCAACTTTATGACAAAGCGGTGACAACACTTAGTTTAACTCACTAATAAAACTTGTTAAAATGTTAGTCAATAAGAAAGGAGTCTATGACTTGTTATCAAAATATTATACCGTAAAAGGAATGGGTGAGCATGAGATTGTGATTGAAAAGTCTCGTTTCATTGCCCATGTTGCTAGAGTTGAAACAGAAGAAGCAGCCCAAGAATTCATCCAAACCATCAAAAAAGCCCACTGGAATGCCACCCACAACTGCTCAGCCTATTTAATCGGCGAAAATGATCACATCCAGAAAGCCAATGACGACGGCGAACCAAGTGGAACCGCTGGCGTACCCATTTTAGAAGTATTAAAAAAGAAACACTTAAAAGACACCGTTGTGGTGGTGACACGTTACTTCGGGGGCATTAAGCTAGGAGCTGGCGGTCTCATCCGTGCTTACGGGAAAGCTACATCCGAAGGGATTAACGCCACAGGCATCGTTGAACGTAAACTGATGAAAATCATGTCGACAAAAATCGATTACACCTGGCTTGGTAAAGTCGAAAATGAACTCCGATCCTCTGTTTATGAGATCAAGGAAATCCACTACTTAGACAATGTGGTGATTGATACGTATGTGGAAGAAGCCCACACTCAGGAGTTTATCGAGTGGATGGTGGAGTTGACGAATGGGCAGGGTGAGATATTAGAGGGAGAGATGGTTTATTTGGAGGCGGACGTTTAATACCATCTTTTGACATAAAATTGACAGAATTCACTAGTTAAATAATCATTGATACATAAATTTTGTCGGATTATAATATATAGAATAGGGAATTTATTATCCCTCGCAAAAGACGCGAAAAAAGAGGAGACAATCAATTGAATACTCGAAGTAAAAATACACTTAGAAAAAGGAAGAAAAGGCGACGCAGAATTGTCTTATTTACCCTCCTTCCATTATTACTTTTAATGCTCGGAGCAGTTGCTTATGGTGGGTATTTGCTGACAAAGGCTTACGATGTTGCCGCTGGATCTAAAGAGGAATTAGCCCGTGGGGAAATATCGGAAAAAAGAATTGCCGCTGTCGATCCGAAAAAAGACAGTATATCCATTTTGATTATGGGTGTAGACGACAGTAATGTTCGTGATTTTGGTCATACAACTAGAACAGATGCTTTAATTCTTGCTACTTTTAATGTAAATTCAAAGAGTGTAAAGTTGGTAAGCATTCCACGTGATTCGTACGTATATATTCCGGATAAAATGAAAAGAGATAAAATCACACATGCACATGTATATGGCGGAACGGAAGGAACCATTGAGACAGTAGAGGAACTTTTTGATTTACCCGTTGATTACTTTGTTAAGTTAAATTTTAACGCTTTTATCGATGTTGTCGATACTCTTGGAGGAATTAAGGTAGATGTCCCAATTACCTTTAGTGAACAAGATAGTAAGGATACAGCAAATGCCATTCACTTAGAAAAAGGGTTGCAAAAGTTAAACGGGGAAGAAGCATTAGCACTGGCTCGGACAAGAAAAATTGACAATGATATTGAAAGAGGAAAAAGACAGCAATTAGTCTTACGTGCAATTATTGATAAGGCTGTTTCGGTTGGATCGATTACAAAGTATGGCGGAGTAATGGAGTCCATGGGCAACAATATGTCAACGAATTTGGAGTTCGGAGAAATTCTTGGACTTTTCGAATATGCAACTTCTGGGTTAAATATTGAATCCATCCAACTAGAAGGACAGGACAATCGAATAAATGGCATCTACTATTATCAATTAGATGAATTAAGTGTTCTCGAAACAGCTCAAGAACTGAGAGAGCACCTTGAACTTACAGCACTCGCTACAAATATGTATAATTGAACAGATTGGCGCATGAATTCATTCATGCGCCACTTACTTTATCTTCTTAACAAAAAAGGTATCCATTTATATAAAAATGGATACCTTTTATTTTATCGATTCCTTACAGCAGGAAATTTACGGCCTTTTACTCTTTTTAAAATAGGTTGATAATCTTTACCAACGAGTCCTAGTACCTCAACACAGATTTCTATTAAAAGAAGGACAACTGCAATTAGAATAAGCGATCCCCATAACTTTGCTTGTGAGAAGATGATTGCTGTAAGACCAAAGAAAGCTGCAACTGCATAAATCAATAGTACAGTTTGTCGATGTGTAAAACCAAACTTTAATAAACAATGATGCAGATGAGATTTGTCAGGGGCCGATAAAGGTTGTTTATGGACCATTCTTCTAATAATAGCAAAGAAGGTATCTGATAATGGAACTCCTAATATTAGGACTGGAATTATAAAGGAAATCATTGTTACGTTTTTAAAGCCTAATAAAGATAGAACGGCTATGATATAACCTAAAAACAATGCACCTGTATCGCCCATAAAGATTTTTGCAGGATAAAAGTTATAAATAAGAAATCCAAGTGTACTAACTAGAACCAATGAGGCAATCGCTATTACATAGGTATTTCCCATGATTACAGCCATCCCTGCAATCGTAATTAGAGCAATAGAGGAAACTCCTGCTGCTAAACCATCTAACCCATCGATTAAATTAATCGCATTCGTCACTCCAACGATCCAGAGGATTGTAAGTGGAGTGGACAAAAATCCAAAGTCTATCTGTCCACCAAATGGTAGATTGATGAACTCAACTTGAATTCCTCCTCCAATTACAACAATCAAGGCAGCAAGCATTTGAGCAGCAAATTTTACTTTCGCAGATAATTCAAGGATGTCATCCACGATCCCAGTAATAATAATGACTACACTCCCCATTAAAATATAGGGATGATACGCTTTGGATGGGTCAAAAATAAATACACCAATTAAAAAACTTATATATATGGCTAATCCGCCTAATCTAGGCATTATTTTTTGATGAACTTTTCTTTGATTTGGTCGGTCTGTAGCTCCTATTTTAAAGGCTAATTTAATCATAAAAGGAGTAATGATTACCGACAACAAGAAACAAAGTATTAAGGTCACATAAAACATAAAGACCCTCCTCATGACTATAATACCCCTTATTACAAAAAGTTAGGGATACATTTCCTTCACTATACATCTTTAAACATTCATATTATTATACCATAGGTGGCAATTTAACTAATAACATTAACTAGTAAGATGGTTTTTTATAATTTGCTTGTAAGTATCAAAAATACTTCTCTGAAAAGTATCTAAAGTAAACAGTCTTGATGCCCGTTCATACAACATTTCGCCTTTCCTTTCTAATCCTCCATTTTCTTTTAATCGAATGGCTTCATCTAAAGAAAGGACCAACGCATTAATATCTTCTACTGGAACAATCCACCCATAATCTTTAGAAGGGATTAAATCTTGAACACCACCAACATCTGTTGTAATGACTGTCTTTTTTTCACGAGCAGCTTCTAATAATACTAGAGGGAAACTCTCACTGTAAGATGTTAATATTTCCAAGTCAGCCAATTTTAAAATACTCGGTACATCATCACGGAAACCAAGAAATAAAACATGATTCTCCAGTTTTAGCGACTTTGTCAATTGCTTTAATTGATCTTCTAAGAAGCCATCTCCAACTAGTAATAGTTTAACATGTGGGTGTTTGGCAATTATTTTGTGTAAAGCCTTAATTGCAATCATATGACCTTTTACTGGGGTTAATCTTGCAACCATGATAATGACAAAATCGTCCGAATCTAGCTTGAGTTCATTTCTCGATAACAGCTCAACTTCCTTATTTGAAAAATCAATGCCATTAAAGATGGTAGTAATCTTATCTTGCTGCACTCCTTCTTTACACAGTAATTCTTTAAAGCGAGAAGAAATGGCAAAATAATGATCAGGTTTTTTTAAAGCCCATACATGTAGCTTTGTAAAAATTTTCCCTGAAATCCCTTGTTTAAGGAAATCATGATAGGGATTGCTGTGCAAAGTCGTCACCCACTTACAGTTGGGTCGTTTTCTCTTAATAACATATCCATATACATTTGCTCTTGCTCCATGAGTATGGATAATATCTATCCCCTCTTTGTCTATAAATGAACAAACTTTGTTAATAACGGAAAAGTCAAACTTACTTTTTTGATTAAATAATTGCACCGGTATCCCTCTTGATACGGCTTCATGGTACATGAGTTCCTCTTCAAATAAGCCAAGAACCACATTTTCATTATTAGCAAGAAGTGCGAGGATGTGAACCATTCCTCCACCTGTCTCATTCCCCGCATTTAAATGAAGAATCTTCATGGTTTTCATCCTTCTCCTCATTAATTAGACCATTTTATTCAAACTTACATCTACTGGTGGGAAATCCCTATTGTTTGGTCTTTAATACTTTCAATAAAAACTTTGGAAGTGCTAGCATTCTTCTCCATCTTGAAGGCTGTTGAAGCAATCGATAAAGCCATTCAAGTTGTATTTTTTGCCAAAATTGAGGTGCCCTTTTAACCGTTCCAGCGAGTACATCGACACTGCCGCCAACACCAATAAAAACACCCTTCTCAAAAGTATTATAATGGCGATAGATCCATTGCTCCTGTCTTGGGAATCCTAATGCAACAAAGACTAGATCTGGTTTTAGACTGCGAATTTCATTCGGAACTTTTTCATCATCCAATGAAAAATAGCCATGGTGACGTCCAATTATATTGACCTTTGGGAACTGCTCCTGGATTCTATTCACAGCCTTAATATTAACTTCTTCTTTTCCTCCTAAAAAATATATACTCCAATTTTCATCATTTGCCTCTTTCAGTAATTCCATCATTAAATCATATCCCGTGATTCTTTCCTGAAGAGGTTGTTTTAATCTTTTGGAGGCAAGTAAAATTCCACTTCCATCGGGAACAACATAATCGGCCTCTTGAATGATTTTCATATATTCTTTATCCTCATTAGCGTACATGACAATTTCCGGATTAGCGGTTACGATAAAGGTTTTACATTCCTTTAAAATCTGCTCTCTTATATTTTTGACCATCCCCATAAAACTTGTATTAATAAATTGTATTCCCAGTACGTTTACCCTGTTCCTCATATTTCAACCATCTTCTTCAATGTTTTGCATAATTCAACCATTTAAATTTCCAGCCTCTATTCGTACTTTATAATAATATTATTAACAGACTATTAAAAAAGAGTGATTGTTCGGTTAATAATCTGTGACACCATGTAAAATTATAAGTTGTGTTGTTTTAAACTTAAAGCTTCTTTATAAATCGTCTCATATTTTTCCGCTGCTGCGATATGAGAATAATGTTCCTCTACTTTTTTACGAGCATTTTTTGATAGAGTTTCTCCTAATGATCCATCATCTAAAATTCTGATGATAGATTGAGATAAGTCTTCCGTATTCTTCTCCTCTACTAAAAGCCCATCTTTTTCATGCTCAAATATTTCTTTTAAACCGCCAACAGCACCTGCAATAACAGGAGCCCCAGATCCCATTGCTTCTAACGCGGAAATAGATGTAGCCTCTTCTACTCCATGGGAATGGATACTCGGAACCAAAACAATATCCGCAATACTGTATAGTTCCTTCATTTTCTCATGAGGAACAGATCCTAACAACCGTACTTTATCTTGTATCCCCAACTTATAGGCTGTTTGCTCAATGTTTGTATATTGCTCCCCAGTTCCAGCGTAAACCAGTAAAGTATTTGGATGCTTTTCCAACACTTTCGGAAGGGCCAATGTAGGATAGATAACTCCATTTTTTTCTGTTAATCTTCTCGGTACAAATAACACTTGTACATCTTTAGGGATCTCAAATTCTGTTTTGATTTGCTCAGCCTTCGACCTGTCAACTTTAAATTCATGAACATTAATAAAGTTCTTTATGGAATATGCTTCTACATCCGCTTGCCTTTTAATATATTCTTTAATTCGCTGATCCACAGCAATGACACTTGTCGCCTGCTGATAGGCCTTTTTTTCTGTCTCTATTATTTCTAGTTCTTCAGGGCTCCCTTGAATCACTGCTCCTCTACTAATGGCTTCGTATGAAAAATAGCCATGGACCGTTGCCACTGTAGGAATTCCTGATTCAATGGAGGCTAGAGCTGCATAGATATCTTGCGAATTAATGAGATCATATTTTCCCTTTACCTTTTCGATATACGATTTCAACATTTTCATTTTTTGCCGATCATTTAATAGCTGTCCCTTCCCCTTTTTAACCTTATTTATTAAATAACCCGGAGCCTGTGTAAATAGTTTTCTAGTAACGGGATTCATATCAGTAAAAGAAAGTACATCTACTTGATGACCTCTTTCCTGCAATCCTTTCATCAAGGTAGTGACATGAGTGGAAAGTCCTCCTTCATGTGGATATTCAAAAATAGTTGTTATAAGAATATTCATATTAAGACCCCTTTTTTAGTGATTGTAACAAACCCGATGTTTCTTTGACTTTTAGTAAAATTGATAGAAAGATATATAAACTAAATACAATGGCAGATATAATCACGAGGATTACGAACGTTGGGTACTGATTTACTAGAGAGTAAACGGGACGAGCAACGACATATAAGACAATAAACGATACCATGTACTTACCCATATCGAACATAAATCCCTTTAAAATTCCTTTTTCAGGTTTTGATTGTTTCCATAAAAAATAGAAAAGCAAGATGGCTTGCAGTAAGCTAGCAACAGTCATGGCCAACGCAATACCAGACACTTCCATAAATCGGGAAAATACAAAACTTAATACAATGTAGATAAGTGTCATAAAAAGACTGGAATACATCGACACCTTCATTGCCTTTAAGGCATATAGACAATTCATTAAATAATCACGTAAAGCTAAAAAGATTAAACCTAAGGAATAAAGGACAAAAACATGGGTTGTTTGAATGGTGGCAGAGCGATCAAAAGCTCCTCGTTCAAACGCCAATCGGATGAGTTCTTGACCACAAATGATCATGACAATGACAAACGGAATGGATATATAAATGATACTCCTTGCTCCTTTTATCACCACTTCAATAAAACGCCTCATATTTTGAATAGCCGATTCCACGATCGACGGGTATAAAACCGTTATTAATGGAGCCAATAGAACGCTTAAAGGGAGTTGCATCAACTTATTTGCATAATTTAAAGCAGATACACTTCCTTCCTCAAGTCCAGAAGAAATAATACGATCTGTAACCCCATTCATTTGGACAGCTAGTGAAGAAATAATAATCGGATAAAATAAGATAAGCGTTTCCTTGATTTTTCCCTTTTCTTGTTTAAAAGCAAAATTAAAGCGAATATTGTATTTAGATAAGCTAGGAACTTGTATAATAAATTGAAAAGCAGCCCCTAATAACACACCTATTGATAATCCAACAACCCCATATTGTTCAGCTAAAATAACAGTTGATAAAATAATCACAATGTTTTGCGCTGTCCCGGTTAACGCTGGAGAAATAAATCTTTTATGCGAATTCAGAACCCCGGTTGCAATAGTGGTTAAGGCAAAAAAGCAAATGCTTGGCAGCATGATTCTTGTTAATAAAGATGTAAGTTTGAGTTGTTCTTCGCTGAATCCTGGAGCTACTAGCTTTACAAGTGGTTGGGCAAAAATAAAGGCAACAACTGTTAGGAACAAAGCAAACATAAAAAATAAAGTTCCTAAGACACTCATCTTTTTATCTGCTTCAACTTGGTTCTTTTCTTTTTCTTCCATATAAATGGGAATGATCCCGGAATAAATCGTGATCCCGATAACCGTATAAAGCAAGGTTGGGATCATGTTGGCAACAAAAAAGACGTCCGCCTTCTCAGATGCACCAAAATAAGCTGCAATCATTGATTCCCTTACAAACCCTAAAACTTTTCCAATCGCAGAAATAATGGTGACGATACCAACCGCCTTGACGATCGTAGGAAGTTTATTTAATTTACCAATCATAAATTACCCTCAATTTCTATTAGAGAATTACCAGTTTAGATTGTATGATGAGCCAATAAGTTTGTACATTAATAACTGTCTAAATGGTTATGAATGGATCTTTTTACCCTGTAGGGCATATTTTAATAATCTGAGCCGGACTAAAGTCATTTCCTTTAAGACATCCCGGTATTGAATAAAATTATGTATCGCTTTACTATATTGTCTAGACTTTAAATAACGATCTGTTTCATGGTACCTTACGACAAAAGAAAAATCCTCTGCCCTTTTTTCTAAAGCCTTCATTAGTCCGGGTGTATACTCCTTTTTTGGATGTTGGAGGAGCTCCTCAGTTGCCCGCAGACATTCCTTTGACAGTTCAAACATGTTTTTAACTAATGACCCTTCACGGGATAAATAATAATAGTAGCCCTCCTTTAATAACCATGATTTTGACGTTTTCGTGATTAGCTCTAAATAAAACAGAAAATCCTCACCATATTTAATTGCCTCGTTATAATATATTTGGTTATCGGTAATTAACGTTTTGCGAATAATCGCCTTTAATATTCCTAAATCGTTTTCGACGAAATACTCTGGTGTAATTGGCTGATCGTCTGTTACCGTAATCCCTTTAAATTTATAATAGGTAGTCCAAGGAGATCTCTCTCCTTCTCGGATATAAAGAAGATTATCAAATATTAGATCTAAATCTTTTTCATTCATGACTTTCATCATATTTTTTAATCGATTTGGGTCCCACCAATCATCACTGTCGAGAATCGCTATGAATTCCCCTTTTGCTAACTCAATAGCGCGGTTTCTAGAATACGAAGGACCACTGTTTTTTTCATTTTGATAAACTCTAATTCTAGAATTATCGAATTGCTTAACAGCCTCTACACTTCCATCTGTTGAACCATCATCCACAACAATGATTTCAAAGTTTTGATAGGTCTGATTTAGTACGGACTGAATACAAGCATGAATGTACTTTTCCGTGTTATACGTGGGGATAATGATCGATACAAGACTCATAGTCGTGAATCCTCCTAAATGTAGCTTCAAGAAAATAGTAGAAGCTCTATACTCATTCGTCTTTTTTATTAATTTAATCGCTCTTTTTCCATAAGGCTCTTATTCAAGGTATAACCAAGAAAAATATAGAAATACAGGGTAAACGTTTTATCCTCCCAGATATTGTAGAGAAGTCCGGCTGCACTAGCACCTACCAAAATTGAGATAAAAAGAATCGATCCACCCACTTGCTTTCTTTTTTTCCAGAGAAGTACAATCATCCCAATGATAAATATAGCAAATGAGATGACACCCAAAATTCCCGTTTGTGTAATCACTTGAATATATTGATTATCTGAGTAAATCCCACTTGGAATTTGGTATTCTTCTAGAATGGGTGATGGATAACTAAGGGAGGCCGAATCACCAAAAGTTCCAAAACCAGTTCCAATAATCGGGTGATCCTTAAAGACTTCTATACCCTTTTTAACAATATAAATTCTCCCCCACTCCGTACTGGCCTGAATCGTATTTTGGTCAAAGGCTTCGGTCATTCTCTTTTTGAAATCACCTTGTTCTTTAATGGGTTCAACTTCAACATCCTCGACTACTGTTTCCGGCTGTTGTGCCATTCGTTGTTGTTGTTCCATATATTCCGTCAACCCAACAACGGGAAAATAAATAATGGGCAATGACAGGATGATACTTAGGGCAACTGGCTTTATGACCCGCCATTCTTTCGATAGAGCGATGTAAACGATAAATCCTACAATCATTGCAATAAAGGTTCCCCTTGAGTAAGTTAATAAAAACACCCCAAAGATTAAAAAGGAAAAGATCGTTAATAACAATCGATAGTTTGTATAAACCTTTTTTAGATAAATGGAACAGATAAAAGCAATCGCTAAATAGGTAGCAAACACATTCGGATTTCCAATTAAACCATAAATACGAATTCGATTGGTCTCAGGTAATTGCATGCTACTCCATGTTTCCGGAATCAATAAAGTACGTAAAGATACCTTTTCGACAATTCCCTGTAAACTCATCATGACCGCCATTATTACAGTGGTCCATAAAAAAGCATATAGATCTCTTTTATTAATTTTCTGTATACTTATAATAAGAATAAGTAAAAATGTGATTAAAAAAGCCCTTAATTGGAAAATAACGGCTATAATAGAAACACCAGTAATGAGTGCTGAGACAGTGCCAACCAAACAAAAGGCTAAAAAGCCTATAATGAAAATCGGAATTTTTCCAAGCTTTGGTTTTGTCTTGACCCATTGCCAAAGGGCTTGTACAAATAGAAGAACGATTATAAAATCGCCAACATATTTAATACTAGGACTCCATTCTATTAAGGCAGGTCTGATCGGAAAATAAATCAATAAAAAGAGTAGGCCTTGTTTTGGATTAAATAGAAGGATCATACCAATTAGCAGAGTGGCCAAATAACCAAAACTTGATATGGGAACCACCACACTAATGAGTAGTAGTAGAAGTGAAATGGGAAGAGCGTACTTTCTTAATCGATTCAATTTATAAACCACCTTTAAACAAACATTTAGTAACGACAATATTTTACAAAATTCCTTAATCATCATAACATATTGTTTATTAAAGGATATTAATATTACTTGAATAATTTGTAAATTTAACATTACATAGGAGTCGTAAACGAATGAATAATCAACCAATTCTTCTCGTACTTGGAATGTTTCCATGGGATTATAGCCATCTAAGTGATACAATCCGTTCCATGGTAAAATCGATGAAACATTCTAGGCTTATTTATATCAATCCTTTAGCCGAGGATCGGGCATTTACAACGAAATGGCAAAGCAAACGAAAAGAAAATATTGAAATATGGAATCCACCTTTTAGCTTTCTTCCGACTCGCTACGGGATCCATCGTTTGCGCGAGAAATTTTCTGCCCATTCTCTTGAACAACAGGTTGTAAAAGAGCTAGGGGCTGACTGGCGTCAAAAGACGATTATGTATGTTACACCAACGACACTCGAGCAGTCGTATGAATATGTTAGTGCCTTAAACCCGGAGAAATTAATTTTGGACATTCTTGATGATAATTTAAACTTCCCTTCGATATCCGAAGAAAAAAAGATAAAACTAACGGAAATGTTACGATCAATCAGCGAGCAGGCAACAACAGTTACGGCTGTATCTCAGTATTTAGTTGACCAAACAAAACAACTATTACATCGAGAGGATATACACTATCTGCCAAATGGCGTAGATGTAAAGATGTTCAAGACTATTGAAGATGGAGAGTTAGCTGATATAGAGGCAATTCCGCATCCTAGAGTCACCTTTGTCGGCGCCATTACTACTTGGATTGACCTTCCTTTAATCGAAAGGGTTGCAAATATGTTAGCAGATACCCAGTTTATTTTAATCGGCCCTATTGATCCCGCAATCGAAGATGATTCTAAAATAAGAAAATTAAAGTCGATGGAAAATGTCCACTTTTTAGGAGCAAAGCCGTACAACCAGGTTCCGCAATATTTGCATGCTTCAGATGTCCTTCTATTGCCAAGAACGATGGACCCTTATTCACTTGCCTGTGATCCTTTGAAATTATATGAATACTTAGCAACAGGGAAACCAGTCGTTTCCACGAACCATCCGAGTATTAATCGTTTTTTAGATTTTGTTTATACCGGGAAAACAGATGAGGAAATAGCACTTGGAATTCGGGAAGCGTTAACGAGGGGGAAAGAATCCATAGACTTACAGCAAAGTGTGATTAACAGCTTATCGTGGGAAACAAGAATGAATCAGTTAATGGATTTAGTGAATAAAAACGAGAGAAAAACAGTATCATTGAAATAAAATGAGCTGTAAAATAAAAAGAGCCCCAAGATTCAAGACCTCTTGGAACCGTTTTTTCTAATAGGTATGGAGCATCAAAGGAAATACATACTTCCTTTGACTCCTTCCTTATAAAGCAGAAACAGAGGATGTTTTTGTTTTGGTTTGTCTTTTGACCTCCATTGCTACAGAATCGTGTTGGAATAAATATTGAACTAATCTTTGACTGGATTGTCCGGTAGAATATTTATTCCACTTTTTAGCATATATTCTGATTTGATTATAATCAAACTGATTTTCTTTTATAATTTGAATAAGATCAGTCGTTTGCTTAACAATTGGACCTGGAACCATACGTTCATATTTGTCCCCTAAACCGCGTTCCTTTTGATAAGATTCCAAATCATAAGCAAAGAATATCATCGGTTTATTTAACAAAGAATATTCATATGGAATCGATGAGTAATCCGTAATCAAGTAATCAGCTATCACTAATAACTCATTAATATCATGCTGAGCCGATGAAAAGTCATAGACAAATCCAGGATAAGTTTCAGCATAATTTACTGAGTTTTTAACAGCTGGATGTAGTCTCAATAAGACCACATAATCTTTTCCCAACTCATTTTGCATGTTCTCGAGATCCAGCTTTAGGTCAAATCGGTCAAGTTGATGATCTCTATACGTAGGAGCATAGAGTATCTTCTTCTTATTTATTAATTCAGGATAGGCATTTACAAATTGGTTCTTGATCTTTGCATGAAGTTCTTTATTATAATAAAAATCCGTTCGAGGAACTCCCGTTCTAAGAATATTCTCTTTACGCAAATGAAAAGAATTTATAAACGTATTAGCCATGTGATCCGAACCAACTACAACTTTATTGAATTTCTCATAAACCTTTAAGAATCGTTGCTGAGCTCGACTACTTCGAAACTGAACTGAACGGTCTTCTAGTCCAAACTTTTTAATCGCACCAGACGCATGCCATAATTGGATACATTCTACGTCCTTTTTAAAATCGGTAACAGCTAAAAAACCAAAATAGTTATCTACAAATATATGATTGGATGTCGCTAAATGATAAATGGAACGCAAAATATCTATAATATGGAGCGTTTCAAAGGGAATTAATTTTATATCTGGATAGTCTCTAAAGTGCAGATTGCTAGTTCCTTTATAGAGAACCACTACGGTAATATCCTTATCTAACTTTCTGATTTCCTCGTAAACATACTTGCTGTTATCACCAAAGGAAACGACAAATGTAACTTTGTTTTTAAGCGGAAATAAGTTAAAGAAATCAAATACCAGCTTAAAAACGAATAAGTAAATGGTAATAATAAACTCTCTAACCATTATTTACACGATGAAGGTCCGACTTAATTTTTGTAGTCGAAATTCCAATGGTACGTGGCAAGTACACAACCTCACAATAGTCTTTAAGAAAATCAAACTTCCCTTTCCAATCATCACCCATGACAAAAATATCAATATCGTTTTCTATAACATCACTAATTTTTTGTTCCCAATTTGTTTCAGGAATAACTTTATCGACATATTTAATTGATTCAAGAATATATTTACGGTTTTCATAGCTATGATAAGCCTCTTTATTTTTACCCGCATTAAATTCATCTGTTGATAAACCAACCACTAAATAATCACCAAGGTCTTTTGCTCTTTTTATTAAATTAATATGTCCTACATGGAGTAAATCAAAGGTGCCATATGTTAAAACCTTCTTCATTCTTTATTTCATCTCCTTCATTGAGAGGTAAGAAGTAAGTTATTAATGAATTTACATATATTTACAATCTATAAAGTTCTCAAACAATTATTTACAAAACTTTAACTTTAAATTAACTCAAGGTATATTATATAACCTTAGCGCTTGAATTTCAAATTCATTTCTATTACCAATTTATTAAATTATTAATTCTGTTTTAATATTATAGGTTTCAAGAAACAAAAAATCCGGTATTTACACCGGATGTTCTAATAATTTTTTTATTTATTTAGAAATACTGTCTCAACAACTCTTTTACTAGATTCGCCAGATTCTAAATAGCAAAATGTATTATAAAAATAATCAAAGTTACTAGGTAAAGAATAACCAGGTTTCATCACTTTATCGATTTGATCGATACATTCTTCTGTTGTTTTAACGAGCGGACCTGGTGCACTGTTTTCAAATTCAAAGTAAAACCCTCTAAGGGTATCACGATATTCATCAATATCGTATACAAAGAAAATCATCGGTCGTTTAAGATTAGCATAATCAAAAAATACAGAGGAATAATCAGTTATTAATAAATCGGAAATGAGGTAAAGTTCTCTAATATCCTCATGGTGTGAAACATCAAGGGCAAACCCATGATAATTGGTTAAATCAAGGTTTTCTGCTATTAAATAATGCATTCTCAAAATAACAACGTATTCTTTACCTAGCTTTTCCCTCATTAAATCTAAATCTAATTTTAAGTTAAATTTATATTTACCCTTTTCATAAAACTCATTATCTCTCCAGGTGGGGGCATATAGTATGACCTTTTTATCATGTGGAATATTTAATTTCCTCTTTATCTTTAAAATCGTATCCATATTATTTTCATTAAATAGAGCATCGTTTCTAGGGTATCCTGACTCAATCATTTCCTTTCTAAAATCAAAAGCCCGACGAAAGATTTCTGTAGAATATCTATTCGGTGAAATTAAATAGTCCCAACGACTTGACTCATTTAAGAAATTTTTCTTATATTTCTCGGTAGTTGTTCCAGGCATATGAACTTCATCCATATCAGCCGCTAATTTCTTTAAAGGCGTTCCATGCCACGTTTGCACATAAACAGTATGTGCTGGTTTTGGTATCCAAAGTGGTGTTCGACTATTAAATACCCAGTACTTGGCTCGTGCCATTACCCAAAGCCACTTGATTGAAAATCTTGTTAATACCTCTACATCTTTCCCTTTAAAAGAAGAGATAAACTTTGGATCAACACTCCAGTACATTCTATATTCGGGATGTTGTTCCTTTAAATACTCATAAATAGCTCTTGGATTACAACTATATTGTTTACCGAGGAAGCTTTCGAATACAATTAAATTACGATTCGCAGGAAATAAACCGACAATTTTAAAAAGGTATTTATACGATTGTTTAACAATTCTAGAACGTTTTATTGTAATCATTACCTTTTTTAGCAATTTGTTTTTCCACCTTTACTTCAAAAATCAATTAACCCTAAAACTAACATAACTTAAAGTTATTTTAAGATCTTTTTATTATTATGCATTTGTATATTATAATATAAGAGCAGCATATAAACTACGTTAATTAGTTAACAAAAAACTAAAATTTAGTTTAAAAAAATATTATTGAGAGGTTTATAAAACTTGTTATGCGCTTTTCTATAATTATCCCTGTATATAATGCCGATAAATATTTAACTGACTCAATAGAAAGTGTGATTACTCAAACAGTAAACTTTAATGAATTAATAGAGATTATCTTGGTTGATGATGGGAGTACTGATTCATCAAAAGAAATTTGCTTAAATTATAAAAAACAATATCCTAATAATATAAAGTATTTTTATTGCAATAATTCTGGCCCTGGAAATGCAAGAAATATCGGAATAAATGCTGTATCAAGTACTTCAAAGATCATTGGTTTTCTCGACGCAGATGATTACCTATCCAGCAATACTCTTGAGGAAGTTGATTCATTTTTATCCCAAAACGAATCAGTACAATTAGCAGTCATACCTCTTTATCACTTTGAAAAAGTTAATAAGCCCCATAAACTTAATTATCGATTTGATAAAGGGAATCGAATTATTAACATTTTAGAAGAATACTCAGCCATTCATTTCCATATTGGCGGCTGTTTTTTTAGATCTGAACAATTTCTTAATGATAGTAAACTTCGCTTTCGTACAGATTTAAGATTTTGGGAAGATGCCTTATTTATAAATACCTTTCTGTTAAAAAACAAAGCATATGGGGTTATTTCAGAGCCAAAGTATTATTATAGACAACGTATGGATGAAGATTCACTAGTTAATAGTGCGTGGTATCAAAAGTCACGCTATACGGATATGATACGTTTTTGTTATCAGGAGTTAATTGATGAATCCATAGTAAAATATGGAAAGGTTATACCTTTTATACAGTATTTAATTGTATATCATTTAAAATTATATCTAACTAAAAAAAATAACCATATCATATATGAAGTACTGAATACAGAAGAGCAGAAAGTATTCTTTGAAAAATTCGTTAAATTGATCCAACAGTTCGATGAAAAGTTTATTATTGAACAAAAAATGCCGTTTTACCAAAAAAAGTATCTATTAAATTTGAAGTGGAATGGATGGCCATATAAAGAAACGAATATTCAAATACAAAAGTATAAAATTACAATAACTGAACTAAGTTTAAAAGGGAATAGATGGTATATAGAAGGTCATTTCAAAAATAAAGAATATATCATTAAAGAAACCGACCGACTGTTCGTCAAGAAAAACGATGATATTTATTATACATCAAAAAAAATCCTACCTTCAGATACAATAATTATATGGAATACAGTAGTAAGAGATTATACGAATGCTGGATTTAAAATAACCCTTCCTATTCAATGTTTCTCTTTCCAATTTGGACTAGACACAAAAGATGGTAAGGTACATTTATTAAATCGTGTAAATTTGCTTAAATTTACTATAAAGCAAAAAGTAAAGAAAATATTGAGAAAGTGATAAAAAAAATGATAGGGAATTTTTCCCTATCATTTTAATTCTTTAACATAGCCGCCACTGATCCAACCTTCAGCATTCTTGTAGTTAATCTTATACCAATTACCACTTTTAATAAAATCACCATTAGAATCAATCACACCACTAACTATTTCACCATTATATATGGTTCCTATAATGGAGCTACTTGTTGTATTAGGTTGATTTCGAACATTTAACGCGGAGGTAGTTATTTGAAGTGCATTTTCTAACGAAACATAATCACCGGATAACCATCCCAGTTCGCCAGATAATCTTACTTTATACCACCCACCATTTTGACCAACGACTTCTATATTTGTACCGTTATCCAAAGTCCTAATTATTGGTCCAGTAGGATATGTTCTAAGGTTAACATTTTCAGTTGTTTTTCCAGTTATACCCTCTGCTACAGGAAGTACAGCATACTGATCTTCTGCAGCTGGTTTTGTGGAAGTAGCAAGTGAACCATTAAAGTTTGGTACATCATAATTCAATGTAAAAGAATTAAGCATTCTATAAATGGATGCAATGTTTTTTGTTTGAGCAGTAGCCCAAATTACATGTGTTGCATATTGATGTTCACCAGGATTTGCGGGATTCCAACGCATCTTATAAAGTGTATCCTGGCCCTGACTAATATAGTTTGCTACTACTTCCTGCGCTCCACCAATAATTGCCAATTCCGGTGAAAACCACCCTCTATCAAATGCGTACTTAGCCCCGCCATCAATTGGATCATTATCTACGGCACCATATCCGTACATATTATAAACAATTTCGTAAGTTTTTTCTGTCACGCTAATATTCCCTAAAGAATCTCTTGTTACATTGCCATTCTCGTCTACCGGAATACCATTTGATAAAGTAGACTCTCCAAATCCAGTTTCATGAAGAGTATGTGCAATCAAATATGCTTCATTAACCTGATGAATATTCGCTGCATCAATAAACACCTGTCCTTTTCCCTTCAATATCCCTTTATCATAGAGGATATTTTGATTTATTTCTGTAGCACTTAAGCCTGCAGGTTTTGACAGTACCAAAAATTGGTAATACTCGTCTGTTCCGAATTCAAAGTTCAAAGGATTAGCATAGTACTCAACTAATGACCGACTTGCAATAAACTGTCCAGCTCCATCAACTTTTGGAGTTTTAGTCACTTGAATATCAATCATGTCACTAAAACTATAATCATAGTGTGTATTTTTTTTGATCACACTAGGTCCAGATTTTTCCACAGATCCGATATTTGATTTTTTAATATAGCCTACCTGGTTTCTCACCGTAGTCTTATACCAATTTTTACTGTAATTATAAAACTTTAATGTAGATCCTTTACTATATGTTTTGAGTTTTTGAGCACCAGAAGAAGGGAGCACATGTACACTGGTCTCCGAATTTAAAGCAATCCCCTGTAATGTTTCTGATGAAGGATTCGCTTCCTCTATATCAGCAGAATGGATAAAAATTGTATTTACTTTTCCATTCACTGTTGTTGAAGACTTATACCAATTGTCCGAATAGGTATAATATTTAAGGATGGAGCCCGGACTAAATTTCCTTAGCACTTTTGAATTCCTAGATGGAAGTGCATATACATTGGTTGGATTAATCCAAGCAATCCCTTCTTCCTTAATGGGTTTGTCCACTAGTAACTCAACATCAGATTCATGAATATAGATAGTATGATCAATACCATTTACTTTTACAGTCGAACTGTACCAATTAGGAATATAAGTATAAAACTTGAGTTCTTTCCCTGAATTAAAGGTTCTTAATACCTTTGAATCCCTAGACGGTAATGAATACATATTTGTTGGGTTTTTTAAAGCAATTCCCTGAACTAATACAGGATCAGTAACTGGTTCAGCAATACCAACATCCGATTTATGAATATAAATTGTCCTAATCTTACCGTTTACACTTACCGAGGATTTATACCAGTTTGTTGAAAACGTATAGTATTTTAATACTTTTCCAGAATTGAAGCTCCTTAACACTTCTGAATCCCTAGTCGGTAGTGCATACAGGTTTGTAGGATCTTTTAACGCAAGTCCTTCTAATAATTCAGGATCTTTGACCTTTTCCTCAACATCAGATTTATGAATATAAATTGTCCTGTTTTTTCCATCAATACTAACAGTTGATCTAAACCATTCAGATGAATGATTATAATACTTTAATACTTTACCAGGATTAAAAGTTCTTAAAACCTCTGAATCTCTTGATGGAGATTCATACATGTTTGTCGGAAACTTAATGGCGATGCCTTCTAAAACTGTTGTTGAACCCGTAACCTCTTTCGTTGGCTCCATTAGCTCCGTATTAGAACTAAATGTTGTCAATTGAACCTGATTCGTGTTAGAAGTATCATCAAGGGATTTTACGTCATCTTCCATTTCTTCTTGTTCATTAGTTTGAGATAATTCTGGTTCAACCGCTTGAGTTTCACTTATTTCAGAATTAATTTGAGATGACTCTGGTTCAACTTCTTGTGATTCACCAATTTCAGAATTATTTTGAGATGACTCTGGTTCAACTTCTTGTGATTCACCAATTGTAGAATTATTTTGAGATGACTCTGGTTCAACTTCTTGTGATTCACCAATTGTAGAATTAGTTTGAGATGATTCTGGTTCAACTTCTTGTGATTCACCAATTGTAGAATTAGTTTGAGATGATTCTGGTTCAACTTCTTGTGATTCACCAATTGCAGAATTAGTTTGAGACGATTCTGGTTCAACTTCTTGTGATTCACCAATTGCAGAATTAGTTTGAGATGATCCTGGTTCAACTTCTTGTGATTCACCAATTGCAGAATTAGTTTGGTCTACTACTCCCTCATTCTCTACAGGAATCAAATGTTCACTTTTAACATAGCCTTGTAATATTTCTTTACTTTCGGGCTCTTCGTATTGTACATTTGTATAACCATCATGCTTTTCCAAAACGAAAACTTCAGTACCATTACTAATTTCAGCTATTAGTCTACTATCTATGCTCATTTCTTCATATAACCCAATCTTTGCATTAGCATCTTGAGTATAAACAACCATACTATCAACTTTAGGAAATTGTTCCAAATCAGTAGTAGCAAAAACCTGTAATGGTATCATTGAAAAAAACAAGCAAATGACTAAAATAGCAATATTCAATTTTTTAAACCGCTTCATGTTACCTCCTTTTTATCTGCTCATACTATTCTTGTGTATTTTTCTATGTAGATACTATTAATCTTAAATCTGACACGTTGGTAAAAAACAATTGATTAATTGGTATCTATGGAAAACTATTCCTATCTTACCAATATGTCGACAAAGATGCTATACCAATCTAGTAATTCGCCATTAATTTCAGCAAAGTATGTCGGAAAAAAGAAAAGGTATATCAAATTAGACCGCACTGAGTCTATTTTGATATACCTAAAATAAAACTAAAACATAACAATAGTATGTTTCTTAATTATTTAATAAGACTTTAATTAATTTTTATTTATTTCTTTTATTGCATCATACACTCTCTTGGAATTATTACTATCTGTATATGAATAGAATTGATTAACTCTTTCTTTGTACTTATTTTCCATTTCACATTCATTGTTCATATATTCAATGATACGATCCGCAACATCCTTACTTTCCTTTAATACAGTACCAAATCCCATTTTTTCATAATCAAAATACCCCTGCTCTAAATGATTTGATTCAAATTGATAGTATATTACCGGTTTTTTCATATAAGCAAAGTCAAAAGCAACCGATGAATAATCTGTAATTAGAATACTCGACTGATTAAAATGATTACGATAACTGCTGTTTATATCGGCTACTTCAATTGATGAGTCAATTTGATAATCGCTTAATTGCTGCATAATATTTGGATGGGGGAAAAATACAATTTTATAATCATTTTCCTTTGCAGCATTTATTAATTCTTTATTTTTTAATAAGTCGTTAAAAGCTTTAAAATAAGTAGACTCTTTAAACAAAGGATTATATTGACGTTCTCCTGTTATAGGATTAATTTTCGCTACTAAATTACTTCGCCAAGTAGGCATAATTAAGATCCTTTTCTTATCTTCGTCCTTTAATTTATCAAACCGTGGGAAACCAGACAGAACAACCTCTTTTTTATCATAATCATAGTGTCCATTAACAATTGACTCATATTCTTTATTAGCAGCTGTAATAAATAATCGTATATTTTTTTTATATTTATTTAACCAATCTGAAATATCATCTTTTGTAATCCCATGTTGCAAGAATATATAATCGAAATTCAACAAATCCTTATAATACTTTTTCATTTTTCCAAATGGATTAACTATAAATTCATCTGCGTGAGATGAAATCACTTTGTCAGCTAAAAGCATATACATTTTATGCTTCCTAGATCCGTATGGAATAACCTTACCTATTTGCTTTAACCTCACATAATCTTCGCAATCCTTATTTATTACAAAGTACTTCTTTATATCATCATTTTGTTTTATAGAGTATTCAAATAAAACCTCGGCATTATCATCTGCCTTATTAACACGATCCATAAATAACCAGATAGGCTGTTTGCTAAAGTATTCCCGTATTAAAAATATTAATCGAACTAGCATAGCCTTCCTTGAACCTATTTTATTTATTTTAAATAATTGCTTTTGTAAAGCAAGTTCCTTTCTAAGTAAAAGCCTTAAATTACTTTTTTCAATTATAATCTTATTGATTTTGTTGTTATATGAAATTATATAACCATTTTTTTTATAATAAGAATACCCTTTAGCTGATATAAACGACTTACTCGCAAAAATCACATTTAACGGAACCTTTGTTTCCTTAATTTGAGCTAGAAATTGAATACTTTCACCATTTTCTTCAACTATACTTAAAGGAATTTTAAACTTAAAACCCTTCGCTTTATTAATTGTTTCACCGAATACATTTACATCTTTATAAAAGCGATCTACAGATTCTGCTTCGTATAAACGATTACCGAATAAGGCTACTAACTTTATTTCTTCATTTTCAAATAGAGAAGTAAAATGTCCTTCTACCAACAACTCATAACCTTCAATGTTTATTAGTTCAATAGCCAAGCGATTGTCACCTAAAATGTTCATTACTTTATTATCATGTAATAGAGCTGCATTATTTGGTGAAATAAACTGATGGTAAAACTCATTGTAACTTTGATTGTATTTAATTCTTAATAAATAATTTTTTCGCTGTAGGTTTAAATGAGTTTGAGCTAAAATTACCTCATCATTTATAAAGCCCAATAGCTCTCTTAATTTCAACAAAAATTGATTTGTCTCTTCAGCGTTCATGAGAGTACCAATTTGATTATTATTTAAACGCCATTGTAAGTCATACATTAGCATATACTGTATGTACTCAGGTACAAAGCTTAACTTTTCAAGAGACACATTTATTAAACTAAAAGAAAAGTTATTTAAACTGTGGAGATAATAATCTTTATCATTTAAAGATCGTTGAGTTGCAGAAGTTTGAGTACTCCTTTTACGGTATAAATACCTTGCATTCTTTACTACGCCATACTCGCATTTAGTTAATATAATTTTATTTAGCCATTCAGCATCTTCACCATATTTTAAAGATTCATTAAAACGTATGTTACCAATCGCACTTTTTCTAACAAATGAACTGGAAGATGACATTTGAATGGATTTATATTCTTTAAGAATATTTATAATTCGATTAGATGTATATTTATAATTCAGTAAATGTTTACCCTTTGCTTGATCAAACCAAAAAATAGGTATAGATACTACATCAATCCCATTTCCCTTTTCCTCAAAAAATTTATATACATTCTCTAATGTTTTAGGTGATAATTTATCATCGGGATCTAAAAAATTAATATATTTTCCTACTGCTTTATCTAAACCCGCATTTCTTGCACTACTTACTCCACCATTTTCCTTATCAATAAATACAACATTAGCAGGATATTTTTTCTTGAATTTGATACAGATGTCTTTACTATTATCTAAACTACCGTCATTAACTAATATTAATTGAACATATTTCTCGAAGTTTAAAGTTTGTTTTAATAAACTTTCAATAGCTTCTTCTAAATATTCTTCCACATTGTAAACTGCCATAACTATAGAAAAGTAAAAATCCCTTTTAAATTCGTTCATTTCCTCCATTAATATCACCCCGACTATATCTATTTCCATCCAAGTTCAATCTATTATTGGTTTTCTCCTTGACCAGGATTGTTAAAACTAGTTAATGCAGGTGTTACATAAATAGAATTCACATTGTTTAATAATAGTATGTGTTTAATGTCATGTTCCTTCACATATTCCCTGATTGCCTTACCTTTATAATGCCGGAGATCTATTACATGTGTTTCTCTATAATGGGGGGCTAAAAATTGTACAAACGCATTGGCATATGAATCCTTAATAACAAGAATATTATCTCTATTTTCATTCTCATCATTATGAATAGATAGATTCGCATAGTCTCCACCTAAATAAGCTTGATAACGATTTGTATAAGGATCCTCCATATCCAAAAAGGAATACTCATACAAACCCTTTCGCATTTTAGTTCCCCATTTCATTACAAAAGGTTCTGTTTGTTCTTTTAACGTTGCAACCATAATTTGATCTGATATTTCGGCATTTACACTTGTTGTTTTTCTTGCGTCAGACCCTATAAACGGCTTCCCTTTTAATTCCCAATTATAATCCTGGTAGGTATATACTTGTTCATTCATATCTTCTTTATCAAAGATATAAGACATTACATTTTGATAAGCATAAAATGCCGCTTTAGCTTGCCAATGATGATCAGTATAATAAAACATATGGTCTTCATCCATATGTTTTTCAAGGTAATCACGTGAATCAATAGGGTTGGCTACTTTACTCAACTCCTTGAATAATAAATCCATGTTTTCTTGGCCATAGCTTTGAAAATATGTTGGGAATTTATCTTGCATCATAGTTGACTTATTAGGCATTATAGCAGTATAAACTGTAACATTTAATTTTCCCATATCCTCCGCAAAGTTATTTATACTCTTTGCTACTCCCTTTGCACTTTCCAATGTCCCTCTTTCTACTTTTGACAATAAATAACCATCATCTGCAATATAAACATCATCGTATACATCCTGTCTAAAAACATTCCTTTCAATAAGTGCATTAGACTCTACAAATGATTCTCGTATCGGGAATTGGTCATTATAATATGTTTCAAAACGCTTCGAATATTCTCCAGTTGCAAACGATTCTAACGTAAAATCCGGACGTTTTACTAATTGCCTATTTTCTAAAACAGATTGGTCCTTATCCGGACTAATAAAATAGTATATAAAGAATCCTATTATAGTTACTAGAAAAAATATACTAATCAAAAGGGTCTGTAACTTAATGCTATTCATAAATAAGTATCCTCCATTACCTTAAAACCTGAAATATATGAACGGATTAAATGTAGTTGACACTAAACTAATTATCGTAATTAAGAAGAGAATGTAATAACCAAAGGATATTACAATATCAGCACTTACATTAATAACCGTACCCTTTCCAACTAAAAACTTATTTATTTTATTTTGTACATATGGAAAAACTGGGATAGATATAATTACAGCAAGCAAAATTATTACTCCGTATTGCGTAAAGTAAAAACTTGCATTAGAATCCCAGATTTGATTTCCGTTTAATCCAAACATTGTGCCTAAATAATTAAAAGCATAACTGAACGTTTCCGACCGAAAAAATACCCAACCAATTAGAAAGGCTAAAATAGTATAGATATGTTGTAAAATTAGTGGGATTTTCTCTAACAATTTTAATAAAAATGCTTTTTCAAGCATTATTAATATACCGTAATAAACTCCCCAGGCTATAAATGTCCATGAAGCGCCATGCCATATTCCTGTGGCTAACCATACAATGAAAATATTCCGATATAATTGAAATGTAGTTCCTCTATTACCTCCTAATGGGATATAAAGATAGTCACGGAACCAAGTAGATAATGAGATATGCCATCTTCTCCAAAATTCTGTAACTGAGCGAGAAATATAAGGGTAATTAAAATTCTCGAGAAACTCAAAACCAAACATTTTCCCCAACCCTATTGCCATATCGGAATAACCCGAAAAGTCAAAGTATATTTGTAATGCATAAGCAATAATTCCAATCCAAGCAAGTCCCATAGACAATTCATGCGTTGGTTGTGAAAACACCTGATCTGCAACCCAACCACAATTATTGGCCAATAACATTTTTTTAGCCAATCCCATAATAAACCGTTTACTACCTTCAGCAAACTTTTTTAAAGTTTCTTTTCTCCTAGTTATTTGTTCGGCAACTGTTTGATAACGAACAATAGGACCAGCAATTAATTGTGGGAACAAAGATATATATAGTGCGATGTTCAAAGGGTTTTTTTGAACTTTCCCATCTTTTCTATACACATCAATAACATAACTTAATCCTTGGAAGGTAAAAAAGGAGATACCTAAGGGTAAGGCAATCATCGGTATATCTATAGATAGATTAAAGATAGAGTTTATATTATCAATAACAAAATTAGCATACTTAAATATCCCCAACAATAGTAAATTTGCTATTATTGTAAGTGTGAGTATCCATTTTGTTAATTTCCTCTTATTCCTATTTGAATCAATTATAAGAGCAAAGATATAGTTAATTAATATGGAAAAAAGCATGATAAGGACAAATACCGGTTCTCCCCATGCATAAAAAAATAGACTTGCGCCCAATAAAATACTATTTTTTAAAAATCTTGGTGATATAAAATACAAAATCAGGACAACTGGTAAAAAGAGAAATAAAAAAGTTGTCGAACTAAATAACACTGGTCTTTTCCTCCGTTTCATCTCGGTGTCGAATCATGTTATAATTTACACATTTTAAAATTATTTCATAGGAGTATCCGTTTATCAAGTGTAATGCGAAAATTCCATAAAAACACTAATGTTACCATAAACAACTTTTTAAAATAATTTAGGGATATTTTAATATTGCACAAAAAAAGAGCTAAATCCCAAATGATTTAACTCTTCACTTTCTTAGACACTGACTAGTTTACTTTCTCCTTTTTGACGTTTCATTGCTTCTACCCGAAATTTCTTTTTCTCTTCGGCTGACATTGCTTTATATTTCTTTAGAAACTCCTCATATTTAGGCATAACATCGGTTATCAAACCATAATCTTTTACCTCTCCATACTCGAGCCACAATGCTTTTTCGCAGAATTTCTTCATTTGTCCAATAGAATGACTGATAAAGAAAATGGTTTTTCCTCTTTGTTTAAATTCATTCATTTTATCTAGGCACTTGTCAGCGAAAGTTTGGTCCCCCACAGATAAAGCCTCGTCAATGACAAGGATGTCAGGATCAACAGTGACAGAAATTGCAAATCCCAATCTAGATTTCATACCACTTGAATAAGATTTAACAGGTTGATCTATAAAAATACCAATATCAGCAAAATCAATAATTTCAGGCTCTAGTTCTTTAATTTGTGCTTTACTAAAACCTAACATTAAACACTTTAATTCAATATTTTCACGACCTGTTAATTGGTTATTTAAGCCAGCGTTAACAGCTATTAATGCCGGTTTCCCATGGACTTCCATTGTTCCTGTTGTGGGTGGTACGATTCCTGCAATAATATTAGATAGAGTTGATTTACCTGATCCATTTACCCCAATAAATCCTACAACATCGCCTTTTTCAGCTTCAAAACTCACATTTTGCAGAGCAAAGAAATCTTGTCCATAACTTTTAGGTAAAATAAGATCTAAAAGTTTCTCTTTATTTCCATTGTATATTTTATATTGTTTACTTACATTTTTTAAGATGACTGATTTAGTCATTGATTTCACTTCCTATTTACAAAAAGTCTACAAAACGATCCCTGAACTTCACATGTAAAACGGAGCCGATTAATAATAATACTAGAGTAATTCCCCAAAAATATAATGTATATTCCCAATGCTCAATTGGATACCATGAGATCCCCAAAATAGAAGCTCTATACCCTTCTGCTAAATAATAAAAGGGATTCAACTTCATAATCGTATGAATAATGGTTGGCTCGATCTGGTATGGCGGCCATAAAAATGGTGTTAAATAAATTAACACTCTAACCAAAGACTGGATAATCATTTGAAAATCACGCACAATCGTCGATAATGTTGAAGTGATCAGTGAAAATACGACTAAAAATATGACTGTAGATATAATAAAATAAATCAATTGTAAATAATATATATTTATTGGATAACCAAGAAATTGAAAAATTACAAGTACAACAGCTAAAAGCATTAAATGCTGATAAAGCTTTGCAAATATAACGTAAGTCGGTATTACACTCATCGGAAAGCTCATTTTAGATAGCATTCTTATCCGAGTATAAACCGATTTAGATCCTTGTGTAATGGCCTGATTTATAAAAAACCAAACGACCATACCTGAGAGCATCCATGGAAAATAAGGAATTTGCTCGCCATGTAATGTTACATCTGCTCTCCCTGTACTACTGAAGATTCCAAATCCAAACACAAACCAATAAATCGATATTTGAATCATAGGATTAATAATTTCCCATAATATCCCCAAGTAATTATTTCGGTTAGCACTTTTCATTTCATAAGCAGATAGACGCCTAACCAAATAGAAATGATTAATCTGCTCCTTCAAGACTGTTATAACTGAACGCATAAGTTAATCCTTCCTAAGATTTTTATAATTAAGCTATTTTTCATCTATAGCTCAATTTTTATACTAAATTAATATACTTAACATCAAAGATTCATTTTATCATCATACCAAAAAAAGATAAAGAAAGCTCTTTTCATTTTTGTTTCAATAGCATTAAAGAGATAATAGAAAGGCTGAAGGAATTTCCTTCAGCCTTTCTATTATCTCTGTTTGACCGGCACTTGTTTGTGCTCAATTTCAGTCTTATTATGTTCTGTCTTTACCCATGTGTGCTGTTGTCTCCATTTAATTAATCCAACAATTTGTGCATATAAAAAGGTATAGGCGTAAATGAAGACAGAATAGGTTATATGGAAGAATCTAAACTTATGTTTCGTGTCCACTTTAATTGCATAGTACATACAAAAAACAAATTGGTAGAGATACATCATTAATGTGATGACACTTGCTCCAAAGATCCATGTAACGGCATATTCTCCGATGGTCGTATAGATGCTATTATTAAAAAGACCATATCCAAGTGAAACCAATAAACCAATTAGAACGAGACTCACCTGTACGGCTCTTGTCATACCAAATAAATAAATTAGTTGGTCGATTATTTTAAATTTTCCTTTTTCGGTGAATAGTTTTTTGACCATCGGTTTAAAATTTGTAAACGCAACAAACCAATGCCCCTGTGACCATCTTGTCCGTTGTTTCAGACTAATTTTAAAATTATCAGGCTTCTCATCATAAATCCGAACAAAATGATTCCATAATATTCGTCCATTATCACGAACGATTTCCATTTCTAGTTCAAGGTCTTCTGTTAAAGAACGGAAACTAAAACCACCATGTTTCATTAAATAGTCTAGTCTCACGATAAAGCCCGTTCCCCCGATCGCATTAGGAAGTCCTAATCGATATTTTGCCAACTGAAAAAAACGGTTCGTATAATAATAACTCATTGCGTAACCTAATGATAAACTCGAATTGGAATTTTTTGAGTCCAAATAAATTTGGATGGCTTCCGGTTTATTTTTTGCGATATATTGAGAGTTCAATTCACGTAACACATCAGGATCGATGTGATTATCTGCATCCAGGATCATCAGGCAATCATATTTTTCAGTTAATTTTTCAAATCCTAAATATCGAAGGGCATATTGTAACCCGGCTGGTTTGCCAACCCCTTCACGAGGAAATAATTTTTCACTTGTATCTACAGTTTTGATGCCTTTTTCTCGGCATATTTCCCCTGTTCGATCAGAGCTATTGTCGTTAACAATATAAATATCATAGAGGTCTTTTCGATATTTAATATTTCTTAAATTATCAATCGTAGAGCCAATTACCTTTTCTTCATTATGGGCTGCCACTAATATTAGAAATTTAGTTTGGTCTTCTACAATTTCATAGTCCCTTTTAGCCTTTTTGAAACCAAAAAAGGTTAGAAACACATAATATAATGTTAAACCATATACATAAAGAGTTAATATCCCGAGAACCCCGAGGAATATTTCTGCTACAAGTCCCATTATTTACCTCCGTTTTTTGACAACTTATAGCCTAATCTTTCCACCCCCACCATATTTTATACTTCACTTTTTAGATGTCGTTCACTTTCGAAGAGGAAGAGAATTTACATATTGATCAGATAGGCTCATTAAAGACATGACTCTTTCAAAATCCGAGAAATATGGTTGAAACTCACTTAACGGTTGGTTTGTCTCTAGGGATATCGCTTTTCCATCTTGAAAACTCTCTCCAGGGATAAACAAAATATCATTATTGAAAAATGTCCCTGTTGGCAGGTAAAAACGATTTCCAACCACATTATTGGGGTAATTGATTAAATCTTGCCCAAAATGAATCTGATCAATGGGTATACCTAACAACAATGTGATTGTAGGCATGATATCGATCTGTCCACCTACTGTTTGTATTTCTATTCCTTTCGATCTTTCCGGATTAAAGATGATAAGGGGAATATTAAAACCATCTAAATGTTGATGGTACTCTCGTCCTAACATTTCATTAACCAAATCTTTATCCTGGTCTGTTTTTAACTGCAAACCATAATGATCCCCATAAATAACAAACAATGTATCCTCCCAGATTCCTTTATCCTTTAATCCCCGAATAAATTCACCCAATGCAAAATCAGCATAATAAATGGCTTGTAAGTAATCTTTGACACTTGTATTTTCAAAGTCATTTGGTAGATTCAATTGTGGTTTATTAGCTGGAATTTTAAATGGATGATGGCTCGACATGGATATCACATGGGCATAAAATGGTTCGCCTTCTTGATGTAACTTCTCTAAAGTACTTAATGTTTTCGAATATAAAACCTCATCAGAAGCACCAAATGAGATAACATCCTCCGTACCAAAAAAACTTTTTTCATATACGCGATCAAATCCCAATGCCTGGTACATTTCATTTCGATTCCAGAATTCAACATCATTGGTATGGTAGGTTAATGATTGGTATCCATGTTCCTTTAAGATTTTCGGTAGGCTCGGTATGCTTTTTTCGCTATATTCTTGAGACATTGCTCGATCACCAACAGGATATATCGATGTATTGACCATAAATTCGGCATCTGACGTATTCCCTTTTCCAATTTGTTGAAAAATATTAGGGAAATAATAGCTGGTTTTAATCAATTCATTTATAGTAGGGGTGATTTCTTGATCGGCTATTTCTTTACCAATAGGAAAATTTTGGAAGGCTTCAAGCTGAACCATAATGATATTCTTACCTTTTGCTTCGCCAAATAACTGTGCCTGTTGATTCGGATTGATTTCCTTGATTTGATTAATGTGTTCTTGACTTATAACGGTATCTTGTTCTTCGTCTTGATCTGCACTGATGGGCAAAGATAAATAAATACTATTATTAATCACCCCTAGATGTTGGGCCATTTTTATTTCATTGATGGCCTCATTCTTCATTTGCAATGTGTAAGAGGTCGTCAATACTGTGATGGAAGCTAAGCCTAAAATCAAAGAAACCTTCTTCGATACATTTCTACTTGTCATCTCTTTGTTTTTTATTAAAATCGCAATTAAAATCGGAAAATCAATTAAAAATAATAAATAATTTGGCTGTAATAGGGACACAATACTGTCGGTAAGTGCGCCTACTTGTCCAATCTGTTTAAATGCAGAAAACGTTGGAATCGCGCCATAATATGTATAATACATAAGAATACTTACATAAAGGATAGAAAGGATAAGAGAGCTTATTAAATACAAACTTACTTTTAACGTATAGGCCTTTCTAAAGAGGATTTCAATAAAAGAAAAGAAGATAAGCACTAGACAAAATTCATTAATCACAAATAAGATATCCACTTTATTAAAAAGTAGCCAATTTAATGCTATGATTTTTAATAAAAAAATGATTAAAAATAAAAAAAACAGAGTAATTCCCCTTTTCATATAAACACCTACAATATAATTCTTTTCGAGTACTTTATGATCTATAAAAGATTATTATTACCATATAAGGGAAATACCATTCTTTTCACCAATATAAAAAAGAAGGGAACCCCCCTTCTTTTTAGCAAAAGTTAGCTATTATCCTCTTTACTGCACAATTGAACCAGTTGGATCCACTACATCTGAAGTAATTGTTCCAGGGTAGTAGAAGTTAAGGATCTCTTGGAAACCTTTTCCTTCTTTAGACATTTGATAGGCGCCATATTGGCTCATACCAATGCCATGTCCCCAACCGCTGCCGTTAACGGTAATCTTTGTTCCATCATCTTGAACACTTTTGATATTAAGACTTTTCATAATATTGGTGGTAACCATCATTCTAAATGTATGAGCCCTGTCTGTAATGGTTGTTGAAAACAGCCTTATTTGACCATTTTCCATTACGTACTGATTTGTTTCTGCATCTCTTAACATATACTGAATGGTCAATTTACCCTTAATTGTTTTGTTTGTAGGAACATTCACATCAAAAGTTAATTCGGGAATACTTACGATTTTAACCTCATATCTAGGGGCAATATATCCATTTGCCTTTAACCAACTTTTCATATGATTGATAATCACTGTATCTTCATTAACTTCTTTTTTCTTATTCCACCATAATTCTGGTTGTGTTAGGTTTATGTCTGTTAAATCAATTTGCGTTTTTGTAATAGATAAATTCCAATTTTGATTTTGATTACCAATACTTGAACTTTTAGCATCATAAGGGTCTTCTTTCGCTTGTAAGTAAGGCACATGATTCCATGGAGCATCTCCCCATGAATTTACTTTTGAATGAACTTTCCCGCCATTACTTGATGAGTATAAGGCGTTCGCTCCAATAATTTGACCGTTGTACTTTAGAACTAAACCTTGTGTTTCTTCTACCGCACGATTTGTCGTATCATACCAGTAATATCCCGTATACGCCTGGTCAGACTGTCCATCGTCAATGGGACTTACCCCATAGGCATAGGTTCTTGCAGCAACAGCTTGCGCTTTAAGGGCTCCCATCCCACCTTGATTTCCCCAGCTTGGACTCATCTCTTTAGAAACAACACCTTTTAAGTAATCTTCGACTGGTAACGTATTATAAGGTCTAACATACCTTTCATTTTCAACTTCGAATTCCATCGACCCCAAATAGTTTCGGCCATTAATTGAAATCACATTTTGAGGATGATAAACAGACGGATTAACCGTAAAGGATGTTCCATAGTTTTTCACTTCTATGCCATTTTTGTATAAAATTAGCTGACCCGATTCAACTTTTAATACATAGGCACCACTTAAATTTAATCCATCTTCTTCTACTATAAAGTGGCCAGAAATTGATAAGTTAATAGAATTTTGATTCCCAAGATAAGCTGAGAGTTTTACCCTTATTTGAGAATCACTGTCCCCTGCTGCTGAAACAGTACCGATTGAAAAACATAAAGCTACAAGTAACTGAGTCGCTATAATAGAAATAATGACTTTTCTCCTCAATTGCCCACACCCTTTTATGATTCTTTTATCCTATATGATTATATTTCAATCATTTTAAGACTAGCAATCTATTATTCATGTAAATGACAGTGTAAGTTTTACCAAAATGGAATCTCATTGCTCTTTTAGAAACTTAATCACTTTACTGCTAAAGGGACAGTTGACTGGTAATATTACTAATATTGCATCTATTAAATATTCTATCTTTCGACTATTTTTACCTTTAATTAACACTAACTTTAAACTGATGGTTTAACCTATTAATAACAACCTCCGTCAATATAGATTCGAAGGATTGTAATTTTCTTGTGGCGCAAGAAAGATGATATACTTAGTTGGACATACAGCCTAATACATAAAGATAAAGGATATTAAAAAAATGAGGTGTTCTTATGAGTAAAATCAAAGTAATGACCATATTCGGGACAAGACCTGAGGCGATTAAAATGGCTCCGTTGGTACTGGAATTAGAAAAATATCCCGATCACATTGAATCCATTGTGACGGTTACCGCTCAACATAGGGAAATGTTGGACCAGGTATTAGAAGTGTTTAATATTCAACCTGATTATGACTTGAATGTTATGAAAGAACGCCAAACTTTAATTGAGGTTACACAAAGAGTTTTAGGTGGACTTGACGAAGTGATGAAGGAAGTCAAACCAGACCTTGTTCTTGTTCACGGGGATACATCAACGACCTTTGTTGCTGGCCTTGCCGCATTCTATAATCAAATTGCCATCGGTCATGTAGAGGCTGGTTTACGTACTTGGAATAAGTATTCACCGTTCCCAGAAGAAATGAATCGACAACTTACAGGCGTATTAGCTGATTTACATTTTTCACCAACTGTAAAATCACAGCAAAATTTATTAAACGAAAACAAAAAAGCGGAAACCATTTTCGTAACAGGAAATACGGCCATTGATGCTTTAAAAACAACCGTTACAGATTCTTATCAAAATGAAATTATCGATAAATTAGGTAACGATAAATTGATCTTACTAACCGCTCATCGTCGCGAAAACTTGGGAGAACCGATGAGAAATATGTTTAAAGCAATTAAACGTATCATCTCAGAACACGAAGATATTCAAGTCGTGTATCCCGTTCATTTAAACCCAGCTGTTCGAGAAGTCGCAGATGAGGTTCTTGGGAACGACCCACGCATCCACTTAATCGAACCACTAGGTGTTGTTGATTTTCATAACTTCGCTTCAAAAGCCCATATTATTCTAACGGATTCAGGAGGTGTTCAAGAAGAAGCCCCATCACTAGGTGTTCCAGTATTGGTTCTTCGTGATACAACCGAACGCCCTGAAGGAATTGAAGCAGGTACTTTGAAGCTTGCTGGTACAGATGAGGAAACGATTTATAACTTAACGAAAGAGTTACTGACAAACCCGCAGGAATACGAAAAAATGTCTAAGGCTTCTAATCCATACGGAGATGGAAAGGCTTCTTATCGGATTGTGCAAGCGATTCTATATCATTATGGAAAGCTAAATGAAGCTCCAGAGAGTTTCAAAGTATAATCTTTAACTATATTTTATCTACAAAATTTCAAAGCTCAGCCGTATTGTACAGCTGAGCTTCTTTTGTTTGTATTAAACGAGCTATTTTTTAATATCAAAATAATAAAGTGTAAATTTATTAAGCATCTAATAAAACTATGTTTTTTTGACGTCTGTTTTATATGCCCATGCAATGTTAGGAATGTATAATAGCGTTCTGACTAAACACAAGCTCCTATTTAAGATTAAGCATTCTTCCTTCTATAAACTAGCAACATCGCCCCACCTACAAGAACTACCACTAATCCAACTAAGATCAGATTAAAAGAATTGGTTGCTGTTACAGGGAGTGAATGCCCTTTCTTAGTAGTGTCAGACTCAGCCTTCACTGGGACTGCGCCTTTTCCATTACTATTAGGTTCACCTTTCGTAGAGCTGCTATTATCCTTCGGAATGGTAACTGTTTCATCTAGATCTTGTTCTTGATCTTGTTCTTGATCTTGCTCGTCCTCATCTTTGTCATCTTGACCTGGTTTTTTAATGGCCTCTTTTGTCATGACGACCTCAGATACACGATCGATCAATTCCCCTTTAAAATATGCCTCAATGGTAATTTCATATTCCGTATTTGGGGCTAAGTCGTTAATTACATAAGTATTTTGTGAGTTATCAAGTTCAGTAACTAATTCGCCATCGAGATAGACCCGATACTCGGTAACTAGTTCATTTAATTCAGAGAACCAGGATACTGCGATTGACCTATCTGTTGATTCAATCGAGGTCAGTTCAAGAAAGCCCATACTCACTCCATCATAGGCGACAAATACGTCATTTTCCTCTAATGTTCGGATGATCTCCATCGCCTCTGAGTCTTCTGTTAGGTCTAGCTTGGACATTTTATACATACTAACGTAAATAAGGTTTGGCAGTTCTAATAGAATACTAATATCATCTACATTTGTATTACTGATGCTTAAAAAGTAAAGATTTTCAAGATTTTTTAACGGGGATAAATCTTTAATTGGGTTCCCGCTAATCGATAAAGCCTCTAATCCTGTCATTGATTTTATCCACTCTAAGCTAGTCAAGTTTGTATTCGGTATTTCCAAACTTGTAAGGTTCAGTTTAGAAAGCGGAGAAAAATCAGAGATTGGATTTTTTCCAAGATGTAAACTGTCTAAATTGGCCAGCTGCTCGATCCCATTCAAATTAGAGATGTTGTTATCATAAAGGTCTAAATATACTAAACTTGTTATTTTTGTAAGTTCGGCAATGTTATTCATCTTATTTTTTGAAAGGCTTAAATACGATAAATTTGAAAGCCCACTTAAAGCTTTGAAGTCTCTCGTTTTTATTTCAGAAAGATCTAGATAATCTAATGCTTCTAAATCCGCTAAAGGTGAAAGATCTTCAATTGGGTTTTTACTTAAATCTAGTAGTACTAAATTCGTTAAGTTTTTTAATGGTGTGAGATCTTTAATCTTGTTCCCTGATAGGGTTAAATCCATTAAGTTTGTTGCCTTCTCCAGTCCGGATAAATCACTAATTGAGGATGATGGCAGGCTTAAGGTTTCCAAATTTTCTATATCACTTTCACGTAGATCTCGATCAAGACCTAAAGTGTCTTTAATAGCTTGTTCCAATTTTGGATCTTTAAAATGAACGACATTTCCTGTTGGTAAATCACGGGTTGTTTCAGTTAAATAGGCTTTCCCTGCAAGACTGCCGTCGATGTAAGCCTTTAAAACAATTTCATATTCTGTATTTGGTGTTAAATTACTTAAGACTTTTGAAGTTACATCTCCATTGAGAGTTTCCTCTTTTCCATTTACAGATAATACGTACTTATCCGGTGTGATAAACTCATCCTCTTCCGTCCAAACGGTCCAAGATAAGCCAATTTTCGATTCATTTACATAATCAGGTGATAGATCAATGTAAATCCCTTCACCAAGTTCTAAATGGACGGTAATTTGATGGCTTTCTAAGAATTCTACTTCTTCACGGAAACGTTTATTTTCCTCAAGCTCCACTGATCCGTATACATAGACTTCTTGTAAACGAGCCATCTCTGTTAAAAATGTTAGATCATTGAATGCTGAGTAGGAAATAGATAGTGACTCTACTTGATCCAACTTTTTCAAAACAGCCTTATCTGACAGTGGATTCCCTTCCAAATGAAGAGTTGTTAATTTTTCTAAACCGATTAGCGGTGTTAAGTCCTCGATATTATTTTCATAAATCATTAATGTCGTTAAATTTTTGGCCTTTTCCAATCCTGTTAATGATCCAATATCCATATATCCTAAGTAGAGTTCTGTTAATCCTTCCAGATCGCTCTCATAAACCTCGCGCTCGATCCCTAGTTCTTCTTGAATGCCTAGCTTCAGATTTGGATCAGGGAATTTTATCGGATTTCCGGTAGGTTTACCTAAAGTAATGAGTTCTACCTCATGAATGTCGACTACTTTAGAGCCAGATATAGCTTTTAATTCAAGTTGATAAATCGTATTCGGTTCTAAACCTGTTAACCGGTATTCACTTTCATCCGATTTAAATGTTTTTTTCAATTTCCCATCAACATATAGTTCATATTTATCGATACTTTCTAAACTATAATGCCCCCACGAAATGGTAGCTGAGGATTCCGAAACTTTATAAAGGTCTATGTAAAGCCCCTCTAAGATTTGAACCTTCACCCCTTTTGCTTGAAGGGATTGTATTACAGGGTTTTGCGCCAAATCAACGTCTAGATACCCAATATAAAGGGTTTCTAATGCAGGCAGTTGATCAAGAACATCAATATTAGATACCGGCAAATGGGTTAAAGTCAGTTCCGTTATGTGTTGCAGTGAACGTAATACGCTTAAATCATTAATTGAGACACTTTCAATATCTAAATACGTTAAATTGACCGCATGCTCCAATCCAACTAAACTATTAATATCTCCATATAGGTCGGCAATATAAAGAGATTCTAAATTTTGCAAATCCTGTTTTGTTATCGGTTTCTTCCTAAGACCTAAATCCTCACGAATCAGCTTTTCAAGGTTTTTGTCTTTAAAAACAACGGTTTCACCCGCTTCTTCTTGAATGGAGTCTTCTGTCTCTAATTCTTCCTCTTCCACTTTTTGGATTGTGCTTTCTTGATCATTTGTTTCTATACTAACTTCTTTACTACTTTGTTCCTCTTGTACGACAGATGTCTCTTCTGTTATTATTTCTTTTTGAGTTTCAGTCGCCTCAAGTTCTTGTGATACAAGGTTCTCTGTTTCTTCAAGGTCTTTTGGATCTTCAACGGTTAACGAATCCTCAACAGCTTTCGGATCTTCAACGGTGGATTCTTCCTCAAGGACATTTACATCATTTTGTAGAGTTTCACCTTGTTGGTTTGATTCGGTCTCCGTCTCTGACGCAACTGCAGCCGGACTAACTATTGAGAAAATAAAAACGATAATGAGGCATATATAAAGCCATCTTCTCCTACTCAACTCCCCCACTCCCCCTTATATAAAATTAACTTTTACAGGAATATTATACTAATTTTACAGATTTAGGGATATGCCTTTTTTAAAAATATTGTTACTTATTTATATATCGTGTCAAATTTTCGTTATTTTTAAAAAATTCATTAAAAAATCCCTCTCTACCCGTGCTCAAGAGGGATCAAATTTTAGAGGAAGTACAAACAATTGTATTAATCAAACGATTGATTAAATACAAACCTATTTCAATCGAACCATGAATGAAAAAATTCCGATCAACAAACCGACTAAAGCCATTCCTGTGGCTCCTAGCTTGTTTTTATTTTTTACTAAATAAAAGGCGTACCAAAAACTATAAACGAGACCGAATACAACAATAGTCCAAAAGAGGATTTCCATTTGTTAATCTTTCACCTTCTCGATATCCGATTCTCTCAATTGTTTACCGAACCCTGTTAATTCAATATCCATCGTTACTTCGACATCCGCAAAAGGATATTGTTTGTTATTCCAATCCCATTCTTCATACTCTTTGACCGAAAGAAATAAGGGACGGACATATAGAGACCAATAGAATGGTTCTGCCTTGTATTCCTGTTGCGTTTTTTTAATGAGTTTCTCAGCATTTTCTTTCATTTTCCTTTCTAATGCCGCTTTTAACTTTTTTTGATTTTCCAAATTTTCGGCATAGTTGATCATACTAGGAACGGATAGGACCTTTATTTCAACTGGATAGTTTACTTCTATTTTAGGCGGACCGTTTCTCAACCTGACTTTCACCCTCGTTGGTTTTATTTTCTGGATTCTCACCGTGATCTTTGACCTTTTATCCAAGGGGTCTTGAAAGCTGGAAAAAAGATCTCTCGATTTTACAGTGTTATCCAATAATCGTGTGATCCTCGTTTCTTCCCCATTTAATTTGCCAATCATTTTTCCTTCCTTAAATACAGCCGAACCGATCAACTGGACAGGATTCCCTCCTCTTTTTGGCACCTGGCCTGCTACATATTGATCTTCATCTTGGAACTTCATTCCCTTTTTTCCTTCGTTAACTGATCCATACATCGCAAGAAATAGGTCGGCATCGCCATCTGTAATTGCAAAAAATCGATTAATCGTTGACTCAGGAACTAATCCTGTTTCCATTGCACGGTCAATCAAAAATTGGTAATAACGATGCGGTCTGATCATCAGTTCAGGAGTATTTTTTTTAATAAAGTCAACGGCCTTTCCTTCTGAAACAATAATACTCACTTCTCTCCGAATTTCTCTCTCTTTGATCGCTGTACTTAGTAGCCGATAAAAAACATCCGTTTTTGCTAACTCTTCTGAGACAATCAATACTTTGTTATGACTAAAGGAGATTTCCCTTGTCACCGAAGAGTTAGCCATGTTTCGAGCAACGACAAAATCCGGTGCTGTTACCGTGATTACATCCGTGCTTTCTGCTTCCATTGACGGAGACGCTCCTTTAACGTTTAGTTTTGGATTGGAAAATTGAAAGGTGACATCAACGGCTTGTTCTTTTTCGATATCGACCCCGCTCGGAAGGTCCAGCCCGATTGCTTCCACATAAGACCTTTCTTCGATCTCTTTTTTGTCCCAACAACCTGTAAGTATAAACAATGAAAACAATAGAAATAAAAACATCCACCTTATCATGTTGTCCTTCTCTCCTTGATTTTTGTCATGATCCATAGGAGCAGAGGTAAAGATAGTAATAAGTATTTAAAGTAGACGATTGTATTCTTTCGGATCGCGAACATATTAACCTCATTGCTTTCCGGTATCAAAGCTATAATTAATATGAGAAGCGTAATCGGCATGAGGGCATGTTCAAATTCCTTTATTGAAAAAAGATACCCAAAAATTTTACCGATGACATAAATATAAACGATAAACTTCACAAACACGCCTATGAGCCAAAAGGTAATAAAAAACGTGTCTATATTGGTAATGGTTCTTCCTAGAGTAACAATCCGAATGGCTTCATTTAAGGGAAACGTAATTCTTTCAATACTTCTATAGTCAAATACCCACACATACGAGAGATACATTAAAGCCATTAACAAAGCAACAAAGATTAACGAGCTATATAAACTTCTCGTATACGTTTTATGATTTTTCACATACGGATACATGATCGCAAATACAAATGGGTCTAAATACAAAGAAGTATATCGAAAGCTGGCCTTTGCAATTTCCCACTGCCCCGTACCAAATAGGGGGAACATTCGATTAAAGGTTGCCTCCCTATACATTAAAAACATTAATAAACCTAATCCCAATAAGACATAAGGAAAGGCCGTCCATGCAATGGAACCCACCACTTCCCACCCTTTCTTTGCCCCCCACATACAAAGGAATAGAAAAAGTAAGCATAGGATGAACAAGGGGGTATTTGGAAAGTTAATTGTAATCAATTGTGTCATATAACTCCTTGAATCAGTTGCTGTATTAAGGGTCGTAAAGAACAGTATAATGAAGGCAATGACAAAAGCGATGGGTCTACCGAGGGTTAACTCTGCAACCTCCAAAATATGTTTAGACTTGTATTTTTTTAATACATAATTTAATAAAAGCAGAGATGGGATGGTAAGCAAAAAAGAGCCGATGACAATTATCCATGCTGCATTAAGCCCCTCTCTAAAAAGGAAGACCGTGCTCATGTCTGCGGACTTTGAACCAGTTGTGAAAAAGATGATTGAAAAAAATTCCTTAAATCCCATTTGGTCTTGTTCATCTTTTCTCAAAAAAATCACCCATCTTTACTGTTTTCAACCCTTATCTTTCGTTACATCTTTTGTTTTTGTAAAAGCAGGTCTAAACCTCTCGTTTGTCAGCAGTTTTCGAAATACCGTATCTTGAGATGATTGGTATTTTGGGGTAAGCGGTGCTAGATAGGGGACTCCGAAACTTTTTAGGCCTGTTAAATAAATCATACAAGCGACAAAAACAAAAACCATTCCAAAGATCCCAAATAAGCCTGCGGCCAGAAGAAAGATAAACCGTGCAATTCTGATCATATAACCAAGACTTAAATCACTAATCGCATAGGAGGATAATCCAGATAATGCGACAACAATGACCACAATTGGACTGACGACATTCGCTTCAACGCCCGCTTGTCCTAAAATTAAAGCCCCTACAATCCCGATGGTCGGACCAATTGGAACAGGGACACGGATTCCTGCCTCTCGGATGAGCTCGAAGGAAATTTCAAGTAGGATCAGCTCTAATATGGCAGGAAAAGGCACCATTTCCCGTTCCCCTGCAATCGCTAATAATAAATCGGTTGGAAGCATCTCAATGTGATAATTCGTAATCGCAATATAGGCAGCAGGCGTAAATAAAGTAATAAACATTGCCAAAACGCGAAGTAATCTCGTAAAATTCCCATAGATAAAACGTAAATAATGGTCATCACCTGTATGATAAAAAGACCAAAATGTCGCTGGTGTCACAAGGGCAAACGGGGAATTATTCATAACGACGATGACATAGCCATCCTCTATAAAAGAAGCCGCCCGGTCTGGCCGCTCCGTTTGTAAAATGGTTGGAACTAAACTTCTCTTTCGGTCCTCTATATGTTGAATTAACAGACTTAGATTTTGCACAGCGTCTTTAGTGATGGATCCAATTCGCCCTTTTACTTGGTTTAAGACTTTTTCACTTGCTAGTTCTTTATTGTAAATCAGATAGACCTCATTGTTTGACCGTGCCCCAATTGTCATTTTTTCGACCATAAAGTCTTCACTGTGAATTTTCTTACGAATCAGAGATATATTTACATCTGCCTTTTCAACAAAGGATTCTTTAGGCCCCAATAAGGTCGTTTCATTTTGCGGCTTTTCGACACTCCTGCCGGCTACCTTTCCCGTTTTAAAGAGATAGGCTTCAATACGCCCCTCCACTAAAAGCAACGTGTCTCCTATATTCACATCTCCAACCGCTTTGTCGATTTCTTTTTCTTCTTTAACACTGCTAATACTGACCAATGAGGGAACATCATGAATGACTTCATCGGTTTTTAACAACGGTCTGATGATTTCAGATTCAATCAGCTTCGTATCTGTCAAGGATGGGATATATACTAAGACAGCCTTCTTCCCCATCCCATGAATGATAAATTCTCTTACCATAAAATCCATGTTTGATGGGAATGAATAAAGCTGCTTCAACCGAGTTAAATCTTTCTCTAACTCCCCACAAAAGTACTTTCCCTTTTCAGAATGAGAGAACCTTTCTTGATTGCGATCTATTCGATTAGTTTTTTTGAAAAAAGGATTTGCCATATTCATTTCGCTCCTAGAGAGGTGATGCGGTTAATTGTTCGGGTCTGATCGTACATTTTTATTTCCTATGTAAATAGACTCCACTTTAGGTATTCTTTGTCAAAGGAACAATTATTATGAAAGGAATTTGGGGTTGATTTTTAAAAGGGTTTTATTTCGTTATAGGCGAACAAAGGGGTTAAACAAACGATTGATTAAACTGTTAATCCTTATTAAGAAATGGGAACATACGGACTAATCAATCGTTTGATTGATAAACATAGAGAGGGCAGATAACTCTAGACTAGAGTCGTTTTGAAGAATTGTTTTGGCAGAAGTTTAAATCAATAAGGGGCTCCAATATCAGTTAATCATCACTCCCTCCACCTGAATCACCGCTATCTGTGCTCTCACTTTTCGAGTCGTCATGATGCTCGTAAAAGTATTGATCGGAATGAGGATCACCAGTATTTGTAAAGCTTGCATTTGGAAACACAAACAATCCTACGACTGCAATGATAATACCGAGGAGTTCTAGGCCAATAAAGAAAAGGATGATACCAAGTAAGATCACAAGGACACTCATGAACTTTTTCATTCCCTTCCACCTCCTGTTGAAATGTAGTTCATCATATTCATGAGCTGCATTTTTTATTCTAAAGAATTCTCCTGTTTTGTTTTTTGACCAGGAGCCTTGCGCACCTTTAAATAGAGTTATAATATTATAAAAATAATATGATTTTTTTCGAATAGAATGTAACAAATCATAAAGGAGATGAAACGACCATGAAAAATCAATTAAAAGAGCTGGAAAATGAACTCTTTTCCATTTTCAATCATCTCCATCAAAATGCGGAAATTAGCTGGGAAGAAGTAAAAACGACTGAATTTATTCGGATGCAATTGGAAAAGGAAGGATTCCGGACCCAGACGTTTGATGATTGTACAGGTGTGATTGGAGAGATCGGGGAAGGTGATTTAACTGTTGCCATTCGAGCCGATCTAGATGCCCTCTGGCAGGAAAAGAACGGTGTCTGGCAGGCAGTTCATTCTTGTGGTCATGATGCTCATTCAACAATGGGGTTAGGGGTTGTAAAACTATTAAATAAAATTGGCTACAAGCCGCCTGGAAAGCTGAAAATGATTTTTCAACCGGCTGAGGAAAAAGGAACTGGTGCCTTGAAAATGCTCGAAAAACGAGTACTAGATGATGTTGATTATTTGTATGGGGTTCACTTACGGCCGATCCAAGAGGTACGAAGCGGCTATGCCTCCCCTGCGATTTGCCATGGAGCCGCTCAAGTGATCCAAGGGGAAATTAAAGGTTTAACTGCCCATGCAGCCCGACCTCATTTAGGGATTAATGCAATTGAGGTTGGGAGTAGCTTAATTGGAGCAATTGGCAACATTCATGTGGACCCCCAAATTGCGGCAAGCATTAAAATGACATCGTTTCATGCAGGTGGCCCAAATGGAAATATTATTCCTGACCGCGCAGAGTTCAACCTTGATTTACGGTCACAAAACAATGAGGTGATGAATCAGCTAGAGTACAAACTGACACAAATCGCAGAAGGAATTGCAGCTACATACGATGCGGAGATTCATTTAAAATCAGACATTAAACTCGCTGCTGCTCAACCCGATCCGGAGGCGATTAGCTTGATGTCAAGTGCGATTGTCGATACAATCGGCCAGCCGTTCTGTGCCCCGCCTGTTATTACTTCTGGCGGCGAGGACTTTCACTTTTATTCGTTAATGAAAAAAGATTTGAAGTCAACGATGCTTGGTCTTGGGTGTGATTTGCAACCTGGCTTGCATCACCCAGATATGACCTTCCAACGTAAGGACCTGTTGACCGGAATAGAAATTTTAGCAAAAACCGTAATCAAGACTTTTGATAAAGCTCTTTTCTAAAAGCTTTTAGAGAAAGAAACAATGTTTAATTTTAAAAACGATATTGATTAAAAAAGAGCTGTAAATTAACTTAAAATGCGAAAAATACCTTATCGCAAAGTTAAAATGTCTCTTTGATTTTAACAAAAACTTCAACGAAAACTCTGTTGAAAAACACGGGCCTAATCTGTTGGCCTGACGATAATAGAAGAAATAGGGACATCTCACCTTTTCTATACTACTAAAAGAGGCGATACAACAATGGAATTGACAATCAAGAGATTAAAAGACATAGAAGACTTTGAAAAGGTACATGAGTTAGATTTAAAGATTTGGGGTGCAGATCCAGTCCCTACCCACCAAACGATGACAGCGGCAAAAAATGGTGGTTTTGTGATTGGAGCTTTTGACGGGGATACATGTATTGGGTTTCAATATAGCTTTGCTGGATTTAAAGACGGAGAAGCCTATTTGTGCTCACATATGATGGGGATTGACCCGGACTATCAAAATCAAGGAGTCGGATCTCGCCTCAAACAAAGGCAAGCGGAGATTGCTAGACAAATGGGGTACAAGAAAATTCGTTGGACCTATGACCCGCTTGAAAGCCGGAATGGGTACTTAAACTTAACGAAGCTTGGGGCGATTTGTTCTGATTATGTTGAAAATTGCTATGGGGAGATGAAGGATGGCATCAATGCCGGTATGCCTTCCGATCGATTCCATGTAGAATGGTATTTAAACGATCCTTATTTGGAAGAACGAAAAAATCGGTTTGCCCATTTGGAGGTTACTGAGAATGGACTTGTGCTCCATTGGAGACAGCGAGCAGATGGGCTTCCACAAGCAGCAGAAGTCCGGAACAAAGATTATGTTGATGAACCTTACCTCTTTGTTCCGATTCCGGTTGAAAATCACAAGTTAAAAGAGACAGACCCACAGCTTGCACTAGACTGGCGTTATAAAACGAGAGAGGTGTTTGTTTCTCTATTTTCACAAGGCTGGGCTGCCTGTCATGTGATCCGCAAAAAGGACGAGCTTTGTGAGTATTATGTGCTTTGTAAACGGAGCGAATTGGGTTTATAGATTAAAACAGTTGGAGGCATACAACATGAAATTAGATCGTGTCGTTTTAAGACATTTACAGATGGAGATGAAATCTCCGTTCGCGACAAGTTTTGGTACGTTTAAAACAAAAGAGTTTATTTTAGTAGAAGCGATTGATGAAGACGGGGTTTCAGGCTGGGGTGAAGCAACCGCCTTTGATGCTCCGTGGTATAACGAAGAAACGGTAAAGACCAACTGGCATATGCTTGAGGATTTTCTAATCCCATTAAGCCTAAAAGAAAAGATCCAACATCCAAACGAATTGAACGAGCGCTTTGCGTTTATTCGGAAAAATAATATGGCCAAAGCAGCCATTGAAGGCGCTGTTTGGGATCTCTACGCAAAAAAACAGCAGCAACCATTAAGTAAGCTGATTGGCGGCAAGAAGAAGGAAATCGAAGTTGGGATTTCGATCGGCATTCAAAAAAATGTGGACGAACTGCTTTCCTTAATCGACGGGTATGTGGCAGAAGGTTATCGCCGCATGAAGGTAAAAATTAAGCCAGGCTGGGATGTGGATGTGATTGCTGCAATCCGGAATAAATTCCCTGATATCCAGTTAATGGCAGATGCTAATTCTGCCTATACATTAGCTGATATCGATTTACTGAAGCAACTGGATCCATTCAATTTAACGATGATTGAGCAGCCACTCGCATCTGATGATATTATCGACCATGCGACTTTACAAAAGCATGTGAAAACCCCGATCTGTTTAGACGAAAGCATCCATTCTGTTGAGGATACAAGAAAAGCCATCCAACTAGGAAGCTGCGGGATTATTAACATTAAGATCGGTCGAGTTGGCGGGATTACAGAATCAATTAAAATTCATGATCTTTGTAAGGAACATGGAATTCCCGTTTGGTGTGGCGGCATGCTTGAGGCGGGTGTTGGACGAGCCCACAATATAGCGATTACAACATTAGATCAGTTTATATTGCCAGGCGATACAGCAGCCTCCTCCCGTTATTGGGAACGAGACATCATTGACCCTGAAGTAACAATGAAGGATGGCATCATCACCGTTCCAGACGCACCTGGAATTGGCTATAAAGTCAATCGTCAAGTGGTTGATCAATATACAACTTATAGTAAAACGTATCGGTGAAACGTGGGGACGGTTCTCGCGTTTCATTCCGTAGTTTACTCAGATTAATAGCAGGTGAATCCCTGCTGAGGTCATTAAACCTCGGTATGGCTTATCGGAGGGGTCCCTGTAACGACCCGATTATTTCGTGGATAATGATGTGTTAGATAAGACGGGGGCGAGGGCGAGGGTCTCCTCCTTTCCATGCTGCCATTATAAGATTGAGATTCCCCAAGCATATGTTAGGAAACTCATTATTATGCGGTAATACTACTAAATATCTCATATCGAGCTGAAATCCACGGGTTGATATTTCATTTAATCTATGTTTTAATATCATTAACTTAATATTAAACTTGTTTTTTGGAGGAGTCTGTCACCAAGGGGATTGTGTGCCCTTTGGTAGCAGGCTCCTTTTTGTTTTCACTTGATGGTTGAATATTATGAATTCATCAAAAATTAATTCGAAAGGAGTTATTAACAATATGAACTTTGCTTTATTTTTACACTAACTATTAAGGAATAAGACCTTTATCGAAAGAGAAAGTTACATCTATATAATAAACACTTTTTTAAATAAAAAAAGGAGGTTGGTTCCTTGACGTTATTACATTGGGCTGTGGTTTCCCCCTTTATATTTGCCATTATCATTCCCTTTTTATATAGATATATAAGAAAAATGCATACGGGCTGGTTTGTACTCATCTTGCCTTTGGTCTTATTTATCTATTTCCTTACCTTCTTACCTGATACATCCTCAGGTAATGTGATTCAACAGAAGATGAATTGGGTGCCTTCATTGGGCATTAACTTCGATCTTTATGTGGATGGGTTAAGCTTATTATTTGCCTTGCTCATTACGGGGATCGGAACGTTAGTCGTTCTTTATTCGATTTACTATTTATCAAAAACAAAGGAAAAGCTAAATAATTTCTATGTTTACCTTCTATTATTTATGGGCGCGATGCTCGGAGTCGTTTTATCGGAAAATTTAATTGTTATCTATGTCTTTTGGGAAATCACAAGTGTTGCTTCAGCTTTATTAATTAGTTACTGGTTTGAGCGCGAAAAATCGATTTATGGTGCTCAGAAATCAATGTTCATTACCGTATTTGGTGGACTATCCATGCTTGGAGGCTTTTCTTTACTGCATGTGATTACAGGTACGTTTAGTATTCGAGAAATTATTGCCAATGCGGATCTTGTTCTTGCAAGTCCTCTCTTATTACCAGCGATGATTTTGGTCCTGCTTGGGGCATTTACAAAATCAGCACAATTTCCGTTCCATATTTGGTTGCCGGATGCGATGGAAGCTCCTACACCTGTTAGTGCGTATTTGCATTCGGCTACGATGGTTAAAGCGGGAATCTATTTAGTCGCTCGTCTCACGGGAGTATTTGGCGGAACACCTGAATGGTTTTGGACGGTTTCACTCGCAGGAATCATCACCTTGATTTGGGGATCTGTCTCTGCTGTCCGTCAAAAAGATTTAAAATCCATCTTAGCTTTTTCAACGGTGAGTCAACTTGGGATGATTATGAGTTTACTTGGCGTTGGTTCTGCCGCTTATTATTTTGGAGATAGTGACAATGCAATGTACACAACCGCCATTTTGGCAGCCGTCTTTCACTTAATCAACCATGCCACCTTCAAAGGTAGCTTATTTATGACGGTGGGAATTATTGATCATGAAACAGGTACGCGGGATATTCGTAAGCTTGGCGGACTTTTAACGATCATGCCAATCACAGCAACGATTTCCTTAGTTGGTTTAGCATCGATGGCTGGGTTGCCGCCATTTAATGGATTCTTGAGTAAAGAATTGTTCTTAATTGCCATGGTTAATGTAACTAAATTTGAATTTTTCAATTTACAAACATGGGGGATTCTTCTTCCGGTTATTGCTTGGATTGCAAGCATCTTTACCTTTGTCTACTGTGCGATTCTTTTCTTTAAAACGTTCACTGGCAAATTTCAACCGGAAAAACTGTCAGTTAAACACGTACATGAAGCACCTATCGGAATGCTGATTAGTCCTATCATTCTTGGTTTGCTTGTCGTACTATTTGGATTGTTCCCGAACCTTTTAACTAATTCCATCCTTGAACCAGCAATAACGGCAATTCTGCCAGGAATTTTTGAGGCTGGTCAACCGTTAAATTTCCATATCTATCATTGGCATGGACCTACATTAGAACTATTCATGACGATTGGGGTCATCGTATTCGGAACCTTGATTTATAAGAGTATGAAAAAATGGTCAAAGACCTCCTTTTATCAAAAGGAGCGGGATTTATTTAACTATGCATATGATGGCGGTTATGATGGCCTCATTAAAGGATCACAATTCATCACCCGTTTACAAATGACTGGAAGGCTTCGCGACTACTTTATTTATATGATCGCCTTCATGATTCTCATTTTAGTCTATACACTCGTTCGCTTTGATGCTTTTGCGATCAATACAACAAATTTATCGCCGATTGAGCCATTTATGTGGATTGTTTCGCTTATTTTTATTGCAGCGGTGATTTCTGTACCGTTTATTAACAACCGAATTACAGCGATTATCGTTGTCGGTGTTGCAGGTTTCTTGGTCTCCCTGATGTTTGTTCTTTTCCGAGCACCAGATTTGGCTCTAACCCAGTTGCTTGTTGAAACGGTATCCGTTGTCTTGTTTATGCTGATTTTCTACCATTTACCAAAGCTAAGAAAGGAAAAGATCAAGGCTCGTTTTAATGTCGTTCATTTGCTTATTTCTATTGCCGGTGGAGCGATCATTACCCTGATTTCCTTAAGTGCTTATGCATTAGGCTCTGATGCCGGGTTTGCAAGTATTTCAGAATATTTCATTGAAAATTCGAAAGTACTGGCTGGAGGCTATAACATTGTTAACGTCATTCTCGTCGATTTCCGCGGATTGGATACGATGCTTGAAATCCTCGTGTTAGGGATTGCGGCTCTTGCTGTTGTTGCCTTCATTAAACTTCGCATGAAAGGGGATGAGGATGTATGAAGCAAATGAAACCGAACAACAATATGATGATCCAAACAATTACAAGAATTGTGACACTGATCATTCTCGCCTTTTCCGTTTATCTTTTCTTGGCGGGGCATAATAACCCTGGCGGTGGTTTTATTGGCGGACTCATGACCGCTAGTGCGTTATTACTTTTATATTTATCCTTTGATATGAAAAAAATCAAAAAAGCGATTCCGTTTAATTTTACCCATTTAATCGGGATCGGATTACTACTAGCTGTTGGTACTGGGGTTTCTACGATGCTTTTCGGTTTTCCTTTTTTAACCCATTTCTTTGATTATTTTCAATTTCCGATTTTTGGGGAAGTGGAACTTACGACAGCATTAGGCTTTGATCTTGGGGTCTATCTCGTTGTTATTGGAATCGCCTTAACGATCATTTTAACGATTGCGGAGGATGAAAAGTAATGGAAATATTAATGTCAGTCATGATCGGTATTGTTTTTACCGTTAGTATCTATTTATTTTTGTCCAAAAGTCTATTACGTGTCATCTTCGGCACGTTGCTTTTATCACATGGAGTCCATTTGTTATTGATGACGATGTCTGGATTACAAAGGGGAGCTGCACCGCTATTAAGTTCAGGAGCAGAAGCCTATACGGATCCGTTGCCGCAGGCCCTTGTTTTAACGGCAATTGTCATCAGTTTCGGGGTAACTTCATTATTACTTGTTCTGGCTTATCGAACCTATAAAGTATATAAAACAGACGACTTAGAACAATTAAGGGGTTCTGCTGATGAATAACATAGTCATTCTTCCGATTATCATTCCTTTTATAATCGGAGCCTTATTAATATTTTTTTCGAAAAACCATCGGGTGCAAAGGGTTATTAGTGGAATAGCTGGCGTTGGTTTACTTGTGCTTTCGATCTACTTAGCATTTTTGGTCTATCCAAATAATACCCTTGTTTTAGAGGCTGGAAATTGGCCGGCACCGTTTGGCATTGTCCTTGTTGCTGACTTATTAGCAACACTTATGCTGCTATTAACAAGTATTATTAGTACGGCCTGTCTATTCTTTGCTTTTAAAACAATTTCTCCTCAGCGAGAAAAGTTTTATTTCTATCCCTTTTATTTCTTCCTTTTAACAGGAGTAAATGGTTCGTTTTTAACAGGGGATATTTTTAACTTATTTGTATTTTTCGAAGTAATGCTCATGGCTTCCTATGCGCTGATTGCTCATGGAGGTACAGCCTTACAGCTTCGAGAATCGTTTAAGTATGTGATTATTAACGTATTTGCATCTGCTCTATTTGTTATTGCTGTTGCTTTACTTTATTCCGTAACTGGAACACTAAATATGGCTCATATTGCCCAAAGGGTTGCTGAGCTTGAACAAACGGGTATTTTAAATGTAATCGCCATCCTGTTTATGGTTGTGTTTGGCATGAAAGGGGCCTTATTCCCTCTTTATTTCTGGCTGCCTCGTTCCTATTATGGACCACCTGCAGCAATCGCTGCTTTATTTGGCGGACTGTTAACAAAAGTTGGAATTTATGCCCTCATTCGAATGTTTACGTTGATCTTCAATCATGAATCTGATTTTACACATAAAGGGATTATTACGTTACTTGCAGGTCTAACCATGCTTCTTGGCGTATTAGGTGCAGTTTCGCAATTTAACTTTAAGCGAATTCTTTCTTACCATATTATCAGTCAGGTTGGTTATATGGTGATGGGACTTGGAATTTTCACACCGTTAGCGGTAGCTGGAGCGATTTATTATATTGCCCACCATATGATTGTTAAAACTGCGCTGTTTTTATACGCTGGAGTGGCGCAAAGAATTACAGGTACCAACGACTTGAGACAAATGGGCGGATTGCTTAAAACACACCCTTTGCTCGCATGGATGTTCTTTATCACCGCGATCTCCCTTGCTGGAATTCCACCTTTTAGCGGATTCTTTAGTAAGTTTCCAATTATCTTAGCTGGTTTCCAAGAAGGACAGTATGTAATATCCGGTGTCGCGCTGGTCGTTGGACTATTAACTTTATTTTCCATGATGAAGATTTTCAGCTATGCCTTTTGGGGAAAACAGAAACATTCAGAAGAGCAAGCTAAATTACCTGTTGGAAAATTACTATTGCCGATTATCCCACTTGTTGCGTTAACCATTATTCTTGGATTTGGAGCTGAGCCTGCTTTCCAATATTCCATGGTGGTTGCCGAACAAGTCTTAGATCCATCGGTTTATATTGAATCTGTTCTTAAGGAGTAGATGCCATTGGCTTATCAAATATTAATCAATATCGCACTTGCCGTCATTTGGACGTTTTTACAAAACAATTATAGTTTATCCAGTTTTTTCTTTGGCTATGCAAACGGACTATTGCTGCTTTATATCCTACGTCGCTTTTTAGTTTTTGATTTCTATTTTATTCGTGTCTGGGCCATAATTAAGCTTCTGTTTCTTTTCCTTAAAGAACTCGTGGTTGCCAATATTGATGTGATTAAAATTGTTCTAAATCCAAATTTGAGTAATTATACTCCAGGGATTGTGGCGGTTCCAACGAATCTTAATACAAAGTTTGAAATTACGTTATTAGCTTCCCTGATCTCTTTAACACCTGGTACGATATCGATGGACTTTTCAGACGATAGTAAAATTATTTACATTCATTCCATTCATATCGAGGATCGCGAAGAAATGATTGCTCAAATCCACAATACGTTTGAACGTGCCATTATGGAGGTGACGAAATAGTGCTTGATACCGTCGTTCACATTGTTTTAATTATGCTTGGTGTTTCTCTTTTTGCTTGCTTTATCCGAACCATCATCGGCCCTACCCTGCCGGATCGAGTATTGGCTCTCGATGCGTTTGGTGTTCAGCTTATTGGATTTATTGGAGTTGTGATGATTTTTCAAAACAGCATTGCATACTCTGACGTGGTGCTCGTACTAAGTATTCTTTCGTTTATCGGCACTATCGCACTATCAAAATTTATTGAAAAAGGGATGGTGTTTGATCGTGAATGAGTGGATTGTAAGCATACTTTTGATTATTGGTGGATTTTTAACTCTCTTGAGCTCAATCGGGTTAATACGACTTCCTGATGTATACGGACGTGCACATGCGGCTGGAAAAAGTGCGACTCTTGGCGTCATGTCTTTAATGTTTGCCGCTTTTATCTATTTCGCCGGCTCAGGAATCATGAATGCTAAAATACTATTAGCCATTCTATTCATCTTCATCACAGCACCCGTATCATCGCTTGTCATCAGTCGTTCAGCCTACCGAATTGGCGTTCCACTATCTAAATACAGCACCCATGATGAGTTAAAGCAAGTAGAAGAAGCTTCAAAAATGGAAAATGTGCAATAACTGTTTGTAGATAAGTTCATAAGACGAGAAAAGAAGCTGGTATTGGATATCAGCTTCTTTTCTTTTTGGCCAGATCACCGACCAAGTCACTGTGACGACCCGAATTATCCCCTATTATTTCGAATGCCATTTCCAGGCACTTGAGATGATGTCTTCTAAGTTGTATTGGGCTTTCCAGCCTAGTTCGCGGTAGATTTTATCCGATGATGCGACGAGTTGTGCCGGGTCGCCTTCGCGGCGGTCGGACATAATGGCATTCGCCTTTTTACCGGTTACCTTCTCACATGTTTCAATGACTTCTTTGACAGAATAACCTAGCCCGTTTCCAAGGTTGTAAGTCGCGGTTTCTTTTTTCCCGGAAAGCAATGCCTCTAAGGCTAAAATATGAGCGGTGGCTAAATCGGTCACATGGATGTAATCACGAATACATGTGCCATCGGGTGTGGGATAATCACTACCAAATACAGCAATACTTTCCCGTTGACCTAATAGATGCTGCAAAATGATTGGGATGAGATGTGTTTCTGGATTGTGGTCCTCCCCGATTTCCGCAGTTTCAAAGGCACCAGCTGCGTTGAAATACCGAAGTACGACATAATGCAATCCATAAGCCTTAGCATAGTCTGCTAATACTTGTTCGACCATTAATTTCGAACGTCCATATGGATTGATCGGATGGGTCGGTGTTTCCTCGGTAATGATGTCTACCTCTGGGATGCCATATGTAGCAGCTGTTGAGGAAAAAATAAAATTTTCTACTCCATATTTTTTCATCGCTTTCAACAAAGTTAACGTGGCAGATACATTATTTTCATAATACTTCATTGGATCTACAACTGATTCCCCCACCAAACTGTTGGCCGCAAAGTGCATAACTGCTTTGATTGGGTAGGTTGAAAATACTTTTTCTAAATCACTCTCATTGCCCAAATCGCCCTGAACAAAAATTGCTTTTTCATCAATCGCCCATTTATGTCCAGTTGATAAGTTATCAAGAACAACGACCTCTCTATCTTTGACTAACTCTTTAACTAAATGGCTGCCGATATAACCGGCTCCACCGACTACTAAAATCATCGAAACAACTCCTTTTTCTATTCATATAAAAGTGAAACTTCCATCAGTGGGGTTTCCTGCACCCCACTGTTGGAGAGCTTTAGGCCACGCTTTCTGATCACACGGACGTTGCTGTAGGTGTATTTAGTCTATGTTTAACTGTCCGTTAAGCCTGATAAAATTGATTATAACGTTTTTTACTTCAACATCACAGTCAGGTTATGATTAGCGTTTCATTATAATAAAGGCTAAAATTAGAGCAAAGGGTTTGAGGAGGAAAAAATTTATTTAGAATGAACATACTTGTCACATTGGATTCGCACTATTTGAAGCCTCTTCGTGTGATGTTGAAGTCTTTATTTTTCAATCATCAAGGAGAGCATTTTGACATTTATTTATTACACTCACGCATTAAGGATGAAGAGATTACAGAGTTACAGAATTTTATTCATGAAGAAGGCCATGAACTCTTTGTTATAAAGATTTCAAATGATTATTTTAAAGATGCTCCGATTATTAAACATTATTCAAGAGAGATGTATTACCGTCTACTCGCCTTTCAATTTCTACCTTCCCATTTAGAAAAAATATTATATCTAGACCCGGATATCCTGATTATTAATGAGATCCGATCCCTTTATGACATGGATATTAGCGAGTATATGTATGCGGCTGCCTATCATGACCGGGTTTCTGTAAAAGAAATCAACCGTCTTCGCCTATGGCCATACGAAATTGATGCTTACTTTAATTCAGGTGTACTTTTGATGAATTTAACTTCACATCGGAAAGAAATCGAGGTTGGGGAAATCTTTGACTTTGTAGCGAAAAATAAAAAGCGGCTTATCTTACCTGATCAAGATATCCTTAATGCTCTTTATTCCAAGAAAATAAAGCAGGTTGATGAAGTCCTCTATAATTATGATCCTCGTTTTTTCCATTTTTATAAACTCGCTAGTGATGGGTTATACGATATGGATTACATTATCCATCACACGTCAATTATTCATTTCTGTGGAAAACGAAAACCGTGGCATAAGCAATACACGGGTAAATTCCAATCTCTTTATAAGCATTATGAAAGGCTTGCCTTTTCGGAAAGAATAGCAATGAACCCGGTTTCCTAATGGAGCCGGGTTCTTTTTCTAAAGGCCTAGCAGCTGCTTCCGCTTAAAAAGGCGAAATTGCCACGTTCCTTTTTATAATCAAGGACTAATTCTCCTGTCCAACTTACCATTGTCGCATCCATCGCTACTTGAATTCCGTTAATGGTTTCAACATGATCCCCTGCTTGAGGCTCGTCCAGAGACACTCCAAAGTTGGGACCGCCTCAACCAAATCCTTTAAAATGAAGACGAATTCCAGGAAGCTTCTCTGACTGAATCAAAGAGATTAATTCATCCCTTGCTGTGTCTGTAATTTGCATTATAGCTTTCTCCCCTTATCAAATTATTCAACATTATATTATAGAGAATGGAGCTTTAAATAAAGGATTTTGCTCTGTCGCTAGAAAGAACCCTCTTTTTAGGATGCTTTGATTATATCCTTTTATTCAAATCGGGGGGTCACTGTGACGCCCCCTATTTCGACAATTTCCCGGATCTTTTCCCGGGAAATTATGAGTTATTTCCCCTTGTTTCGAGGAAATATGTCTGAGTGCATGACAATTTCACCCCTGTTTATATCAGGAACTTCTATATCCTAATTTCATAAATTATAATGAATCATTTTACTGAAGAAAGGTGGAATCCTGTGATGAATCACGATCCTAAAAGAAAGGATCCTTTTTCCGAATTAATGAAGCCACTTGATGCCTTTTTTAATGAAAAGCCAGTGAAGGGTTTTTTGCAATCCATCGATCAGTTATTTAATAAACCATTTCCCTTCCAATCCTCTTTCCATGTCAAGACATCTGAAACTGATTCTGAATATGTTTTGATGGCCGAACTACCTGGGGTGAAGAAAGAACAAATTAATATCGATGTATTGGAACGCTACTTAACGATTAGCGTACAAACCGAGGAGCAAATCATTACAGAAAATGACAAAGGAGAGATATTCAGCAAACAACAGTCATGGGGAAAATCAAGCCAAACGATTCCATTCCCACAGCCAATCAACGTAAACCAAGTAAAAGCCTCTTATGAAAATGGACTGCTGCGAATTACAGTTCCAAAGAGGAAAGGGAAACAAGTTTACTTGGATTAAGTTACAGTTTTCTTGATAAATCTGGCACCTGTCAATTAATAGTCCGAAGTTGATAACTCCGGACTATTATCCTTATCTTCTTACTCGTGCTGTCTTAAGCTGAACCGACTTCGAACCCTTCTTTTACGTTTTCTAACCTATGCTGTTTGAAGCTGATTAACTTCGAACACAACGATAATTCTCTTGGACTACCAAGTTTTAACAGTAGTACTACCATATTTCAAGGTTCCTCGCTGTCTTTGGTGCTATTCAAACATAAAACTACCAAACTTCAGGATTCCCCTCAGTTATTGATGTTATTAAAAATAGTACGATCTATTTCCCCTAATTCTCCTATTTTTAACCTAGGACTACTTCGGATCTATCCATCAGACTACTAAACCGCGTTTTCCAAAGTTCTCGAGGGTCCCCTAAGTATGCAATTCCCCAACGCCAATTTGTTTTCAGACAATTCAAAAGGTGATACAATTGCTCTTATGATATCTTGAAGGGTGTTGACCGTGGGATGAGTGTGAAGAGAGTTTATCTTTTGTTAATGGGACTGATGGTGGCATGGGGGTTTAATGTGTCATTTGTGAAAATTTTAGTTGAGGCTGTGCCTCCTGTAACGATCACATCGTTTCGGATTTTTACGGCTGCACTTACAGTTTTTGTCGTATTGAGTTTTATGCGGCAAGTTCGCCTTCCTCGCAAAAATGAACTGATCTACATTATTGGAGGAACCTTTACAAGTGTAGCCCTTCACCATTATTTCTTATCAACTGGCTTATCACACACATCGGCAACAAATGCCGGTCTGATTCTCGGAATGGGACCTTTGTTAACAGTACTTCTCTCCATGATTTTTTTAAAAAAGAAACCTACTCTTATTACAGGGCTAGGTTTTATTGTTGGTAGTGTCGGGGTTAGTATTACTGTTTTATTTGGAAGTGGACAATTACAAGGGATAAATATCGGGGATGTGGAAGTCTTTCTGTCTATCCTTTCACAGGCGTTGAGTTTTATTTTAATTAATAAGGCTGTAAAAACAATGGATCCACGGTTGTTAACCGGCTATATGCTATTGTTCGGTTCAATTATTCTTTTTATCCTTAGTCTTGGAATGGAACCGACCGGATTAACTTCACTCGTTAATAGCATTTCCCCTTCTCTCATAGGTATTTTCTTGCTTTCCGCCGTACTGTCAACGGGGTTGGGACATATGATTTATAATTACTCTATCGGCCAAGTTGGAGCTGCTGAGGCATCCATTTTTCTTAATTTAAATACATTCTTCTCTGTCGTTGGAGCAGCTTTGTTTCTTAATGAAGCGATTGTTCTGGCTCATTACATCGGCTTAGTTTTCATCGTTTCAGGTGTGCTTATGGGGTCAGGAACGCTTGAGGCACTCGTTTTAGAAAAAAGAAAACGAAGAATCGAAATCGGGACAGGAGCCGGTCATTCGAGGTAACTTTTCATACAAAGTTACCTTTTTTGTTAACCTTTGATAAACTTATGATTTATGCTGATTGCAGCATCAGGTGATTAGTTGTGAGGATAAAAGGCATTCTGACATTTTGTAGGCTTTTGAACGATGGCAAGCTAAGGTGCATAGGATATGGTGCTTATGTATAAATATGAAGGAGGAACTCCCTTGTATTATTATCCTAGTCCTTATCCCGTGTATCCTTATTATCAACAGACGGTCCCTTATTACGATCAAAGACAATTTCCACCAGTGGATACGGAGCAATTAGAGAAATCGGTTCAGCGTTTTCAGGGACTGATTAAGCAAACAGATTTACTGATCAATCGTATGGCAAATGACAAGCAATTTGCGACTGAGCTCATGAGTGCGGCCCAAGAATCGAAAAAGGATCGTGTCAATCAGTTGATTCGTTCCACAGGAGTTACCATTAAAATTGAAACGACTTTTACCCCAACGGGCATTCGAATCGTTCTAGATAATTCAAAGTTTGCAGGTGATTGTTGCCAATTGCTGATTGCTCTTCGTTGGTAGTTGTGACAAGAGTCCATTTTGGGCTCTTTTTTCATTTTTTTAAGATTTGCCCAGGTAAATAATTGGACTTCTACGATTAAATACGTTGTTTATTTGAGAATTGCACCAGATTGAGACGGAATTGCACCAAAATGAAGCATAATTGCACCAAATCGGGAATGAATTGCACCAGATTCACTCTTAATTGCACCTATTCCCATTTACTAGGAAATCGGCCTATTAATTCTTCCTTTTTCAAGACAAAAAAAAAGGAAAGATCGGCTCTTTCCTTAGACATTTATTTTTCAAAACTTCTTGGGATTTTTGTAATGAAGAAGCTTGTCTTCACTCCCTTGAAAGTTTTGATTTTTTTTTCGATATATTCTTTTTCAAGTAAGTTCAATTGAATCGAGAGGTCAATATACTTGGAGCTATTGGGTCCGCTTTGGGCATGGATTTCGCCTAAGCGATCTCGTAAATGAATGATTTTCAACAACATGACATTTTCACTTTGACTCGGCTCGAACGTTTCCACTCTGATACACCTCTTCGGCAATCCTTGTAATCCGTACAGTTAGAGCGTACCACAGCCTTGGAAGCGTGAAAATACAAAAGTAAATAATAAAACTATTTACAAAACTCTCACTTCATATTACTATAATAGTTTTGATTGGTTTACCTAAGAATCAAATGAAAACGATTTATCTTAAAATAATAATTCGACATATTTTCGAAATAGTATGAAAAATAGGGTCAATCATCCTCTTTTCTTCCTTTTGTAAAAAGGGGCAAGCCATTGGTGGCATTTTCAAATATATCTCGGAAAATAACAGCAGTCCCTGTAACGAGGATTCCTTGGACGACCGATTGAATTTCAAAGGAAAAATATAAGAGACAGGCAAAGACGGCGAAGGTTAATTGAATCCATACATGGGTCCACACGGGAATATTAGGGGTTTGGCGCAAATACATGCCGAGGAAAATTAGTACAGGGACTAAAATGAACGAGTCAGGCCGTATATATACGGTAAAATCCAGTTCCACTTGCCGACCACTTCCTAAATCATTTTGGTAAGGAAAAGATTCCACAGTATAATTTATGCATGATCATTTTATTTGGGTGGGCGGATATCACGATGGATCCCATTCATTGTGCGTTTATTTATACAGGTGAAACTTTTTATGTAAAAATGGAACGTTATAGGGTCAGAGTCAGAAACTGTTTTCTTCTAAATGAAAACGAGCTTTTATTATTGGTTATCCGTATAGGGACCAACAATAAAAGCAGGGGTAAGATCATCATTTGGTTCCATTTACGTGATGTTTTTTTCATTTAAACTCCTCTTATTCTATTTAGTTGCCGTTTTTAAAGTAGGATAGACGGATTGTTGATAAATCGTGATATGTTTGTCCAATTCTTGACTGCAATAAAGGGCATCATAACTATTCAAACCAGTTGCTTCTACAACTTGGATTAATTCTAATTTTAATTGATTAATTTTTTCCTCTAATTTTTCAAAATCTACTTTCATGTTCCATACTCCTTTAATTCTTTTTTCATTGCATGATGGTAGTGTTGAAAAACTTTTTCATCAGGACGACTCTAGGTGGAACATTTCACACAATTATTTATTATATAAGATTTCCTTCATTTATAAAGCAATGTAAATCACTCGAATAAATAATAATACATTTTCCATTTAAAAAGTAATCCTTATGTTATACTATCTATTCTATCATCTATTTACCAATAAATGGTAATTAAATGGTGGAATATTAACTTAATTCTATTTTAATATAAAAGTCCATAACAAATTGTTGTTTCTTGTCGACGATAAAAATAATCTGCATGAAGGTTACTAAAGGTGAATATTGGGGTACTAATCTGTGGACAAAAACTTTTAGGAGAGGTTGATTAAGTGTCCGCTTTAAAAAATAAGGTGCGTTATGAATTATTGGCAGATCAGTTTAAGGTAAGAGGGAACATGCGCATTCCACAAGGGTTAGAGCCATCTTTTGAACGTCTATTTACTTATATTTACGAGGAAACCGACCTATATTATCTAGATTCTATCGATGAACACATTTTGATTGGTTATATTAAATATCATTCCAAAAACCATTTCCAAACCGTTAGTTTTTTCCAATGCGTGAAGGATATCAAGGTATTTCTTTACTTTTTAGAACATATTAAAGGAATAGAATCCCTCCCAACCATTGATTTATCCTTGAAAAATCTCACTTTATGGGGGAATTTCTAAAAGGTTGTCGAACGAAATTTTTCAATAAAAAAGAGAGCTTGAGTGGCTCTCTTTTTTATTGCGAATTATTTTAATTCATCAGCGGCTGTTTGACCAGCGATGCGACCGAATACGATGATATCAGCAACTGCATTTCCGCCAATACGGTTCCCACCGTGAACTCCACCTGTAATTTCTCCAGCTGCATAAAGTCCTTGGATTGCTTGTCCTTCTTTGTTTAATACATGTGTTTGTGTATCAATTTTTAAGCCACCCATTGTGTGATGAATCCCAGGTGTTACAGGGATTGCATAATATGGTCCTTCTTCAAGGCTTACTGTTAAGTGTGCTCTTTCAAACTCTTCATCTTTGTCATTTTTCACAAAGCCTGCATATTTTTCCAGTGTTTCTTGAAGTGTTGCAGCGTCAAGACCGATTTCTTTTGCTAATGCCGCAATGTCCTCCCCTTTTGTTGCGTAACCATTTTCGATATAGCCTTGTAATGATTTGTTTTCATCAGCCATTTCTTGGTTCACAATTAAATAAGCTATTTTATCTGTTTGTTTTAAAATATTTTGGGAAACAACATCACGAGTTAACAGTTCATTTGTAAAACGTTTGGCTTCTTTATTAACAAGGATCGCTCCATCCCCACGAAGTCCTTCTGTGAAAAGGTAACCTGTTTCAGGATCTGTTGTTGGGTGAATTTGGATTTGTTCAATTTGCATTAAATCCGCACCCACTTCTTGTGCCATTGTAATTCCATCACCTGTCGCACCATCGTGGTTTGTTGTTGAGAATCCTTTTAATTCTGGACAATATTGTTCGACCATTTTATAATTCACACCGAAACCACCTGTTGCTAAAATGACGGCTTTTGCGTTCACATTAAATGGATTTCCATTTTTATCGGTTGCTTCTACTCCAACAACGGCACCATCTTTTTCAATAAGTTTTGTTGCTGTTGTATTTAACATGATCGTAACATCTAATTCTTTCAATCTCTTAGAAAGTACATCGACAATAACTGGGCCGACTGGTGACCCATCAGCTGGATGGTGAATTCTTGGGTTCGTTTGACCACCTGATAAAGTTACTTTTGTTAATCCTGCACCCATGTCATTGATCCATGTTAAAGCATCTGGTGCATTATCTACTAGTGTTTGGAGTAAGGCTGGATCATTTATGTTTTTTCCGCCTTTCATTGTGTCTGCATACCAAACTTCTTTTGAATCCGTAATTCCTTGTGCTTTTTGATATTCTGTTCCAGCAACGTTCATCCCGCCTGTTGCACGGTTTGTATTTCCGCCAACGATTGGCATTTTTTCTAATACGACAACGGATTTTCCTGCTTCTTTCGCTTTAACGGCTGCTGACATTCCAGCACCGCCTGAACCGACGACAACTACATCAACATTTAGATCTTCTTGTTTCTCTGCTTCTACGGCTACTTTATTAGCTGGATCCTGTAATGCTGCAATATCCGCTCCTGCTTTTTCTAAAGCTAAAGTTACCGCTTCGATAATCCCAGCACTTGATTCGCTGGCACCTGATACGACGTCAACAGCTAAGCTTTGTGTAGCAATGATTTCCTCTGTCAACTGTTCGGTTGCACCGCCACCGATGCTGCCTGTTTCCCCGTCTGCTGTGATTTCAATTTTTTCAATTTTATCAGCCGAAACGGTTACAGATGCTTTGATTTCCCCGCCATGGCCTGTGGAAACGCCTTCATATGTTCCAGGTGTGAATTTTCCAGCCTCTTCCTTGCTCGCTGTGTCTTGATTTGAGCTACAACCAGCAACAACTAGCATGAAAATACCTAGTAAGATTAGACTCATCCAACCTTTTTTCTTCATGTTTTTCATCTCCTGTTGTTTGTGATTTGTTACACATGTCTTGTGCATTCCTATCATACTACTTTGATAGATGTTTAAAATATGAAATTACGGTTATTCGCCATTTTGTCATAACTTTATGCACTTTTATTGAACAATAACCGTGTAGGTAACTTGGGAACTTGCATGGAATTTTTTAGGTAAAAAGGTACTAGTGGATGGAACAGGGATGTTTCGAAAAGTTTGAAAAGGGGGATTATTACGATATTACAAGTGTTTGTCTTATGTTTATAAATCTATTGTATAATGAGGATCTACTTAATAGAGCGGTCGATCACTCGATAGTATGAATTGGGAATTGAAGGTTAAAATGGATACAAAACAGAACAAGTTTAAAGGGGATCGCTGTCATGCATTCAGTTACAAAGTCTGCACAAAACAGAGGTTATTTTAAAAATAAACTGTTTAAACGGAATCATTGGTCAGGTATCTTGTTTGGCATTGGAATGGTTGCGTTTATTGATGAGGCCATTTTTCACCAACTCTTACACTGGCATCATTTCTATGATCGTTCGACAACGGAAATTGGGTTAATATCGGATGGTTTTTTCCATGCGTTTAGCTGGTTTGCGACGGTGGGTGCATTGTTTATGGTTGCGGACCTTCGGCGGCATAAGGCCTGGTGGGTAAAGAGGTGGATTGGTGGGGTGTTGCTCGGGGCTGGGGCCTTTCAGTTATACGACGGGACAATTCAGCATAAACTGATGGGCTTGCACCAAATCCGCTATGGGGTTGATATTTTTCCCTATGATCTCACTTGGAACGTGATTGCTCTGTTATTGATTATGGGTGGTGCAGTGCTGCTCTATCAAACACGGCAACGTCCGAAAGCAAAGGAGAATGCGGTTGATGTTTAACCATAGCTACCATGGAGTACAGATTTTCTTTGGTGTGATCGCAATCCTTTTTACTGTTGGATATATAACGGCTGTCTTGCTCTCATATCGCCGCCAAAAAAACTGGAAGCTTCATCAAATGTTATTTTTTATCGTTGGGGTCATACTCTCTACTTTCGCATTAGTCGGCCCTGTCGCAAATCTCGCACATTCCAATTTTACCATTCATATGATTGCGCATTTGCTGCTTGGGATGCTTGGTCCCTTACTGGTCGCCTTTGGAAAACCAGTTACCCTGCTTTTAAGAACTTTGCCTGTTTCATATGCACGGAGGTTGATTGTTTTTTTGAGAAAGAGGCCTCTCACCTCTGTGACCCATCCCATTGTTGCCTCACTGCTTAATATCGGGGGACTTTGGGTGCTTTATACGACTCCATTGTTTGATTTGATGCATATGAATCCGCTTCTTTATTCTTTGATCCATATTCATGTTTTTCTAGCTGGCTATGTTTTTACGATTTCGATGATTGAAATTGAACCTTTGGCCCACCGTTTTAGCTTTGGTTATCGTGCAGTTGTGATGGTTCTTTCACTTGCAGGTCATGGAATTTTATCAAAATGGATTTATGCCCATCCACCAGTTGGCGTGGCTGCCCGAGATGCAGAAGTCGGTGCGATGATTATGTATTATGGCGGGGATGCGGTTGATTTGATCTTGGTGATTGTCTTATGTTATCAATGGTATCGGGCTGCTCGACCACGGGGATTATCGAGAGGTCAACCGGTCAAGCTTGATTCTAATGGGTGAGTGGTGGCAGAGAAAGGCTTGGTTTCTCTGTCTTTATGTTTGTTTATTAGAATGTGTGCTCATTGTATTTAAAAATAGATTGTTTTTTATAAAAATTAATGCAGAAGTCAACTTATATGATTAATTTTTATTAAAATAAAGGTTAATTGCACCAAAATGACTGGGATTTGCACCAGATTTAGATTAATTGCACCAGAACAGTTGGTACTTGCACCAAAACGGGCGTTCATTGCACCTACTCCCAAAAACTGAATTTTCCTGGCAACCCACGTTTTCTAGGTATGCACCTAGTTCGGGCCTCCTGCATATACTGTTACGTAGGATAAAGGAGGTATGAAAATGTATAGAGATCCATATCAGCCCCCGTATTATTTGTACGATCAGCCACAACAAGTACCTTTTTATCAACATACGCGTCAGACGATAACCGTTCAGGAAATGATGAGAATTCTTCGAATCCAACATAATAATTTATATGTTGAATTAGAACAGGCTGGCTTGAACCGGGCCATTGCGGATTATATTTTTTCAATCTTAGTGGGTTATACGCTTAATCAGGCGAACAACAATCAAACTGCTGCTCAACTATATGCTGGGTTTCAGCGTCAAGTTCCGTGGTTACAGTTGTTGTTGAGACAAATGAATGTATCTCAGGATGTGGCAAATCGAATTTTTACTAGGGTCATTCAGCTTACATTGAATCAGATTGGGCAAGGGAATCAGCAGCCTGGCGATGGTTGGAGTGACTGGGAGAACCTTGGTGGAACACTGACTTCGGCTCCAGCTGTGGCATCTTGGCAGACCAATCGACTGGATGTATTTGCGAGAGGAACGGATCAGGCACTTTATCATAAATATTGGAATGGCCGCCAGTGGAGTGATTGGCAAAACCTCGGCGGTGTCTTAACTTCAGCGCCTGCAGCCGTTTCTTGGGGACCTAACCGGATTGATGTGTTTGTGAGGGGAACAGACAATGCGCTCTATCATAAATATTGGGACGGAAACACTTGGAGCAATTGGGAGAGCCTTGGCGGTGATTTAACTTCGGCTCCAGCCGTCGCGTCATGGCAGCCGAATCGGTTGGATGTGTTTGTAAGAGGGACAGATAATGCGCTCTACCATAAATATTGGAATGGTGCACAATGGTCGGAATGGGAAAGTCTTGGAGGCACTCTTACATCAGGCCCTGCGGCGGTCTCTTGGGGTCCTAACCGGATTGATGTGTTTGCAAGGGGCCGGAATGAAGAGTTAATCCATAAATGGTGGGATGGTTCCCGCTGGTCCAATTGGCAAAACCTCGGTGGGACGATCACCTCTGAACCTGCTGTTGCATCGACACGGGCTAATCGCTTACACGTATTTGCGAGAGGACAGAATCAAAATCTGTATGAAATCACATGGAATGGTTCTCGTTGGTCGAATTGGCGAAATCTCGGTGGCACGATTACCTCCGCTCCAGCAGCTGTGTCTTGGGGCGGCAACCGGATTGACGTGTTTGCGAGAGGACAAAATCAAAATCTCATCCATATGTATCGCGGTCAATAGAAATTTTAGAGAGGGTTTGCCGAAAACTCTCTCTTTTTGCGTTAGGCTCTCCTTTCCTTTTTAAAAAAACAAAATAAATCCAACAAATTGAAGCATCCTATTAAAGTAAACGAGGAGGTGTGAAAGTTGAAAAAACAACAGCAAAATAAGGAAGTTAACAAAAATAAACAATTTTCAGGCTCTGCTTACCACGAAAAGCATGCAAGTCATGTAGCCGATTATGGTGGGAATTTGAAGGACCCTAACGCAAAAGGACAAATATAACAGGTACAGCCATTATTAGAAAAAGCGGTTCACCCTGTTGCTAACTGGAGAACCGCTTGTTTTCATGGATTTGTGATGGATCCCATAAATAAGATGGTGTCAGATTCATTTTCTGCTATAGCAAAGAAGAAGGGGCGGTTGACTTCCATATAGAAGGGTCCATCCATTTGAAATGATTCTGTTACGATTTCGACGGACGTGGCAGCTGCCGCTTCTGTTCCTCTTTCATTTACGTCAATATAGGTTTTCTGCTTCACCTTACTAATCCACAATGGATCGTCTTCTTGAATCATTTTGCTAAAATTAGCCCCTTTTGTAAAGGCTGTGGTCATGCCGAGCTTTTTCAGCGTTTCTTTTAAAGATGCTTCATATTCGAGTTGAAATTTAGGAAGCAAGACGGTCCCTTCTTTTACCTCAAATTGTGAATTCCATTCCTGCCAATTTTCGTCTGTAAGAATGGAATTGAATGGCTCCAGACCGTTTTTTGGCAAAAAGATTTTCATGCTCATTTCCTGATTTTCACCATATGGAAGGGATACCGCTTGAAAATCCTCATTTTCCATATAAGCCAATTTTTCATGGACGGACATAAGCGGTGTATTCTTAATTGTGCCGTCTGCTAAATAAAAAGGCCTGTCCTCTGTTTGACTTTCATCAAACTTATACTTCCAATCCCCTTTAAAATAAATCGCATTAATCAGGATTGTAACTAAATCAGGATCTAACGGAGAATCGACTAATTGCTCGATTTTCCCATTTGTCTGATCCTTCACCCAGTCATTGATCATCTTTGGAGATTGGGAGTCATAAATATCGATTTCCTCAATTTCAGCATGATAGTAATCCTGATTGTTCCGGGCAAATTCAGGTTGAAAGTGATAGTTTTCATTTAGCCAAATTGAGTTTGCCACATGGAGTTGAATTTGATTTGACCTGTTATGCAACAAATTCATGAACGATGCATTGGCAGAGTTCAATTCGTTCGGCTCCATTTCTTCCACCTGCAATACCTTTGCAATTTCGTCTTTCGTCGTTCCATCAGCGCCATTATAAACCATTGATAAAGCCATAAATAAACTAGTTGGCGATATAAATATGTTCCCATCAGGATTCGGTCCGGCTTCGGGAAACCATGTAAAACCAAGTTTATTATTTGCTTCGGTGATTTTTTCATAATCCTGTTGTCCATCCTTAACATCTTCAGAAATAGCCGTGTTTCCCTGATTCGTATCCCTTCCACAGCCTAGAACAAGCAAACTCACGGTTATTAGCAGCAGGATGATCTTTTTCATTTCTGCATCCCCTTTAATTAAATTTACGGAAAACAACTTTTAAACAAACGTTTGATTGAAAAAGAGATCAGTCTATTCAACTGTATCCCGCTGAATCTGGTACAATTTTGAAACTGCATAATAGGAATATTTCATCTAAAAATTTTTTCTACTTATACCATAGCATATGGGACTGTGTTATATAATAGCAACTTAATTATTATCAAGGTAAATAAGGCTGTGATTCAAAGCTGACCTTTAACCTGAATGGCGCTGTTATTTGGAAAAAAAATAAAAAGGGGTCTAGTTGAGGCTGATACATGATCTGAAATAGAAAAGGCAATGCTGCTAGGATATTGATGTTGACAACCGGGTTGATTTACAGGCCTACTATTAAAATTAGTTCCCCTTTTTTGTGCAACTCTTTATTTTTTCACCGAATGATTCATTTCTGTTTCGATTTTTTTAAAATAGAGGTAGGTTCCGTACCAAAATAGAACATACATGATGATAAAGATCCCAATGCCTATTAAGATAGTAACCCATTGAAACGGTAACCAGCCTAACCAGATTGCAAGTGGCAACCAAACGATTATTGAGATAAGAAAATGGGTCATTGTTTTTTTCAAAGGGCTCCATTCTTCATGGTCAAAAATGAGAGAGGCGCAGCCAAAATAAATCCCCATTACCATACTGCCGAGCATATTTTTCCATACAATCGAAACTGATACTTCAACTTCCTGAACCGTCATTACCGTTAAGATCACAAAGGTAAAAATGGCGGTAAATCCCAGGCCAAGCAAACTCCTTCTCATCATTTCAATGATCATCCTTATCCACCCCTAAAATTAATTTTCGTTTTAATTCATGAACATACTTCCGAGTGACATATTCCTTACTGCCAGAATGAAAATACACGCATAGGTTGCCATTAAAAGCCAGCTCAAAATGAGTGATTTTTTGGAGGTTTCCTAGTGCTGACTTGGATAATCGACTAAATCCATGGCTTTCTAAAAGCGCCTCCGCTTCATACAGTTTTATCGTCAGTTCGATGGATCGTTTGTTAACTGAGGCATAGACTTTTCGATTTGAAGCAAATATATACTCAATTTCATTCGGAGACAGAAGTATGGACTTTTCCCCCTCCACTCCGATGATTCGTTTCGGTGCTTGCTGTCCTAATTTCCTAACCAATTCTTCAAGCTCTTTCGTCCATTCCTTTGCATGGATCGTCACAGATGTTTCATCGTACTTCTCGTTAAGATCAATATTTACCTTCATGCTCCCCCTCCTCTCTTCCCCCTTACTATACTAAAAATAAGACTGAAAGTTTCGAGTATTTGCATAACATTCATGTTTTGGTGGTTATGAGGTGGTTTTATCAGAATGAAGAACAGTATGTGTGGATTAAAAGTTCGTTGATTCTTTTGAAACACAAAAAGGGACGTCCAGAAGTCGAAATACGACTTTCTTGACTGCCCCTTTTCTTTTACAACATTAGAACCTCTTATAAAGTGGGATCTCCAATGTAATGTTATAGGAATCTATTAAACTATAAAGATTGTGAATTTGTTTGACCTGCTTAGTTGCCCAACGAATGTCTGTTGCGTACTGGTGAGTAGCGACTCCCGTTGATGCTGCCGCTTCTGGATTCCACCTCATTTTGTAGATGGTATCTTGCCCTTTTCCGATGTAGCTTGATGAAATGAACCTTGCTCCTCCAATAATTGCTTCAACCGGTGAGAACCAGCCTTGTTCATAGGCAAACTTTGCTCCACTTTCAACAGCACTTCCATCATAGGCTCCGATTCCAAACATATTATAGACCTTTTTTCCATTGATCTCGACACCGTTTGCTAGTTGAGATGATCCATTCCCAGTTTCAAGGAGAGCATGGGAAATCAAGTACATGTCATTGACCCCATATCTTTCACTTGCTGCAATAAAGGATGCAGCATGACCTTCTAGAATGCCTTTGCCAGCGAGAATTCGTTCATTTACCTCGAATTGGTCGAGACTCGTGGATTCTGACAATTTTAGAAATTGGAAAGAGGTTACTGGGTTATCCGTAAAATTGTTTGGATCCAAATAATGGGCGACATCTTCAGGGCTTGCGTTCACCCATGATCGATTGTAGGTAATCTCATACCACTTATAGCCATCATTTCCCGTTGAGACTGATTTAATGTTTACTTTTTCACCGTTATTTATTTTCCCAACAATCCAAAACTCCGTTCCTGCTCCGCCTCGAACTCTCCAACCGGAACCCTCAACGACTCCACTCGTAGGGTTTGTTAGACTATTTACGTTTAGCGCATCTTCACGTATATAAACGGCATAGTTCTGGTCAGTTTGTGGGTTAGCTTTCATTTGAATATTCGTTGACTCTTCTAATGTCAGGTCGTATTCTGTATAAACCTTGTTCACGTTTTGACTTGGCAAATTTGCTGGTTTGCTTGTCAAATATTGGGTGCCTACATAGCCTGTTTTTCCATTTGCCGTGACCCTTGCCCAGCCATTTTCCACTGAAAGAACCGTTACTGCAGTGCCTGCTACGAGCTTTGTTAAAATATTCGTGCTTGTTGATGGGCCTTCTCGCAAGTTCAAATTCCAGCCTGAAGGAACATCTACATATTGAATGGATGTCGTGTCCGTCTCTTCTTGAGTCTCATCTCCTACTTCCACTTCAGAACCTGATTCCGATTCATTCGGAACCGTTAAATCTGGCTCGGAAGTTGGTTCCGAATGATTCGGAGCGATTGGATCTGCCTCAAACCCCTCTTGATTGGTAGAATTCTGATCAGTTGGCGAATTAGTAGTCGGTGCTTCAGTTTCTTTAGTTGAGCCTGGTTTAGCATTTGATAAATATTCACTGCTAACATAGCCTTCCTGCCCATAGGCGATTATCTTTGTCCAGCCATTTTCTTCAGAAAGAACCTTCACTTCGATTCCTCTTGCTAGTTTAACCATCACGGAAGCATTGGTAGTTGGTCTGTTACGCATATTCAAGTTTACACCTTGATCGACATCTACATATTTAACTATGTCTTGTGCAGGTTTGTTTGGAACTTCTTCTGGCTTTGGATTGGTTTTTGTTAAATATTCCGCACTCACATAGCCTTCTTTTCCACTTGCCTTCACTTTAGCCCAACCGTTTGAAACGGAGTAGACTTCTACTGCGGTGCCTGCTTTCAGTTTTGCTACCACAGATGTACTTGTGGACGCTCCGGAACGCATATTTAGATGGATGTTTTCATTTACGTCTACATATTGAATCGTCGATGATGGCTTGGGTGCTGTTGCGGGTGGTGTGCTTGTCCCCGTTTTACCTTTTGTTAAATATTCAGCACTTACATAGCCTTCTTTTCCACTTGCTTTCACTTTGGCCCAACCGTTTGAGACGGAGTAGACTTCTACTGCGGTGCCTGCTTTCAGTTTTGCTACCACAGATGTATTTGTGGACGCTCCGGAACGCATATTTAGATGGATGTTTTCATTTACGTCTACATACTGAGTCGTCGATGATGGCTTGGGTGCTGTTGGGGGTGGTGTGCTTGTCCCCGTTTTACCTTTTGTTAAATACTCCGCACTCACATAGCCTTCTTTTCCACTTGCCTTCACTTTGGCCCAACCGTTTGAGACGGAGTAGACTTCTACCGCAGTGCCTGCTTTCAGTTTTGCTACCACAGATGTACTTGTGGACGCTCCGGAACGCATATTTAGATGGATGTTTTCATTTACGTCTACATATTGAGTCGTCGATGATGGCTTGGGTGCTGTGGGGGGTGGTGTGCTTGTCCCCGTTTTACCTTTTGTTAAATATTCCGCACTTACATAGCCTTCTTTTCCACTTGCCTTCACTTTGGACCAACCGTTTGAGACGGAGTAAACTTCTACTGGGGTGCCTGCTTTTAGTTTTGCTACCACAGATGTACTTGTGGACGCTCCGGAACGCATATTTAGATGGATGTTTTCATTTACGTCTACATACTGAGTTGTGATGGTTTGCGCAGGCGTTGACGGTTTGCTTTGTTTAGTGGTTGTCGTCTTGGAATTACTAGATAGATAGAGGGAACTCACATACCCTTGTGTTCCAGCTGCTTCAATTTTCGCCCAGCCGTGTTGATCCGAGAGGACCTTTACTTCCGTTCCATGCTTAAGCTTCGTCAACACTTTTGATGTAGTCGATGGACTGTTCCGCACGTTCAAATTCGTACCAACACCGACATCGACATATTTTATAGAGACAGGGGGATTTGATTTTGGTGCTTGTGCCGTTTGTTTCTCTTCGGCCCCCTGAACCTTCGTATTTGCCAGATAATTTGTGCTAGCATACCCTTCTTTTCCATTTGCTGCTACCTTTGACCATCCGTAATGTTCAGAGTAGACGGTAACCTGTGTTCCACTTGGTAGTTTGGCTACAACCGATGATGAGGTAGTTGCGCTTGCACGTAAATTTAAATTCGTATCTCTAGAAACGTTGACATATTTGGTTGTTGCTTCCACCCTTTTTGGAGCTGGGGCAGTGGTTTTACTGGAATGACTTGGTTTTATTTCTGTTATATATGAAGTGCTGACATAGCCTGTTTTTCCATTTACCCTAATTTTCGCCCAACCATTGCTTATCGATTGAACATTTACTTCCGTTCCATTTGTAAGCTTTGCGAGAATAGTAGCATTAGTCGAAGCACTTGCTCTCATGTTTAAGCGCCCTGAATCTACATTTACATATTGAATCATATTTGAAACTGTAACGGATGAAACTTTCTCCTCAGCTTGTACTACTCTTTCAAAAGCCGGGGTGGATAACACCGCTAAGCATAAACCTGGCAAAATTAATTTCTTCATTCTGTCCTCCTGCTATTCTGATAGAAATTTTTACCAAAATATCCATATTTAGATAAATTCTACCATATTTTGCAGTTTAATAAGATTACAGATTTATTAATATTTCAAAATCCCACATAAATGTTACCTTTTCTTGAACATACATGGAGGAATAGGTCGTATTTTAGCTTTTAGAGGAAAAAAATTGAGTTAACTGGCATAGGTCTCTCCGTTTTAGAGGAATTGCACCAAAACGGGTGATAATTGCACCAGAATGGAGCGTAATTGCACCAGATTAATCAATAATGGCACCAAATTAGGCTGAAATTGCACCTATTTCCATTTTCTAGGGGAAATAAACCTATATTTGAGATTCCATAGAAGGTTTATGTTAACCTTCTGTAAATTTAAGTTGACATAGTTAATCATTTCAATTATCTTAAAAATAAAAACATTCTCAAGGGGGATAGAGATGAAAAGCAAGATTCGAACGCTAGAGTTAACTCTAGCTAGTATGTTTGTCGTATTGATTGCCATTGGAGCAAATATTACCACGCTGATTCCTTTTATGGTGGTTGGCGGTGTTCCGATTACGTTACAAACCTTTTTTGCTCTTTTGGCAGGATTGATCCTCGGAAGTCGGGTAGGAACGATTGCAACGAGCGCTTATGCATTTATTGGTTTTGTAGGGGTTCCTGTTTTTGCCCAGTTTGGCGGTGGACCAGGTATTTTAATCAAACCTACTTTTGGATTCATTTTATCTTTTATTCTAGCAGCCTATGTGATCGGCAAAATAGTTGAAGGAAAAAGTAACGTTTCTAGTTATATCATTGCAGCACTTGTGGGGACGGCGATTAATTATATCGTTGGCACGAATTGGATGTATTTCGCCTACAAGTTTTGGGCCGATGCACCTGAAGGATTTACATATGGAATGGCTTGGTTATGGATGTTAGCTCCGCTGCCAAAGGATCTTATTTTAGGCGTTTTTGCCGGGATGTTTGCCCACCGCTTAAAAGTTACCGTATTCTCCAAAGGTAGATTTAGAGATTTACAATTAGAAGCTTAAAAAAATAGGGAGGTTTGATCGAGATGGCAAATTGGAAACAGCTTGCTAACGAGGTTCTTACTGGGAAAGAACTATCAAATGAGGAAGCAATGGAAATTTTAAATACACCGGATGAGGAACTGCTTGAGTTACTGAATGGTGCATACATCATTCGACATCATTACTATGGCAATAAGGTAAAATTAAACAAAATTATTAATACAAAATCAGGTCTTTGCCCGGAGAATTGTGGGTATTGTTCGCAATCTAGCATTTCTACTGCTCCGATTGAAAAGTACCGAATGCTTGATAAAAGTTCTATTTTAGAAGGGGCTAAGCAGGCTTATGAAATGAAAGTTGGCACCTATTGCATTGTAGCTAGCGGCCGAGGACCAAGTAACAAGGAAATCGATCAAGTGGTCGAAGCTGTTCAAGAAATAAAGGAACACTATCAACTAACAGTCTGTGCTTGCCTAGGGATATTAAAGCCAGAACAAGCGACTCGATTAAAAGCAGCTGGAGTCGATCGATATAATCATAACCTCAATACTTCTGAGAATCACCACGAAGCCATCACTACCTCCCATACGTATCAAGATCGAGTAAATACGGTGAACATTGCAAAAGATGCAGGAATTTCTCCTTGTTCTGGAGTAATTGTTGGAATGAAGGAAAGTAAGCAAGATGTGATCGATATGGCCTATAGTTTAAGAGCTTTAGACGCAGATTCAATCCCGGTTAACTTTTTAAATGCGATTGATGGAACACCGCTTCAAGGAACAAAGGAGTTGAATCCTCGCTATTGCTTAAAAGTACTCGCTCTTATGCGTTTCGTCAATCCTACAAAAGAGATTCGTATCTCTGGCGGAAGAGAAGTTAACTTGCGCAGTTTACAGCCACTAGGCCTTTATCCTGCAAACTCGATTTTTATCGGTGATTACTTGACAACAGAAGGCCAAGAAAATTCATCAGATTATCAAATGTTAAAAGACCTTGGCTTTGAAATTGATTTTCGACCAGAGGCAGTTGAAGTAGGAAACTAAAAATAGGTGCCAGAATTCTTCTTTAATGGTACTGCACCCCCCACTAGTTAGAGTAAATAATCTAGCTTTTGGGGTTCAATACCTAATGGAAGGACCCTGGCACCTCTGTTTTTATCCTCTTTTTTTAAAACTCGTTTACCTTTTCCAATAAGCTGGAGTCTAGATAGTCATCTAGATTCACTTCATTTTTAATGACTGGTTCGTCCCCTTCACTAAACTGTTCGATAAGTTTTGCCCAGGCATCTTCATAAATATAGCCATATCCTTTTTCAGGCTCAATTGGTTTCGTTAATTCAATAAATGTATCAAGGAATAAACGTCCAATTTCTTCGTCTGTGTATTGTTCAGGAACCGCTTTTTTCATAACCGCATAGGCTGCATCTGGATCGTTAATCGCAAAGTCTGTTGCTTTTGCGACAGCACGAGAAACTTTCTCGACTACTTCTGGATTTTCCTTCATGATTTTCCCGTTCGCAATAATTCCTGTTGATGGAAGGGATAAATATTCTTCTGGAAGCAATGATTTCGATTTAAAACCTCTCCCATAAAGGGAAATCAAATCGTGAGCCCCTCCACTAAAGGCATCAATTTCACCTTTTTCAAAAGCGGTTATAATGGATGTTCCCTCTGCACCAATGGCACGAATGGTTACATCCTGGTCCGGATTTAAGCCCGCACTCGATAGAATCGAGCGAACCATTGGAACTTCACCACTACCTAAATCTGTTACCCCAATGACTTTGCCTTTTAGCTGCTTAATATCGGTTACCTTTGAATTTTCTGGTACCATAAAATCAAACAGATTCGTTACATTTACTTGATAAACCATTTTAATATCAATTCCTTTATCCCAAGCAGGTAATACGGAATTAACAGCAATAATGCCGAGGTCAATCGTTTCCGCTCCAACTTGCTGAACGACATAGGATCCCCCTTTTCCTGGCAGAAGTTCTACTTCAATTCCTTCTTCTTCAAAAAATCCCTTATCCCGTGCAACATACGCATAATACATCGCTGTTCCTTCGGCTGCTAGTAAAAGCTTAACCTTTTCTTTCCCGTCTGAAGTCTTACTTACCTCCGTTGATCCTGAATTTCCACAGGCTGTAAGAACAAGTAATGATAGTAAAATCAAAATCGATGCAATCCTTTTCAAATTGACTCCTCCTCTTTTTATTTAAAATTCTCATGGTTGACACTTTTTTTTAAAAACAAATTTGCTTGCAGATTAAAGTTAAATAATCTTATCGTGATCTCCCCAGAAAATAAGCTTTCGGTCAAGCCATTCAATAATGAGATAGAGTAATAGTCCAACGACAGATAAAATGACAATTAAGGCATACACTTTGGCCATTTCCAGTTGGAAATTAAAGGTGTCGAGCAATAAGCCCATTCCTTCATTTGCGCCAACAAATTCACCAACAATCGCTCCAATTAAGGCAAACGTTAAAGAGGATTTAAGACCGGCAAAAATATTAGGCAAGGCCGTTGGCAATGAAAGCTTGAAAAAGACATCCTTTTTCTTTGCTACCATCGATTGAAATAATAGTCGGCTTTCCTCATCCACGGATTTCAGTCCGACGACCGTATTAACAAAGGTTGGGAAAAAGCAAATCGCAATGGCCATCACTACTTTTGCTGTTGGTCCAAATCCAAACCATGTAACAAAAATCGGGGCAAGCGCAATTTTAGGAATCGCTTGGAAAACAACGATAAATGGATTTAATACTTTATAAAGCATGGCGTTGGATGAGACGACAATCCCTAGAATAATAGCTAAAAAGCCTCCAATTAAAAATCCTGCAATCGTTTCATACATCGTGACACCAAAATGTAAGTAGAAAAATGATGACGTTAACAATTCCCAGGTTGCCACTGCAACGAGTGATGGTGCAGGAAGAATGAGTTCATGGAACACTCCGATTCGACTAAGAAGCTCCCAAATTGACAAAAGGAAAACTAAAAGTCCAAGGGAAATCCATCCTTCTTTTTTCAAAAAGGGTTTAAATGCTTTTTTCTCTTTCGTTATGATTACTTGATCTCCGACTGTTGTTTTCATGATCTTCCCACCCCCAATAGATTACGAATGTGGAGAACATACTCCGAATACTGTGCTAAAGCCATGACCTGATCGGTCCGCGGCTTTGGTATTTCAATGGTTAAGTTCTCAAGAACATGACCTGGATTAATCCCCATGACAATGACGCGATCTGACATGAGCACCGCTTCGTTAATATTATGGGTAACCAAAATGACGGTTTTGCCACTTTTCTCGGCAATCTCCATAAGGGAGAAGTTCAAATTTTCGCGAGTGAACTCGTCCAAAGCACCAAATGGCTCGTCTAATAATAAAATATCGGGATCATTCATCAATGTACGCGCCAGTGAAATCCGCTGCTGCATCCCACCTGAAAGCTCTTTCGTATAATAATTCTCGTACCCTTTCAATCCAACTAAATCAAGGAGCTCGCCAATTCTCTTTTTTGCGGCTTCGATGTTGCCTCCCGCAACCTCTACAGGCAGCAGTAAATTTTGTTCAACGGTTCTCCATGGCAGCAACACAGCCTTCTGAAACATAAAGCCAATTTCTTTCCTCGGCCCAGTAATCACCTCATCTCCAACCATTAACTGCCCACTAGTCGTTTCCAACAAACCACCAATCATTTTTAATAATGTCGATTTGCCGCAGCCACTTGGTCCAAGTAAGGAAATAAACTCTCCCTTTTTAATCTCGAGATTAATGTCTCTAAGAACTAGATTTTCTCGATTCCCTTTTGGAAAGGACTTGTACACATCCTCAATTTTTACTTGAACTTCTGACGTCTGGATTGGTTCAACACTTGTGCTCATCATTAGCCTCCTTTTTAATGATTTTGAATATTGTAAATATTTAATAGAAAAAAATATAACATTAACGTTATTTGTTTCACTCTGTTAAATAACAATAATATTTTTTTTCTGTATTATATCAAGTTCTCTATCAATCTACAATGACCGTTTGGTTTATTTCAGAAATATTTTAATATTTTGATTTTAATATAGATCTATAAGAATTCTATGTATTGGAATAAATTCCTTCTTTTTCGAAAAAGTTTCTAGTATGATCTTCCCAGTTCCATTTAATGAGCAAGTAAAAAGCCCTGTTACGTTTTATTTGTAACAAGGCTTTACTCTATTAAGGAGAGCAGAATCGATATTAAGCGAACCAAATGAGGATTCACATCTTTTAAAAAATAACTCCACAAATCGATGGCATTTGTCGTTATCGCTCGTTTGCGGGGAGAGCTCCACTTTTAACGTGACGGCAAGTTGGGTGTGAACATATAACATGTCTCGAAACCGATCGACTGCCCCGCAGAAGTGTGCATAAAAGCGATCCCCTGTGCCGATTATGCCTGTTGTTACATGGGAAACGTCCTGATTTTCAAACGCTTGATAGAGGGAGGCCATTTCGGTTGGAATCTCTCCATCCCCCCATGTATACGTACCCACAATGATTCCATCATAATCAGGCAAGGTATCCAGCGGAAACTCATTGATCTTATATACCTCTACGTTAACACCATGCTTTCGAAAAAGTTTATACAGAATATGCACGAGTTCCTCTGTATTTCCTGTTTGTGAAGCATAAACGATCGCGATTTTCATTAAAGTTCATCAAATCCATTCGACTGGGTCACTTTTGTATAAGTACGGGATTTTTGCTCAAAAAAGTCTGTTTTCGTTTCATTGATCATTTCGTCGCTAAACACATGGATCCATGGCATCGGATTCTCTCGCTCGGGATAGAGATTTTTCAAGCCAAGCTGGCGAAATCTTTTGTTCGCAAGATATTCCACATAGTTTTCAAATTCTCGCAAATCGATGCCATCGATATCTTTTAGTATTAGTTGAGACCATTCTTTTTCCAGTTGGACCGCTTTATCAATGGTTTCATACATATAATCGATATTCTCTTTCGTATTTATTTCCGGATTTTCCGTCAACAAGATCCGAATAAATTGCGATATAAAGTAGGCATGCTGCATTTCATCGCGCTGAATATAACTAATCATCGTACTCGTTTTTAACATCTTTTGTCTTCGTGCTAAATTGTAAAAGAAGGCAAAGCCCGCGTAAAAATAAATTCCTTCGAGATTGATTGAATTCACAGCTAGTTTAAATAGATTAACCGGTGTTGGCTGATCTCGAAATCCGTCATAGGCATCTAATATAAGCGCATTTCGTCTTTGAACCATTGGATCGTTTTTTGCTTGATTAAAACGATCGTTTTGTTCTTGTAATGGCACAAGTGAACTTAAAATATAGGAGTATGATTCATTATGAACGGCCTCCTGCTGCGAAATCACAGCAAAGATTGCTTTAAAGCTGGAATCCGTTACATAATCCATCACCCCGCTCATCGTCGGTGTTTGCAAACTATCAAGTGAAGCGAGCTGGGTGTTAATCCGCAGGAAAACATCTTGCTCTGTGGGGGTAAGTGAATCCCATTGTTTAATATCATCCTGCATATTGATTTCCTGGGCCTTCCAAAAGTTGGATAGCAACGTTTGATATAGATCGTACATTTGTGGATAGGCAATATCATTCCAGTTTAAAATCCCGGAAGATTGTCCATTGATAATGCCAGTAGATTTATTAGGATGCTCTGGGTTTAGTAATTTAATTTTTGACAGGGTTTCATTCATAATAAGGTCCTCCTCTTCTTTAAGCTAAAATGTTGTCCGAATGATGCATTGATTCGGACTGGTCAGGCATGTAACTGATGCTTAGTGTCCGAATGACGACCTAGTTCGGACTGCTCAGGATGATAATTGATGCTCGGGGTCCGAATGTTACCGGGATTCGGACTGCTCTAGCAGATAATTGATACTCTGTGTCCGAATAACACCTCGATTCGGACTACTCAAGATGATAATCCATGCTCGGGGTCCGTATGTTGCCCTGTTTCGGACATATCAAGATGATAGCTGATGCTAGGGGTCCGTATGACGCCTTAATTCGGACTACTCTAGCGGATAACTGATGCTAGGGGTCCGTATGTTGCCCTGTTTCGAACATATCAAGCAGATAACAGATCTCGAGTGTCCGAATGACACCTTAATTCGGACTCGTTAAGACGATAATCCATGCTTAGGGTCCGTATGTTGCCCTGTTTCGGACATATCAAGCAGATAACTGATGTCGAGTGTCCGAATGACACCTTAATTCGGACTCGTTAAGACGATAATCCATGCTTAGGGTCCGTATGTTGCCCTGTTTCGGACATATCAAGATGATAACTGATGTCAAGTGTCCGAATGACACCTTAATTCGGACTCGTTAAGACGATAATCCATGCTTAGGGTCCGTATGTTGCCCTGATTCGGACTAATCAAGCGGATAATCGATGCTAGGTATCCGTATGACACCATAACTCGGACTACTCAAGCGGATAACTGATGCCGAGTGTCCGTATGATGCCTTGATTCTGACAAATCAAGTTAATAAATGATGTCGGGTGTCCGAAATGATACCTTGGTTCGAACACCTTCTTTAGTTAAGCCCTCCGCTTTTCAAAATCAACTATGACAGGCTTCACATTCCTCGATTTCCGTTTGAGATGTACTGCGGACATAATACGTCGTCTTTAACCCGCTTTTCCATGCTTCAAGATGAAGGTTGAGTAAATCCTTCGCTTTAATATCATGCTTAACGTATAAATTAAAGCTGATGGCCTGGTCAATATGTTTTTGCCTTGCTGCATTTTGTTTAATACTCCACACTTGATCCAACTCATGTCTGGCGCGGCGATAATAGTCGTACGTAATATGGTTTAAATCTGGGGCGGTTACTTTGAATTTAAAGTTTTTCTTTTCTTCGGCGTATTCCACTGAATAAATCGGGTCAATTCCATCAGTTGAACCGCCCAATTTTGCTGTTGAAGAATTGGGCGCGACAGCCATCAACCAGCCATTACGAAGTCCGTTCTCAGCAACCTCTTGTTTTAACTGGTTCCAGCGATCGGACACATAGCCCTTTCGATCAAAATAACGGCCGGTTTCCCACTCAGATCCTGAAAATTGACTGTACGATCCTTTTTCAGCTGCCAATTCCTTTGAAGTTCGAATCGTATAATAAGCAATGTCTTCATATAATTGGTCCGCAAAATGAACCGCTTCCTCAGTCTCCCAGTAAATCCCTTTTATAGCTAAAAGATGGTGCCAGCCAAATGTTCCTAAACCGATCGCGCGATATTTTTTATTCGTTTTCTCCGCTTGTCCTACCTTGATTGTGTTGATATCAATCACATTATCTAACAATCGTACCTGGATCTGGATGACCCGTTCGAGTACCCCATCTGGAAAAGCTCTCGCTAGATTAATAGATGAAAGATTACAAACAACAAAATCGCCTGGCTTTCGTACGATAATGATGTTCCCATGCTTTTCATATTCGTTCACAACCGTCGTTGCAGACATGTTTTGGGCAATTTCGGTACATAAATTGCTGCAATAAATCGATGTGCGCCCTTTCCCGTTTACATGTTTGTTTGGATTTTGACGATTGACTTCATCGCGGTAAAACATATATGGAGTTCCTGTTTCTAGCTGCGAAATCATGATGCGAGCCATAATATCCATCGCACGATACGTCTTTCGTGGCAGTAAAGGATGATTGACGGCCTCCTGATATTTTTCTGAAAAATACTTGTGGTCCTTTTCATCATAAAAATCTTCAAGTCCAAGCGGATTTCCGTTTTCATCCTTCCAGCCCATGATTTGTTTAACCTCATGCGGACAAAACGTATGCCACCTGCCAATGCTTTTTCCGTTCTCATCTCTTTCCTGTAATTTTTCCATAAATAAATCAGGAATGGACACTCCAGTAAAAATATCATGGGCTTTACGGCGCTCATCCCCATTATTTGTTTTCAAATCAAGAAAGCCATTCATAATATCTTTATGAAAAATATCGAGATAGACCGCGATTGCACCCTGGCGCTGGCCCAATTGATCAACACTGACAGCGGTATCATTAATGAGTCGGATCCACGGTACAACGCCTGAGGAATTTCCTTTAAATTTCTTGATGTCCGATCCAAGCGCACGTACCTTGCCATAATAAATCCCAACACCCCCGCCATCTTTACTTAATCGAGCTGTGTCCCAGTTATTTAAGTAAATCCCATCAAGTGAATCGTCTACCATATCAATGAAACAGGAGGAAAGCTGACCAAAACTTTTCCCGGCATTGGCCAATGTCGGTGTAGCAACAGTCATATATAAGTTGCTTAGTGCCCAATAAGCCTCCTTTACAAATTGTAATCGTTGGGTTTTTTCCTCATCTTTCATTAAATGCATGCTGATCACCATGAATCGTTCCTGTGGCAGCTCGTAAAGATTGCGATCATGGTCTCTCGCCAAATAGCGGTCAGCTAGTAAAAATAGTCCGATGTAATTGAACAGATGATCCCGCTCCGGATCGATTTCGGAGGCTAGCTCTGTGATTTCTTTTTTCGAATAAGAGAGTAATAGTTCGTTTGAATAGATTCCTTTATCGGTTAAAAGCTTTAATAACTCATAAAAATCGCCATACTTTTCAGAAGGATTGTACCGTCGATTTGAAGCAGCTAGTTCGTATAATTCATTTAAATGGGCATGTGCCGCAACAAACGTCCAGTTCGGCTGATCCATCGAAATTTTATTTAAGGCATAATAGAGAGCTTGCTCGTTTACCTCTCTTTGTTCCCCTTGAAAAGACTGAATTTCCTCGGTATCTAATCCATATTTTTCAGCCGTGTTTACTAGATTTTGTAATAAAAGAGTCTCCTTCGTTTGTGTGATCCCATTCATGACCATTTCCCCTTTTCGTTTTTTTCCATAAAAAAATCCGCTCAGGGATGTGAGCGGAAGAAGAAATGACAACATCAAAAAGGGGATTCGATAGAGTTACGAAATCAGATCCTTTTTGAGCCACCATTTCATCTCCTCCATCCCCGAAGAAGTTGAAACTGAAGAAAAGCGTGTTGTGGTTGTCTATATTCGTACACCCAACCCTTTGCTTTTCATCTCAATAAGACAGGTCTCCTGACTCATGCTTCATTCTACTCTAAAGCCTTCCCATATAAGCACCTAACATAGTTAAGCTCTCTTATACAGTGGTTTCTTTATTTCGTCAGCATTCACAGTTGCGGGGGCAGTTTCGGTCTTTCACCGAATTCCCTATTAAGCGAATCTCGCATCTTATCGCAAGGCTAAACACTATATGTAGTTGTATTAAACTGAGTGATTATCAATATATTGAATTGACTATCTCTTATAGTAAAGGATATTAGTAAAATTTACAAGAGAAAATAAGGTGCCAAGTAGCCCATAGAAGAATGGTGCCTGACACCTCATGATATACCCCACAAAAATGCAGCCAAATAAAATAGTTGTTAAGGATCTATTTAGTTATTTATATACATCCCCACGATTATCAATCGTAAGGATATAAACTATTTTCTCGTTATGATCTACTTCAAATATCGTACTAAAGGTTCCAATCCTTAACCTTAACAATCCCTTTTGACCTTTTAAAGGTTTGATATCACCTAAAGGTGGTTGAATTGTCAACCCTTTTAGAGCATTAGTAATTCTCAGTTGAACTGATTTTTCTTGTTTTTTAGAAATTTGATTGATTCACGACTTAGTGTCAGCTGGTAAGTTAAGCTCATTTAAAGCTTCCTCCCAAGACACGAATTCTGAGTTGCACTTAAGTTGACGTTCTTCTTCCTTACTCAAAGGGGTTTCATCTGATTCTAATTCAATAATTCCATGCCAGTCCGGACGAGTATGACTTATTGTTAAAAATCTTAAATAATCGTATGCCGACTTCTTAGCAGATTGTGGTAGTTGATTGATCAACTCAACTAATTCTTTATTGCTAATTGCCATCATCTAACCTCCTTTGAATCAATCTTAATTCCTTTATACTATTTTATCATATACCTTTACAATGAGATCATATTACAATGCTTTTTCCCACCATTATTGACGCGGTCCCAATAATATAACGCCTACCCCAACTAAACAGATTCCAGCCCCAACCCAATCGTACAAGTCTGGGGTTTTTTTATCGATTCCCCAGCCCCATAATACGGAAAGGATGACAAATACTCCTCCATAGGCCGCATATACTCGGCCGAACGACGGAAATGATTGAAAAGTAGCGATTACTCCATATAAGGCCAATGTAACCGCTCCAAAAATCCCCCAAAGAAGCGGCTTTCCTTCCCTTAACCATTGCCAAATTAAATAGCCGCCGCCGATTTCTGCAACTCCGGCGAGTAAAAATAAGACGATTGCTTGTATCATATTAAACGAACTCCTTCTTTCGTAATGCATAAAGGTATTATAACAACAAAATGAGATTCTAAAAGAAATTCACCTTTTTCAATAAAATCATTACATACCTCTTCCATCCTTCACATAAAATGTACAAGTTGTTCTATAAGCCTCGGGCGGGAGTGATCATACTTGAGTTTGACCGTTTTATTTAGTTATATATTATTAGGATTTACTTTAGCGGCACCAATCGGTCCTGTTAATTCGGCCCGGTTAGATAAAGGAATTAAAAACGGGTTTTGGCATGCGTGGATTGTCGGGGTCGGCTCGATGATTGCTGATGGATTTTTCATGCTGTTCGTTTATTTAGGAATGGTCCAATTTTTGGAAGTTCCCATCGTGCAAATTTTCCTTTGGTTATTCGGTGCATTCGTGTTGATTTATTCCGGTGTAGAAGGGTTGGTCAAACTCCATTCCATTACTCTTGCAGATAACAGAGGGAAGGATTCATTAGTAAGTTGCTTTCTAATTGGATTTATGATGTCGATCTCAAGCCCCTTATCCATTCTTTTCTGGCTCGGAATTTATGGTTCTGTTTTAGCTAAAACGGCACAAACGTACGGAACAGAGCAATTACTCATTTATAGTGCAATGATTTTTCTTGGACTGGCTTTATGGGATATTCTTGTAGCCGCGCTAACGAACGGCCTGCGGAGATTTTTAACCGTAACAAGCCTCAAATTTATTTCAATTACTTCTTGCCTTTCATTAATTGGCTTTGGTCTATTTTTTGGTTATCAAGGGATTTATGCCCTATTTGGATAAGAAGATGGGGTAACCGTTAAAAGCCTTCCAGAAAATAATGATCTACTTTTAAACGATTCATAAAAGATATGTGAAATGAATATATATTTTTTTAGGAAAATAAATTTTAAGAAAAAGGAGCTTTGAACAATCTAAAATAGGGTAAAAACAAAGGAATAACTTTTGGATTTTTGGAGTCGATTTCAAATTAAAAGAGGTCTACTAAAATTAATAGGGGGGGATTGAGGCCTTCCAATTCAAAGTCAAACGAGATACATAATTACTTTAAAAAAGGTGAATAAACATATGGCAAGATCTTTTTATAGCAGTAAAATTCTTATTCGTATGATGCTGTCTTTTGTTTTATCTTATTTATTATTTCCTTATTTGTATAAAATGATTTTTAATGAACAGCCTTATTTCTTTGCCCCTGTTCTGATTTTCCCCATTCTTTATGGGCTTTTCGGTGTGATCTTTTATAAAGCTAGATTAAAAGATTTCGTTAGTGATCTAAAAGTAGGCTTAATCGTGTTGCTACCTGGTTTGGTTTTATCCTTTTATACTCCCGGACATATTATTTATTTATGTTTATTTTATTGGATGGCTTTAAAGGCCAAGAAAGCTCATCCCAAACATTCCAACAACTGATTGTATTTTATGTAAAGTTTATACTGAGTAAAAAGTCCAAGGAAAAATTCTTTGGACTTTTTTTCGTCATCCAACTCCTCCTCTTCATGGATAATATCCCAAAGATAGGAAAAAATACTTTCCATAAAGTGAAACTTCCATCAGTGGGGGTTTTCTTTCATCCCTCACTGATGGTTAGTTGAACCAATCGGAGCTTTACGGACAGTTGATCCCCCACCTATCTTCTTTTTTTACTCAGAATCTTGAGGTGGGGGTCTTACTGCCCGTAAAGCCTGATAATTCCCTTAAGAAATTCATTTTACTAGGAGTGGGTAATCGTGGATTGGTTTAGCAAGGATAATCGGGCTTTCGACTTTAATATGTTTTCTCTAAGCCACTTTGCTGTATTAGCTATTTTTATTTTGACCACAATCGTTATTTTCCTAAATCGAAAAAAATGGAGTGGTGTGAAATGGAGAAGCTGGGAAGTAGGCATAGCCATTTCTTTAATTTTATTTGAAATCACGAATCAATTTTGGATGTATACTAATGGTATTTGGAAACTAGGCCGATCCATGCCGTTAGAATTATGTAATATTGGTCTCATATTAAGTATTATTTTACTATTTACGAGAAAAAAGTTAGTATTTGAACTTTTATTCTTTATTGCCATTTTAGGTGCACCTCAGGCGATCTTTACTCCGGCTCTAACATACGATTTTCCACACTTTCGATTTTTTCACTTTTTCTATGCCCATATGATGGTTGTCTGGGTTACACTCTACTTTACTTGGGTAAGAAAATATTACCCTACATTTCAGACATCATTAAAAGTGATTATTTTTATTAATCTACTTTTACCTCTTATTTTATTTGTGAACAAGACTGCTGATGGCAATTATTGGTTCCTGCGCCACAAACCGAATAGTCCAAGCTTACTCGATATGCTCGGTCCGTACCCTTGGTATATTTTTACTTTGGAAAGTTTACTAATCGTCTTAAGTTTAATCACGTGGCTTATTTTTCGAAAACAGGCGAAAAAATTCCGAAGAACATTCATATAAACCATTGATAAAAACGACTGGCACCTTCCAGACGATGGATAGGTGCCAGTCGATCATTATTGGTTTAAATCATGTAAGCCTGGGCTGTGTTCGTTTGGCATTTCAGGCATCATCGGAATTGGATAGCCTGCTGGTGGGTCCACTACTTTTAGTTCCCCATCGTCTCGGCTTGGCGATTCTCCTTGGAAGATCTCTCCAATTCTTGTATCATCTAATCTGAAGTTAAATTGTGCATTGTGGAAGCCCATTTCCACATATTTTCTACACTCTGGATATTTATTAATATCATAATTTGGAACCGGCAAAATTTTTCCCCAGTTTACCCCTAGCGTTTCCAATGCTTTAGCAAAGGCATTTTGATGGGCATTATCACGGACAATTAAGAAAGCAAGTGTTTCTCTGAAGGTTTTATTTGAACTCATTTCATAGATTCTTGTCTTCTGTAAAACCCCGGTTGATTCAAGTACAAGGTTATCAAGCAAATCGCTAATTAAATTCCCATGGCTGTATACATAATTCCCAGTCCAAGGATTTCCGCCGGCATCAACAGGCAAGGAGCTTTGCGCACCCATTATGTAGTGATGTGGATTTGCATGCAACACCGCTTCATCTAACGGAGAACCATCTGGACCTGCAGCACCTACCCCTGGATCCCCTGAACCGTTGAGCAATTGATTGATCGTTGTTTGGACAAGTTCCACATGGCTGATTTCTTCAAGAAAAATCCCTCGTATTAAATCTCGGTATTGTTTTGCATTCCCGCGAAAGTTGGAGCTTTGAAAAAAGAATTGCATCATCGTTCGCATTTCACCGAAACGACCACCCAATGTTTCTTGTAATACTTTAGCTGCGGCAGGATCAGGTTGATCCGGAACAATCATATTGATTAAATCCTCTTTATAAAAATACATAATAAAACCACCTTAATTTATTTTTAATTACAAAGGTATTATTTGTTTCATTGATGGTTTTATTAATCTTTTTTAAAGTTTCTCTAAATTTCCAAGTTATGACGAATGCAGATAAACAAGTATCTTCTAAGGAAAGTTTCATATTAAAATCCCCCTATCTGCTGCCTTTACACCTTTTTTGTACAGAGATTTCATTAAATGCTGAACTTGTTTGAAGTCATTCCTTCACTTAAAATGATTTGTAGATTAACTTTTTCGTTGGTCTAAAATGATAACCATGTTTCACCTTATATCTTTCAAGCTCTTTTATACGTTATAATAATGATAATGAAATATTTTTATTTGTCAGAGGTGGAAAATGAAAAGGTGGTTTCTATTCGCTAGCATTATCTTAGCTTTACTATTTGCCTCATCATGTGCGAATAACAAAAATACAGATAAACAAGAAACAGAAGGTAAAAATAACGTGGAATTAACGGTTTCGGCCGCTGCTAGTTTGGCGGATGCCATGAATGTCATCCAAAAAGCCTATCAAGCGGAGCATCCTGAAGTAACGTTAAGATTCAACTTTGGAGCCTCTGGTTCTTTGCAGCAACAAGTCTCTCAAGGAGCACCAGTAGATTTATTTTTCTCAGCAGCGGAAGATAAGTTTGACTTATTAGTTGAGGAAGGTGTTATTGCAGAAGAGGATGGGATGGACCTTCTAGGTAATGAACTCGTCTTAATTGTCCCAAAAGAGGGTTCAATGATTAAGAACTTTGAAGATCTGGCAAAAGCAGGTATAGATAAAATCTCAATTGGAACACCTGAAACCGTGCCAGCGGGTAAATATGCAAGAGAGTCTCTTGAAAATATAGGGTTATGGAAAGATGCTGAGTCAAAAATCGTTTATGCAAAGGATGTCCGTCAAGTATTATCCTATGTAGGAACCGGTAATGTTGAAGCTGGAATGGTGTACAAAACAGATGCATTAGGTTCTGATCAAGTTGAAATCATTGCGACTGCTGAAACGGATACACATACACCGATTGTTTATCCAGTTGGTGTGATTAAGGATTCAGAGCATTATGAGGCTGCAAAAGATTTTTACGAGTATTTACAAAATGACGAAGCATTAAAGGTATTTGAGAAATATGGATTTACTATTAAGTAACGATTTTTGGAGTCCCATATGGTTATCCTTGAAAATAGCTACAATTGCGGGCATGGTTGTGATTGTCATTGGAACTTTGGCTGGGCGACTTTTAGCGAGAAGAGATTTTAAAGGTAAGGCTGTTTTGGAAACCATTCTTATGCTCCCAATGGTTCTCCCCCCTACTGTTGTCGGATTTTTCCTCATAGTCATTTTTGGAAAAAATAGTATTGTTGGACAAGCAATAGAGTGGCTTTTTGATGGGCCGATTATTTTCACATGGTGGGCGGCTGTCATTGCATCGATCGTTGTCGCCTTCCCACTTATGTATCAATCTGCAAAATCTGGATTTCAAGAGGTCAGCCTTGATATTGAAGACGCTGCAAGGGTAGATGGTGCGAATGAATGGAGAGTTTTCTTATTGATTTCGATTCCTCTCGCTTCAAAGGCGCTTATTTCGGGAAGCATCTTAAGCTTTGCCCGAGCATTAGGTGAGTTTGGTGCTACCTTAATGTTCGCTGGTAATATTCCAGGGGAAACCCAAACGATTCCTACAGCAATTTATATTGCGATTGACTCTGGCAATATGACATTGGCATGGATGTGGGTGATTTCAATTGTTATTATTTCCTTCATCATGCTGCTGACTGTCCGGGTCAGAGACAAATAAAGGTACTAGGCGTATTCCAAAAAGTTGGAGTTACTTAGTACCTTTTTCTTTATTTTTATCAGGCTTAACAGGTTTCACTTTATTGTAATTTCCCATCGATTTCCGCAGTGTTTACCTCTTCGCCAAACCAATTCTTGAGCTTTTCTTTTGCTTGGTTTTTCACATCATCATCAATATACATCGAAACTTGCCATAAAGCTGCAAGAAGTGCTCCTAGATCATCGGTATAGCCGATTACTGCTGCTACATCGGGGATCAGGTCTAAAGGCAAAATAAAATAACCTAATGCACCAATAATAATCGCTTTATTTTTCTTAGGTACTTCTTTCTTTTGCAACACATAATAAAGAAGTAGAACGACATATACGGCTGATGAACCCGCTTTTTTAGCGTATTTCTTTATCTTTTTCCAAAGCCCGTCCTCCGAATAATGCTTACTAAGCTTTTGAAGGGTCTCTTCATCCATCGTTGCTGCCTCACGCTTTAACTCCACTATTTCTTCATCGCTTAGTTGAATCTCTTTCTCTTCAATTGCTTCAAGTTGCTCTTGCCCTTGGCTTTTCTTTCTAAATTTCTCAAACATTGATCTCCCTCCGATGTACTGCTTATAAACATAAGATACCACATATGTATAATACCCGCTTCCATTGAATTGAAATCAATCTATTACTATACGTGACAACGAATAGAGAAACAGAAAATTAAACTATACTTGGTTTCTAAATATAGACCAAAGTGACGTGCCTAAATATTCTCAATTGCCTTTTCTTGTTTGACTCAGTTATATGACCAAGCATGTCCACCATTCTTGAATACATTATATAGATAACTAAATTCAAGGAGTGGATTTTAAGTGGAAAGAAGAGATTTTTGGGATGGTATTCTTTTTGGATCTGATCGTAATCGTCATGATCGGGAAAACATTCGCGAGGAATTCGATGTAGAGTCAGAATTCGATGACAGGAGACATCACAATATGAGGTCTCATAGAGATGATCACAGGAGACATCACGATATGGAGTCTCATAGAGATGATCACAGGAGACATCACGATATGGAGTCTCACAGAGATGATGACAGGAAACATCACGATATGGGGTCTCACAAAGATGATCACAGGAGACATAGGTCAACTTGTGAAAAACTTGCAGATATCATGGGGGGAGATGTGATTACATCGTCACCTGCTTGTGTTGTACAGCGACTTCGGAACATTGATGCCACGATCCTAGGTCGTCGAACTCAATCCCCGCTTGCCCTTCCATTTGCACTTTCCTTTGAAAATAATCAAGGTGGCGAAACTTTAAACCTTGGAGAAACAGTTATTCTTCAAAAGGAAATCAATCGATTCCTAACCGAACTGCGTAAAAGAGGGATTATTGTTACAGCCCTTCATAACCATTGGCTGTTTGATGAGCCGCGATTAATGTATATGCACTGGGAAAACGTTGGTGATCCATTTACATTTGCCAAAAACAGCATTGAAGCAGCCAGGGATGCAGGGCTTTTTAAGAAATAGTTAATACACTACAACCAATTACACAAAAAGAGAGTCTCATCGTCGGTTATGATGACTCTCTTTTCGGGTAATTGTTATTTGTTAATTGAAAAAACAAATAGGAAATATAACTGTTTAAATGGAAACGCTCGTCAATGACAAAGTCTAAAATCGTTAATTTATTATTTTCCTTCGACATCTATTTCACCTCCCCTTAACTATTATTCTTCCATACATATTAAACTTTTAAAATTCTCTTTTTAAATTTATCTCTAAAAATTCGTTATTCTTGATGATCTTTAAGCGCCATTAGGATCGTTCCGAATAACCTTTTATCATGTATTGGCCCCACCTACGCCATATACTATGATGGCCACGCATGCCATCCCTCCTAATTAAATTATAGTTGAAACCGTTTACAATCATCAAGAATTTCCGTACCAAATATTTCGACAGTTTTCCCTATGGGTGAGGGTTTTAACGTTCAAGAACGCTTAGGATCTCCTTATACATAATGCCATACTAGCTATTCTGCGCCCATTCTAATTAGGATAAGTACCTAATTTTCTCTAATCACATAAACTAAGTGCAGTAATGAAAAAGGAGAGATCGATGTTGGACCATAAAAACCCAAAAACCCTTGCATGGCATGAAACCCTCGAAATGCATGAGTTAGTCGCATTTCAATCTATCGGACTCATGAAACTAAAAACAGGATTAGGGAATATACAGGACTCTAACTTGAAAAGGATTTATCAACAAACAATTGAAGAACTACAAATGAATTTAAAAGAACTGCTTCAATTTTATCCTGCGGCTCCCCACCCTGGTGAATCAAATGAATACCGGGTTACAGACAGCTTCTTGGCAGGGGATTTATTAGCCTTCTCAAAAACGGCCGTAAGGAACTATGGGGTAGCCATTACAGAAACAGCTACACCGGCTTTAAGAGCGGTTCTAAAGAAACAACTAAATCTGGCCATCAATGGTCATGAAAGAATCTTCAATTATATGTATAGAAATGGGCTGTACCAATCTTATGATTTAAATAAGCTTCTTCAAAATGATATGAAGCTTGCTAGAAGAGCAATCTCCATGTGATGATCACAAGGCGCCAGGTACCCACGCACTTTTTGGAAGTTGCCTGGCGCCCTAATCCCTCTTCTAATTAGGACTTATAAAGTGGAAACTTCCATCAGTAGGGATTTTCTTTCATCCCCCTACCTATCTTCTTTTATTATACTTAGAATCTTGAGGTGGGGGTCCTACTGCCCGTTAAGCTTGATAAATCTTATTACACTAATGTTTGGACAAGTATCCGTATATAGCAATAAGGTGAAACTTCCATCAGGGGGGGGTTCAATCATCCCCCATTGATGGAAACCTTTAGGCACGGCTCATACAGATGTTGCCACAGGCGTATTTAGTCTGTGTTCTTTCTTTTCTGAGCTTTACGGGTAGTTTAACCCGTCTATTTTCTTTTATTATACTTAGAATCTTGAGGTGGGAGTCTTACTGCCCATTAAGCCTGATAAATATTTATTTCTTAACTACGTTTTTTTCAACTTGTATTCTAAATAACAGGGTTAGTATTCTCTTGTGTAATAACTCAAACTGTGACATTTGACTTTGATAGAATCCACTTTTACCCCTTTCTAGCATTTCTGTCCCCTTTTATTTACATGATTTTTCCTAAATTGACAACATATCCATGCTTGTCCATTTCAAATTATAAAAAATTACATATATTATCTTAAGTCTAGTGAAGGAGGAGGTGGAAGTTTATGTCATATGGCGGCGGGTGCAGCAGTGGTTCTGGTTTTGCATTAATTGTTGTACTCTTCATCCTATTGATTATTGTTGGTACTCAATTCATGAGCGGCTATTAAGTTTTTGTTATCTTCCGGAAAAAGTTGAGTTGGATTCTAAGAAATTTAGAGTCCTCTCTTTTGATTTACAGAAAAGGACCCGATCTATTCTTCAACCCGTCTATCAAATGAAACTTCCATCAGTAGGGGCCTTACTGCCTGTTAAGCCTGATAAAAAACTTTAAATTTTATCATTAGGAAAGGGGGGAACAAAATGCATAGACTTATGAGACACAGAGGTCATGAAGTTGTTATTCATGGAAGAGACGGTAGAATGTTTAGAGGAGTTATGGACGGAGTAGATCCACCAAGGGGTGTTTTTATCCGAGATGGATTTGGTAGAAGAAGGTTTTTTTCATTTGTATTTGTAGCTGCTATTTTCTCTTTTAGGGGAAGACGACGTATCTTTTAGGAATCTTCTTTAAGTATGTTCACAGAGAATGACACAGACCTTTCTTTACGTCCTATATCATTATTGCTACTTTGTTTTCCGAACGCTACTATTTTTAAATGGGAAAACACCTGTCAATTAGTAGAGATTAGAGGATGAGCATAAACATTAAATTCGACAATCAGCCTTCCCCTTCCATTTTCATAATATATGGAGTGTAGTAACTGTAACCATCGCTCATCCTCATTTACATAATGATCAAGACAAGACGAGTTAGTAATTAATAGTATGACAAACATTTTGCTACAACCTTTTTTTCATAAACCAAGAAAACTCATGACTCCAAACCTAGAGGAATTTGCTTTTGGTTAAGCTCTAAATCCTTAGTCATATTTTTTCTTTATCAACATATGTTCTTTCGACGACATAAATAGGAAGGTGAGCCTAATGGAGATACCTGTTACTGGTTTTATCATTGAGTCATCTGATTTAAATAAACACGGTGAACATTCGCATGCTTTATACCTTACTTCTTGGGATGGAAGACCCGTTCATAGGCATCATTTCTCAGGGGTTACCTCTGTTAATGATGGACATGATCATAGGTATGCTGGCACAACTGAACCAGCACCTACTGGAGTACCACATACACATAAATATATGACGGTTACTGCTATCAACGATGGACATAGACATGAGATTCGGGGTGTTACAGGGCCAGCCATTCCTTTGCCTGAGGGAGGTCATTATCATAACTTTCGCGGAGTTACAACGGTAAATGGTATTCATCCCCATTCACATAAATACAGTGGCAATACTAGTCCCGGTTAAATACTGACAATGGTCTTGCTCCATTACTTTTGTGAATAGAAGCGTTTTTTATTATTTTGACATTATAGTTAGTGTAACTAGGTCCTTATCCTACAAATTTAGGAAAAATTTTCTTTTAAAGGTGAGGATTAAATTAATGACAACTCCCAATATGGATATGAATTCCGACCATAGAATCTTTTATCTTCATGCTATCCATTCTGCATTAGAGAAAGGAATGGCTGCTAAAGAAGTCGTATGCTCCATTACTACGGGTTTTCGCTCTATTCCTTCCTTACGAACTGCCCCTGGACTTAATCCATATCATGCTTCTGTAGCAGATATCGGATATGGATTTGATGCAGCTCAAGGAACCATTCAACGACTACTTAGTGGAGAGCGGATTCCTCTCGCAAAAGAGGTGCTGGTGTTTGACCTAGATACTTTACGGATTAGTGAAAAACAATTAAGCCCTAATTTTGAACTAGCTGTTAAAGAGGCATCTACAGACATGTTATATCTGGTCGGGCACAGTCGATATTTAAATAATCAAATTTCCATTAGAATTAAAGAAGCCATAAGACTTGGTCAAATGCTTCTAGGTTCTGAATGGGAAATGGTTCGTTCAAGGATAAAAAACGTTCAAGCAATCCCGCGACTTTAAGAAGATTAACAAGAGGAGGAAATCATGCCATACACACAAACGCTGAGTATGAGTGAAGAAGATCAATATCGTTTATTAGAGTGGTGGAACGCAACAGAGTCAGCTAAGGTGGTTGTTCGACATTTAGCCTCACTAGTTAGTGAGCTGCGCTTACACCCGGAATCAAGTCATACAGATGGAATGGTTCTTTTTTATCGAGCAGTCTCTGAAATATCATACGGACATGCTGGAATTCGGGGATGTATTCGCCGAGCTTTTTCAGGAGAATATTCTGATGGCCTTCGGAAGAATATGATCATGTGTCATAACTTTGCCCACAAATATTCGGTTGATGCAAAAGTGCTGCTTGAACGTGTAGCTAAGCAAATTACTGGAGGAGATGCCCTCCTATTGATAAGACTGATTCGTAAGACGTTATTGAAAAATAATGAAATGTTAATTGAAATATCCCAAAAGTCTGAGGCCTTCTTTGGAAAAGAAGCCTTACATTCCTTACAAAATGAAGTAAAGCAATCAACTACTTTACCCATAAAGTGAAGCTTCTATTCAGCGGGAGTTTTCTTTCATCCCCAACTGATGGAAAGCCCGAGGCCTGCAGCTTGCTGGTCACACAGACTTTGCCGTAGGTGTATTTAGTCTGTGTTCAGCTTCCGGAGCTCTACGGGCAGTTGATCCCCCACCTATCAGAATCTTGAGGTGGGAGTCTTACTGCCGGTTAAGCCTGATAAACATTTATTCAGTTCGCAAAATATTACATTTGGGAGTTTAGAATACCGCTTAATGTAATATTTTATGTGCAACATTTTCCTTGTTTTTAATCTTCGAATCCTGTCCCAAAGATCTTCCTTTTGATAGTAAGACTATGTGTTCCCTGCCACTATGGTCAAGAGGCGTAAGTATCAACCTAAAACCAGTGACTTTAAGACATTGGTGGGTTATAGTACTGTTTATACCATTGAATAAACCTTTTAATCCCCTTTTCAATCGAAATATTTGGTTGGAAGTGAATATCCTCTATTAATTCATCAATATCAGCATAGGTTTTATGAACGTCTCCAGGCTGAATGGGCAACAATCTCTTTTCCGCTTTTATGCCTAATTCTTTTTCTAGTAAATGAATTAAGTGGTTAAGTTGGACGGGCTTATTATTACCAATATTATAAACTTTGTATAAAGGATCCTTTGGAGGACCTTTTTTTATTAATAGAAAAATAGATTGAATGACATCATCAATATAAGTGAAGTCCCGTTGCATATCCCCGTAATTGTAAACATCAATAGGCTTTTGTTCGATCATCGCCTTCGTAAAAGAATAGATCGCCATATCTGGTCTGCCCCAAGGTCCGTAAACGGTAAAAAAGCGCAATCCCGTTGTCGGCAAGCGATATAAATGGCTATACGTATGGGCTAGCAGTTCATTGGCCTTTTTCGTTGCTGCATATAAACTTACAGGCTCATCGGTGCGATCTGAGACTGAAAATGGAATCTTCTTGTTTCCACCATAAACGGAACTGGATGAGGCATAAATAAAATGGGAAATTTGATGTTTTTTACAGCATTCTAACAAATTTGTAAATCCCACAAGATTTGATTGGATATACGCGTGCGGATTTGTAAGGCTGTATCTAACCCCTGCCTGTGCCGCAAGATGGACAACCACCTCTAAATCATATTGATCGAAAAGGCTTTCAAGTAATTCAAGATTTTCTAGAGAGCCTTTTATAAAAGTAAAGTTGGGCTGCTTTTTTAATACGTCCAATCGGTCATGCTTTAATTGGGGATCGTAGTAGTCATTAAGATTATCCAATCCGAGAACATGATAGCCTTCGTTAAGTAAGCGCTCCGATAGATGGAATCCGATAAATCCTGCACTGCCAGTCACTAAGACGGGCTTATCCTTTTGCTGCATAATACTCCTCCTTTTTTCTACTTTTGTATCCTATGCTTTTGAAAATCCATTTGTATAAGCATTCGTCTATCATGATCGAATTCGTCCCACCCAATTTATACCTTGATTTTATCTTGCTTCAGTAAGGCTTATCCCAATATCTGTCCTGACTAGGAAATTGTGTCTATCGTCGAACTCGCTTGATCAAAAACGTTAAAAACTCACAAATCTTACCAGAGGCCCAGGCTATTCAACGGGGGCTGGCCCCCCAATGAAACATATGACCCTTTGGCATTAACCCGCACTTATAGATGTGGAAGACTTCCGTTGAATCGAGTTAAGAACAAGATTTTTGACTACTACCTAATGAACCTGTCCAAGCAATCCTAAGGTGACAACATAAAATGCAAAAGAGCCAGGTCATTAACTTTTCCTAAATGTACCAATCTAAGGCTCTTAATTAATTATGTGTTGAAGGTGGGATTGTGTTGGATGAATTATTAATTGGCCCATGGGCAATGGAAATGGATGCAACCATCCATGGCGACCTATTTGTACCGGACTATATTACAGAAATCGGAAAAGAGGTCCTTACACACTACGACTTTTCCTGGCAAAGTATGGAGGTCATGGCGACCAAACCGTTTAAAGGAGGAGTCATTTGGAGAGTAGAAACAAGCGCAGGACCAAAGAGTTTAAAGTTACTACACCGAAGACCCGCAAGAAGTTTGTTTAGTTTAGGTGCACAAGAATATTTAGTGGATGTCCAGAAGGCGAAAGTTCCACCGATTGTTAAAACAAAGGATGGACAGAATTATGTGGAAGCTGGTGGAAAACTATGGTTTGTTGCAGAATGGATCCAATCATTGACACCCGTATCAGATGATTTAGAGGGCACAAAGGAGCTCGTTTCTGCTCTTGGTGAATTCCACCGTTTGACTAAAGGTTATATTCCTCCAAAAGGTGCAGAAGTAGCAACAAGGTTGACGAAATGGCCAAAGAAATATGAAAAAATGATCCGAAAAATGGATTGGTTTAGAAATATTGCCTTGGCATATCCTGAATTGCCAGCCAGTTCCCTATTATTACAGGTTCTGGATACATTTGAAGAACAAGCTAGAAACAGTTTAGAGAGGTTAAACCAATCGCCTTATTTTGACTTGGTGCAAAAAGGAAATGAATATTGGGGTCTCGTTCACCAAGATTATGGCTGGTCAAATGGTCAAAAGGCTGACGATGGCATGTGGGTCATTGATTTGGATGGAGTTGCCTATGATCTTCCCATCCGTGATTTACGGAAACTAATTCAAGGAAAAATGTCAGGTCTCAATCGATGGGATGCCTCCTGGATTCGAGAAATGATTAACGCCTATCACGAAACGAATCCGATTACACCCGAATTGTATGACATTTTGATGATTGAGCTATCCCTCCCAGACGAATTTTATAAAAATATCAAGGAAATGGTTTATGAGCCGGAAGTATTCCTTAACGAGGGAACCGCTTCCATGCTTCAATCGATTGTGGAACTCGAAGAATCTAAATGGCCTGTATTAGATGAAATTAAAAATGACTGGAAGGGAGTCAAAGCCTAATGAAAATCTTAATGATTTGTACAGAAAAACTGCCCGTTCCTCCCGTATATGGCGGAGCGATTCAAACCTATATTGCCGGCATCTTGCCTATTTTAAGTAAAGCACATGATATTACTGTTTTGGGGGTTAACCATCCTGCCCTTCCTGATACGGAAACGATTGAGGGCGTCAAATATGTACGGATCCCAGGGAGTACTTTTGATGTGTATCAAGAAGAAGTCGTTCGCTACCTTCAATCCAACCAGTATGATTATATTCATATGTTCAATCGGCCTCGCCTCGTTCTTCCGGTTCGAAAAGTAGCACCTTATTCCAAACTGATTCTTAGTATGCATAACGATATGTTTACTCCTGAGAAAATTAATCCTGAAGAGGCCAGCGCCGCTATAGCAGAGTTATCCAAAATCATTACGATCAGCAAATATGTTGGCAATGTCATTAAAAACTTATATCCACAAGCGGCTCCAAAACTTCAGCATATTTATTCTGGTGTAGACGCCAATCGATTTTTACCTGGAGATCATCCAAACATGCGAAGTATTCGGAGTCAAATCAGGAAAGAACATGGGTTAGAAAACAAAACAGTTATTTTATTTGCGGGCAGATTATCTTTTAACAAAGGGGTAGATCGACTCGTTCGAGCATTACCGGCACTTTCTAAGAAATTTGATAATCTGGCATTAGTGATCGTAGGAAGCAAATGGTTCAGCCAAGATGAAATCACCGATTATATCGCATACGTAAAAGCCTTGGCGAAAAAGGTGCCTGTGCCTGTTGTTGCAACAGGGTTTGTCTCCCCTAGCGAAATCCAAAATTGGTATGCGGCTGCGGATTTATTTGTTTGTACGTCGGTGTGGCAAGAGCCAGTGGCTAGGGTTCATTACGAAGCAATGGCAGCAGGTTTGCCAATTGTCACGACTGCAAGAGGCGGAAATCCCGAGGTCGTTTCTCCAGGTGAAAATGGCTTAATCGTAGAAACTCCTGAAAACCCAGCAGAATTTGAGGAAAAAATCACTACGCTTTTATCAAATAAGGCGTTAATGAAGAAAATGGGCGAAAAAGGCAGAGAACTTGCCCTTTCATTATATAAATGGGAAAGAGTCGCATCCGAAGTGCTTCAAGTTTGGGCTCAAGTGGGACAAGAGTCTATCGAGACTAGTTATAGTGAAAATTATGCGGGACAACAGTCTAGCGAAACTGGGTATGATGAGAATTATGCAGAACAACAGTCTAGCGAAAATGGCTATGAAGAGCATTATGCGGAACAACAGTCTGGCGAAAATGATTATGATGAGAATTATGTAGGACAACAGTCTGGCGAAAATGGTTATGATGAGGATGATGTAGGACAACAGTCTGGCGAAAATGGTTATGATGAGGATTATGCGGGACAACAGTCTGGCGAAAATGAATATGATGAAAATTATGTAGGACAACAGTCTGGCGAAAAAGGTTATGATGAGGATGATGTGTGGACCCCCGAGTATACTCGATATAAACGTCCTTCTAGACGTAATGTAGATATCGAAGAGATTGTAGAAATCGTAGATATATTCGAGGAACACCTGGATAGTAGTAACGAGCCTGGGGTTAGAGATGAAAGTAAATCAAGAGAACAACACAGTGTGGACTCCATTATGGAAAGAATCAATTCCATCTATAGAAAACAGGAACAGACAAAGCAGGAATACGACAAGAAAACGGAGTACACTTGGGATTCTAACAAACACATGGAAAATGAGGAATCTCCTAACAGTCCTTCTAGAAAATATGCCTTAAGAGGCAGCAGGCGGTCGTCACAAGGAAAATCCGGTAGATTTTCTAAGAAATACGTATTCAAAAGATAATCGTGAAAAGTGGCAATATAGCTGATGTTTTCATTTATAACAGATATATTATTGGATATTCTTTTGCAATCACAAAAAAAAGCTAATCTTTACGTTAAGTAGAGACTAGCTTACATATGAAGGCAGCAACTGGATTTGAACCAGTGAATAAAGGTTTTGCAGACCTTTGCCTTACCACTTGGCTATGCCGCCAAAAAATAGAAAATACTTTAGCTCGCTCAATCTAACTAGGTTGCCCCTACTAAATAGTTAAATTTTAGGCATGGACCCCACACTTATTAAGAAGGAGACTGCCTCTAAATGACGTTTAATGGGGCGACTGATGGGAATCGAACCCACGAATGTCGGAACCACAATCCGATGCGTTAACCACTTCGCCACAATCGCCATGTCATTATTAAACAAATAGTAGGAATCGAAGTGCATACCTACAGATGATTTTCTAAAACTTAGTATGGCGGTCCGGACGGGACTCGAACCCGCGACCTCCTGCGTGACAGGCAGGCATTCTAACCAACTGAACTACCGGACCAAATTGCGGGGACAGGATTTGAACCTGCGACCTCCGGGTTATGAGCCCGACGAGCTACCGGACTGCTCCACCCCGCGATAATATTATTTAAGTTGATATGGTCGGGAAGACAGGATTCGAACCTGCGACCCCTTGGTCCCAAACCAAGTGCTCTACCAAGCTGAGCTACTTCCCGTTAATAAACAAGCGCGCCAGACAGGAGTTGAACCCATAACCTTCTGATCCGTAGTCAGACGCTCTATCCAATTGAGCTACTGGCGCATAACAATCAATTTTTTTAATTGAACTAATTCCAAACACCGGTAACAATTATTACTATACCAATTTTAATCACAGAAGTCAACTTCCTTTATTGTTATTCTCTTTTTAAAAATTTGACTGGGATTTTTTTGGGATTAATAACTAGTGACGAGGTTATATATTAGCATCGTCTAGATGGGAAACCAATTAAAGTCATTTGATTTTAGCAATAGTGAATGTTCGTTAACTATTTCAATATTACATGCCGTAAAGAATAAAGGAAGAATCTGTTTCCATCCAGCGACCTATATCTATTTGAATCACATTCGGTCACCTAAACATCGCTTAGGTTGAAAACTGCACTCGCTTGATACAATACCGTAATGAATTTCATGCTCGCAGGGAGGCTTAACTTATTTATTAGGGCATAAACTTTTACCATTTGCACAAAATAAAGATGGGAATCATTTCAATTAATAGAGATGGAGGCTTTTTTATGACGAGGCACAACGATCACTTAGAACAATTACAAAAGGCACAGCAAGATGTTCAATCAGCCCATCAACGTTTACAGGAAGAAGAACAAGAATTGCTTGAAGCTCAGCAAAAGGTTCAGTCTCTTACACAACAATTAATTCATGCCCAAGGTGAAGTTAAAAAAGAACAGGAAGATATCCTGCAAGCACAAGATGAACTACAAGAGGCTCAAACCATTTCCAATAATTATTCAAACATGGAATAAGCGAAGAAAACGGGATCTCTCTTTGGATTTACCGAGTTCTCTATGAAAGTACAAACAAGATAAGAAGCTTGGGGATTCGTTTAATCATTCTCCACGCTTCTACTTGTGTGTCTATTTCAACAAAACTGACGAAGATTTTACTTGATTTATACCTAGAGGAGAGCGTGCTCAGATAGTCTTCATAAGTATTCCACTAATCTTGTCCGTAAACTGGATCCATTCGGACTCTATCCACATTCGTTCCACTAGTCTTGTCCGTAAAATGGCTCTTTTCGGACCTTATCCACATTCTTTCCACTAATCTTGTCCGTAAACTGGATCCATTCGGACTCTATCCACATTCGGTCCACTAGTCTTGTCCGTAAAATGGCATCATTCGGACTGTATCCACGTCTTTTCCTCTGGTCTTGTCCGTAAAATGGCATCATTCGGACTCTATCTACGTTTTTTCCACTAATCTTGTCCGTAAACTAGCATCATTCGGACCTTATCCACATTCGGTCCACTAGTCTTGTCCGTAAAATGGCATCATTCGGACTGTATCCACGTCTTTTCCTCTGGTCTTGTCCGTAAACTGGCATCATTCGGACTCTATCTACGTTTTTTCCACTAATCTTGTCCGTAAACTGGCTCTTTTCGGACTCTATCCACATTCGGTCCACTGATCTTGTCCGTAAAATGGCATCATTCGGACTTTATCCACGTCTTTTCCACTGATCTTGTCCGTAAACTAGCATCATTCGGACCTTATCCACATTCGGTCCACTAGTCTTGTCCGTAAAATGGCCTCATTCGGACTTTATCCACGTCTTTTCCTCTGGTCTTGTCCGTAAACTGGCCTCATTCGGACTCTATCCACATTTTTTCCACTAATCTTGTCCGTAAACTGGCTCTTTTCGGACTCTATCCACATTCGGTCCACTGATCTTGTCCGTAAACTGGCCTCATTCGGACTTTATCCACGTCTTTTCCTCTGATCTTGTCCGTAAATAGGACCCATTCAGAACTTATCCACAATCATTCCTCAGTTGCGGTCTGAAGGTCTAAACGGAAAGGATTATTTAATCAAACGTTTGATTGATAATGGGTGCTACTGGGCTGGGGCTTTCCCCACTTTCAGAATTTGGAAAACCTTTTTCTCTCATAATCTGTTCAAATTCTACAAAGTTCGACAAAAAACTTTTGTGTTCTGGTATATACTCTAATAAAGTTACAAATTTAGACACAACCTTTGACACAGTAGGTTGTAAATTGCCAGTATATTAAAGGTAATCAAACTTTTCATTACCGGAAACGGAGTCGAAACCATGAGGAAAGCAATGTCCATTCGCTTTTTAATCAGTGCATCTTTTGTAATTCTGATGGTCGCCACCTTGATTGCGGCCAGTTCCGTTATTTTCACTAGTTGGAGCAAATCCTCTAATATTATTATTGAAAAAATGGAGAATGATGCGAGTAAAGATATCGTTAATGAAATCGACACGCTCTTACACATTCCCATTAATATTAATAAACTTAACGATCATATCATTGCAAATAATTTAATCGATTTTAATAATGACAAAGAACGGGATGTTTATTTTGCTAGCACAATCCAATCGAGTGACGCAGAAATTTATAGCTTTAGCTATGGTTTAGAAAATGGGGAGTATTACGGAGCCCGTCGAAACTCTAACGATCAAATTGAAATTTATCAGAGTACTCCTGGAACAGCCGGACATTCATTCTATTATTCTACAAATGAAGACTTGACCAAAGGCCGACTTGTGGAGGACTTTGGCGAGTATGACCCTCGGACGAGAGAGTGGTATCAATTGGCAAAGGAGACGGGGGTTCCGATCTTTTCCAAGCCGTACAAACATTTTGTGAATAATGACCTTGCTATTACATCTGCTTACCCCATTTTTAATAACGATGGGAGTCTACAAGGTGTATTAGGGGCAACGATGACGTTAACAAAGTTAAACCGATTTTTAGAAGAAACTCTTGAGGATAAAACGCGAACGGCTCTTGTTATTGATCGAAATACAGGAGAACTAGTAGGAAATTCGCTGGGTAGCCCTAACTTCACCCCTCTTTCCGATGGAACTTATGAGAGGTTGACCGTCCATTCAATCAAGAACAATGCGATTGTAGCTGCTTATGAAGCCTATAAAGAGAATGCATCGAATAAGGATTTCATCCAGGAAGTGAACAATGGAGAGGTACATGTTAAATTAACTGAATACAAACATCCAGGGATTGACTGGTTAATTATTACCGCCATTCCTGACACGATATTCACAGCGGAAATCAACCAAAACATTCAGACCGCTATTCTTTTATCTGCTATTGCTCTGCTCCTTTCATTTGTTATTTATGGAAAAAGCACGGATGTAATTTTAAAACCGATTAATGAACTGATCGGAACAGCCGAGAAGTTTTCAAAGGGGGATCTCCGCCAAAGAGCGAAGGTGTATAAGAATGATGAAATTGGCAATCTTACCAGCGCCTTTAACAAAATGGCAGATGAACTGGATAAACATATTCACCATCTTGAAGATAAAGTTAAAGAAAGAACAGCAGAAATTGAAAAAACCAATCTTGAATTAAAATGTGCGAAACTGGAAGCAGATAAGGCCAATCAAGCGAAAAGTGAATTTCTCGCTAATATGAGCCATGAAATCCGCACGCCTTTAAACGCGGTCATTGGATTCAGCGAACTCTTATCCAATACCATTCAGGACGATAAACAAAAGAATTATATTCAAACGATTAACGTGGCAGGAAATAATCTGCTCACCATTATCAATGATATTCTTGACCTTTCCAAAATCGAAGCTGGCAAAGTTGAATTGCACTTTAAACCGATTAACTTAAGAACGATATTGAAAGAAATACAAGCGATGTTCACACACAATGTTCAAGATACAGGGATTGAGTTTATCCTCGACGTTCAGGATGACTTGCCAGAATTGATTCTATTTGATGATGTACGAATCCGACAAATTTTATTAAATTTAGCTAATAATGCGGTTAAATTTACGGAAAAAGGGCATGTAAAGATTACTTTACAAGTTTCCCCCTCTCGTTCCCATGATCTTAGTTCGATCGATCTCAAGATTTTCGTTGAAGATACCGGGATTGGGATCCCTGAAAACGAAAAAGACAGAATCTTTGAGGCGTTCACCCAAATATCCGGCCAAAGCATTAAAAAATACGGGGGCACTGGATTGGGACTTTCTATTACGAAGAGATTAATAGAAATGTTGAATGGATCCATCATAGTTGAAAGTGAAGTTGGAAAAGGCTCCACGTTTTTCATTCAATTTAATAATATCCAAGTGGCTGCAACGGGTGACATACATGAACAAACTGATTTGTATTACCATTGGAAAGATAAGTTTTCTAATGAAACGATTCTTGTTATTGATGACATTGAGACGAATCGATATTTATTAAAAGAATGGCTCACTTCATTTGGCTTTCAGGTCATATTGGCAGAAAATGGATATGAGGCTTTAAAAATCTGTGAATCTCAAAAACCAAATCTAGTAATTACAGACTTAGTTATGCCTGTTATGGACGGATTCGAAACAGCTAGGAACTTGAAGGAAAAGCTAGAAACGAACAATATTCCGATCATTGCCTTAAGTGCCTCTACTCTTATAGATAAGCCCGAGGGTTATTTTGATGATTATTTGATTAAGCCTGTCAATATTGGGCAATTGTTAAAGAAAATCGCCAAACATCTTCATTTGGAAAATGAAACAGACAGTCCGCTGTCAAAAGAGGAAAAGTCGTTTCAATCGGACATGCTTACACATGAAATAAGAGAAGAACTGAAGCCATTAACGGTTAAATTAAACTCTTCCTTGATCATAAGTCATGTCAAACACTTTGCTGGAACGCTGATTTCATTGGGTGAAAAGCATCAATTGGAGTGGATGATTGCCGAGGGAGAAGAATTGCTGAGCTATGCCAATTGTTATGATATCGTGAAAATTAAATTCCATTTAAAGAAATGGAAAAAAATAATAATAGAGGGTAAACCAAATGGAAAATAATTTAGTGTTAATGGTTGACGATAATCCGAATAATATTCAAGTGTTAGCCACGATTATGGCTGAATGCGGGTATGAGCTCGGGATTGCTCAAAATGCTCATGAGGTTTATCAATTTCTGCAAATGTACTCTCCCGAACTGATTTTACTTGATGTCGAGATGCCTGATATCGATGGCTATGAAGTTTGTGCAACAATTAAAGCAGACCCAAGGTTTCATGAAATTCCAATCATTTTTTTAACAGTAAAAAGTGAGATGGACGATATTGTCAAAGGATTTGAGCTTGGTGCGGTTGATTATATTACAAAGCCCTTTAATCGAAAAGAACTGATTTCGAGGGTGCGGACGCATATTTCTCTCAAACGTTCACGCGACGAATTGGAAATAAAGAATGCCGAGCTCGAACATTCTCGGGATGCACTAGCCACAAAGAATGCTCAATTAGAAGAGGCTTTGTCTATACAGAAAGAGTTGGAGAAGGAAAAAGATCGATTAACAGAGGAATTATTACAGCATCGTGACTTATTGGAAAAAAAGGTTGTCGAACGAACAGTAGAATTGGCAACCGCCAATGAAAAAATTACGAATATCATTGAGAGTATTTCTGATGGATTTTTAGCAGTGGACGAGGATTGGACAGTGATTTACTTGAACAATCATCCCTATTTTCCCGGCGGTATGACTGCTGACGATGCATTAGGAAAAAAGGTTTGGGACGTCTTTCCGAATGTAGTGGACTCGATTTGGTACAAAGAACTTCAACTGGCCATGTCTGAGAGGATGACAAGAACGTTCGAGACACCTTCTTTGTATAAAGAAGGATGGTTTTCTGTTCATGTATACCCATTTAGTGAGGGAATTTGTTGTTTTTTCCGTGATATTACCGAGACGAAAAATTATGAGCGGGAAATGAAGCGCTTATCTGGCTTGGATTTAATTGGGCAGATGGCAGCAGGGATCAGCCATGAAATTCGTAATCCGATGACAACTGTTCGCGGATTTTTGCAGCTTTTAAGTACGAAAGATGATTGTAACCAGTATCACGAGTTTTTTACCTTGATGATTGATGAGTTGGATCGTGCGAACTCCATCATTACTGAATTTCTATCGATGGGCAACACAAGGTCTTCCGATTTAGAAAAGCTAAGTCTTAATTCGATCCTAACGGACATCACTCCATTATTGCAAGCAGATGCTTATAACCAAAACAAGCAAGTTCAATTGGAGTTATCAGAGATTCCTGATCTGTTGCTGAATCGGAATGAAATTAGACAATTAGTATTAAATTTGTATCGAAATGGTTTAGAGGCGATGAAGCCTGGCAAAACGTTAACGATCCGAACCTATACCGATAAAGATGAGGCCGTGCTAGCCATACAAGACCAAGGGGCTGGCATTCAACCCGAAGTTCTTGAAAAGCTTGGAACCCCTTTCTTTTCAACGAAAGACAATGGCACTGGCCTCGGCCTCGGCGTTTGTTATGCCATTGCTGCCCGCCACCAAGCTAGAATTGACATCGATACCGGAACAAATGGCTCTACCTTTTATGTGAAATTCTCCAAATGGGATGAACAAAAAGCTGGTCTCGGTTCCTGGGGGGTAAAGCAAGGGGATTCTTCGAGGGTTTCATCATTGGATCATTAGTTAAACAAAAGGAATACAAGTTTATAAAAAACTGAGGTTCGATTGATTCTTATTTAAAATAAGAATCAATCGGATTTTACTACTTCTTCAAACCAACGGATTTTATTTCCCTGGTTGTTTATTTACTTGGCGCCCGCTTTTTTTCTGGCTTTGATGGCCTGCCGGATTGCCGAAATCAAACTCACTGCCTAATTCAACACTATTCTTTTGATCTTGTTTCTCGATTTGTGATCTTGTTTGCTCTTTGTTTTGCATTCCTTGGTTTGACACAAGCGTCATCTCCTTTTAATTGATCCCTTTTAATATGTACAATTTTGACTGAATTAACCGATAAGATGACGTCAATAAATTGAATAACACACCAAAAACAGCTCTCATATTTGCTATATGAGAGCTGTTCCTTGTTTGAAATTTTTTAGTAGATCAATCCAATAAATTCGTCTTTCTCGATGTTTCCAAAGTAGTGTGGGATGTCAATGTCCTGTAATGCTTCTTCAAGGGCAGTTCTTTCGTAGCGTACCCCTTTTAGCTTTTCTTCAATATCAGCTACTTCGCCCCAACCGAAGAAGTCGCCATAGATTTTGATATCCTTGATAACCCCTTTTGCGACATCAAGACGCACATCGATGGTTCCTACCGGGAAACGATGGGAGTGTTGCATATCAAATTTAGGGGACTTTCCATAATTCCATTCCCATGTTTGATATTTATTTTTCGAAAGCTCATGGATTTTCTCCCAATCCTTGTCTGTGAGCACGTATTCCTTGATCTCGCCGCCTTCTTGTTCAAACACGCTTTTCAATATGAATTGGCGAAACTCCTCAATTGTCATCGGCTCATTGATAAAATCGGAAATATTTCCAACCCGAGCCCGAACGGATTTAACGCCTTTGGATTCAATCTTTTCCTTTTTCGGCCTTAATGCTTTCCCTACATTGTCCAGATCCGATTGGAGCATAAGTGTTCCATGTGTATACATCCGGCCGCCTGTAGCAAATTGAGCCGTTCCAGATACCTTCTTTCCATCAATCTCAATATCATTACGACCCATTAATTGAGCATTTGCGCCCAACCTCTGAAGTGCATCAATTACCGGCTTGGTGAACTTTTTAAAATTATCTTGCAGACTATTGCCTTCATCTTTTGTAATAAAACTATAATTTAAGTTGCCTAAGTCATGATACACGGCCCCACCACCAGACATCCGGCGTACAACAATTACATTGCTCTTTTCAACATACTCTGTATTAATCTCTTCAATCGTATTTTGATTACGACCAATGATAATGGAAGGAGCATTAATATAAAAAAGCAAATAAGATTCATTAATATCCAAGTGCGTTAAGATGTACTCTTCAATGGCTAAATTAATTTGCGGATCGTTAATTCCTTTATTATCGACAAATAACATATTACACTCACCTACTTTTTATTTATCAGGCTTAACGGGCAGTAAGACCCCACTGATGGAAGTTTCACTTTATCCGAAAATGTTCTAACCCCCATCAGGATGCCCATTTTATCCACTTTTATGTATAGTTGCTCAGGCCTCGGTTTCCGGGGTAACATTTTGATTCATTACATACTTATCCTTTTGTTTGAGTTCTCAAACTTGAATCATTATTCGATAGCATACACTAACAAAAATAAAGGTGCCCGCAGCCCTCCAAAGGAAGGTACCGGCACCTCTTTATTTGATTAGATTAATTTGTTTTCTTGCATGGCTGTTGTTAAAGCTGCCATTGCATCTTCTGAATCGTCACCTTCTGCAATGATCTTTACTTCCGATCCTTTAGAAACACCTAAAGACATCACACCCATGATCGACTTAAGGTTTACCTTTTTGCCGTTGAATTCCATACTAATATCGGAACTGAATTTTGTTGCGGTATTAACTAAAAGTGTTGCTGGACGTGCATGGATTCCTGCTTCATCAACAATTGTAAATGTTTTTTCTGCCATTTCAAATCCCTCTTTCGCTGTGGTAATTTTTTTCAAAATTATTCATGTTTCCTTTGATGTTTGTCGGGAAAACTAATTTACACTAAACTAGTTTTATTGTTTTACTACCCTTTTAAACGTTGCTACTACATTTTCCACAGTAAAACCGTATTCTTGTAATAGCGTGCTCGCTGGTGCAGATGCTCCAAATTGATCAATGGTTATTGTTTCACCTTTTAGACCAATATATTCTCTCCAACCAAATGAAGCGCCTAATTCAATTCCAACCCTGGCTTCTACATTTGATGGAAGGACACTTTCTTTATATTCGACAGATTGCTCTTGGAAACGCGGCCAGCTAGGCATGCTGACTACTGATACAGAGATTCCTTCTTTTTCTAATTCGTTTTGCGCTTGAAGTGCTAAGGAGACTTCTGAACCCGTTGCGATTAAGAGACCTGCTGTTTCCCCTTTTGCTGGTGAAACAACGTAAGCACCTTTTTTCACACCTTCATAAACTTGTTCTTGATCGTTTGCCAGTGTTGGTAAATCTTGGCGTGTTAAAATTAAAGCAGTTGGGCGGTTGACACTTTCTAGTGCCAATCTCCATGCAGCTTGTGTTTCTTTCGCGTCAGCCGGACGAATTACATCCACATTCGGCATTGCCCGTAATGCGGCAAGATGTTCAACTGGTTGGTGTGTTGGTCCATCTTCTCCAACGGCAATACTATCATGTGTAAACACATACGTTACCGGTAAGTTCATTAGAGCGGCTAAGCGAATCGCAGGACGTAGATAATCAGAGAATACAAAGAAAGTCGCACCGAATACTTTGACACCGCCATGTAAGGCCATTCCGTTGATCGCTGCTCCCATCGCAAATTCACGAACACCGAACCAAATATTTCGGGCAGCATAGCCATCAAGCGCATAATTTTTTTCTGATGAGATCAACGTTTTATTAGAGCCAGCCAGGTCTGCAGAACCACCAATTAATTGTGGAACAACGTCAGCCGCTGCATTTAAGACTTTTCCAGATGAAGCTCTTGTTGCCATTTTTGAATCATCTTCAAAGGTTGGAAGAGCCGCTTCCCAGTTCTCAGGAAGTTCACCTTTAACCGCGCTTTCCAATTGAGCCGCAAGTTCTGGATAGGCTTCCTTATAGTTAGCAAAAAGATCATTCCATGCTTGCTCTTTTGTTTTCCCTGCTTCAACGAAAGTGTTGTAATGTTCCCTTACTTCTTCAGGTACATAAAATGGTTCTTCAAAATTCCAACCATAGAAAGACTTCGTTAATTTCACTTCATCTGTTCCAAGTGGCGCACCATGACTAACTGATGAACCTGATTTATTTGGCGAACCATATCCAATGGTTGTCTTCACTTCAATTAAAGTCGGACGGTTTGTATCTGCTTTTGCCTCTTGAATCGCTTTTTGGATCTCGTCCAAATCATTTCCATCTTCTACACGAAGGACTTGCCAGCCGTATGCCTCATAACGTTTGGCAACACTTTCAGAGAAGGATAGATTTAAATCCCCATCTAAAGAGATGTCGTTTGAATCATATAGAACAACTAGACGGCCTAGTTTGAGGTGAGCTGCTAGAGAAGCCGCTTCTGCAGAAACCCCTTCCATTAAATCCCCATCGCCACAAAGGCTGTATGTATAGTGGTCAATTACTTGATAATTTTCTTTATTGTATGTTTCGGCTAGGTGTCGTTCAGCCATTGCCATTCCCACTGCCATCGCAATTCCCTGACCTAGTGGACCTGTTGTGGCATCCACTCCTGCTGTGTGGCCGAACTCCGGATGTCCTGGTGTTTTACTTCCCCATTGACGGAAATTTTTCAAGTCGTCAAGGGATACATCATAGCCAAATAAGTGAAGCATGCTGTATAATAACGCCGATCCATGACCAGCCGATAATACAAAACGATCACGGTTCAACCAATCAGGATTACTTGGATTGAAGTTCATCTCTTTTGCCCATAATGTGTATGCCATTGGAGCAGCACCCATCGCAATTCCCGGATGACCTGAATTGGCTTTTTCAATGGAATCAATAGATAATGTACGGATTGTGTTGATGGCTAATTGCTCAATATTTTGTTTCGTTTGTAATGACGTCAACGCTCTGATACCACCTTACGATTCATTTTCATGATGAAAAAATAGATTAGCATAAAGTGAAACTTCCGTGAGTCGGGTTTCCTCTCATCCCCCACTGATGGAAAGCTTAAGCCACAGCTTGCTAGTCACGCAGACGTTGCCGGAGGCGTATTTAGTCTGTGTTCAACTTCCGCAGCTTTACGAGCAGTTGATCCCCCCACCTATCCTCTATTATTATTGAGGTGGAGGTCTTACCGTTCGTTAAGCCTGAAAAACCTATCTTACACCATGCTTTTTAGGATATCTGCACAAATGTGACAATGTGCAGTATCTATTAATTATTGTAGAATTTATTAGTAGAACTGTCCATATGAAACTAGTAAGTTTCTGACCTATAAAAGGATTCGTTCAAATTCTGGTGACTTTTTCTAGTTTTCCGATTCCAAAAAGGAAATATTCCTCAAGTTAAAGGATCAGCAGATATTAAAAACTCATCCTATTATTTCACCTTCCCTTTATAAAGGTATTTCATTCGCGTAAAATAAATCTGCGATCCCTTCGTTGTTCTTTTCCATTTGTTTGATTTGTTCGCTCACAATTCGATGCTTTTGAGTTAACCTTTTTAAAGTCGCTTCCTGTTTTTGTTTTCCCGCTTCTTCTCTATTTTTAGCCGCTCTTAATTCAACCATATTTCTCTCCATTAAACGAACTTTTTCACGTTCATTTCGCGCAAATGGGCTCGTCGATTTTAAAACAGCCTCGACCATTCTATCTAAAATCAAATCTAATTTGTTTTCTTCATCCTTAATATCTAATGGTGTCGTCAAACTCTTGATTTGACTGCTAATTTTCCTAAATAAGTTCTTTTCAATGGATGGGTTTTGTCGTGGAGATTCTAATTCTCTTATCTTGTTTATTACTATCCGATATTCATCTTTATGCTGTGAAAAAGAGGAAGATATGTTTAATGTATCAAAGTTGATTAATTTTAAGGCAGATTTAATCCGTTGCTTCTCAGCCTCTATCTTTTCTAGTTCCTCAGAGATGAGAAACTTGTATTTCTTTATTTCCCCCTCATGTTGATCGAATTGCAGGCTCGCTTCGATTTGATCGTTTTCAATTTTCCCCAACCTTCCTTGAAGGCGTTGATACCTCTTATAGCGTCTTTCCCATTCCTGAATAAATGACTCATATTCAACGTCGGTCCCAGCTTTATTCATATAAGGGAGGACCATTTGCATAATAACAATCGGTAATAATTTACTTTGATGGCTAACAAGCAATGCTTGATTGCCTAATAAAAGCGAAATATTTGCGGCTAGATTCGCTGTTGTGATGTTAAAGGCAAAACCACTCACTTCAGCAATTACAGAAAACACCACACTTGTTCCTTGGGTATACATCGCTTTCCAAACGCTTTCAACTGTACATGGATCCATTCCTAGTTTTTCCTTGATTAGTTCTTGATCGTGCTCTGCCAAACTACAAATATATGTATGGACCTGGGTTGCAAACTTAGTCTGATCTTCAATTGAAAACTCTAGAAAACTATTGTCTAACTCTCGATATACTTTTCCCATTTGAAACTGAACGATTTGCTGTAATTTAGTTAACTGTGATTGACTCTCTGTAAATTCACGAAACGACTTGTCTTGCTTGTGGTACAGCTCATATACCGCCTGAATCAATTCACTACATTGGTTCTCTATTTCTGTTTGTGATGTGTACTTGCTTACACGCAATTTTAGTAGTTTTACCATTTCTAAAAGTAAATCTACTTGGATCTCAGGGTCGTTTTTATCGAGTTTATTCATCTCTTCTTCTAAATGCTTTGAGAGATGATCGATGCTTTCTTTTGAAAACAGGTCTTTTGTTTTCGACGTTAAAAGATGTCCACTGTTCGTCCTACATAATAACGCATAGATCCTTTTAAGATCTTTTCCCTTTAAAGACACTAAACCATTGGCTAGTATTTGACCGTCCATGTTTACACCCACCCCTAGCGTTTGTTCGTTAGTTCAATTATATCGTTCATCAGTCACAGTGGCGACTTAGATGATTGAATTTTATGAAAATAGATGTGGAATGGTGGTTTTCTTACCGATTTTACTTAAATAATCGAGTTTTGTGACGTTCTATTCCGTTCTGCTGATAACAGCAATTTTCACTTATATCATCCATTTTTGCGTTTATCTCCTAGTCGATAAACGCATTTTTATAGCTTCCTTCTCGATTTTGCGGCCATCAAGCTGCCGATAACGGCAAATTTTACTTATGCTATCAAGTTTTGCGGCTATCCCCCTGTTGTTAACTGCAAAATCTCCTTTTATGTGTGAAATTTCCCTTCATTAATATTGTAATAAAGAGGATAGAATAATAGTATATACATATTGGTTTTGTTCGGCTGAATGTTCAGTTTTGCAGTTCTAGAGCATATCTATGAATAGGTGGACTATTTATTAATTGTGAGGTGAATGATTTGAAAGGAAACCATTTCAGATTTATATTTTTTGCTCTTTTTATTTTTGTGCTTGCGGGCTGTACGGAGTCGAAGCCCGCTCCCGAAAATACAAAAGACAACGAACGAAAAAATGACGAGCTAGTGCTTGCCTTTGGGTCGGAGCCTGAAAGTGGTTTTGATCCGACGACAGGCTGGGGGCGCTATGGCTCTCCGCTTTTTCAAAGTACATTGCTAAAAAGAGATGACAAACTTAATATTGTTCATGATTTGGCAACAGGCTATGAGGTGAATGAAGCGGGCAATGTTTGGACCGTCCACATCCGAGATGATGTAAAATTCTCAGATGGACAACCTTTAACGGCTGACGATGTTGTATTTACGTTTGAAACAGCTGCGAAAAATGGGTCTGTCGTGGATTTACATCTTTTAGAAAAAGTCGAGGCAACAGATAAGCATACTGTCCAATTTACTTTAAAAGAGCCGCAATCAACCTTTGTGAACACGTTGATAGCTACGGGAATTGTGCCAGAACATGCATATGGGTCAGACTATGCTGAAAATCCGATCGGATCTGGGCCGTTTCAGCTCGTCCAATGGGATAAAGGACAGCAAGTCATTGTTGAAGCAAATCCTGAATACTATGAAAAGCAGCCTTATTTTAAAAAGATAACCTTTCTATTTTTAAACGAGGATGCTGCATTTGCTGCTGCTCAAGCGGGTAAAGTTGATTTGGCCGCCATCCCTGCAGCCTTTAGCAAACAAGAAGTACCAGGGATGAAGTTGGAATCGTTCGAAACCGTTGACAATCGCGGAATTGCGTTTCCATATGTTAAGTCAGGAAAGCTTACAGAAGACGGGCATCCCATTGGGAATGATGTAACGGCCGATCCAGCGATTCGCCAAGCGATTAATCTGGCCGTTGACAGACAAGCCCTTGTTGATGGGATCTTAGAAGGACATGGTACCCCTGCTTATACGTCTGTTGACGGTCTTCCATGGTGGAATCCGGAAACCGTTATTGAAGAAGCTGATTTAGAAGGGTTAAGAAAGCTTTTAACGGAAGCAGGCTGGAAAGATGGGAACGGAGATGGAACGTTAGAGAAAGGGGCTTTAAAAGCTGAATTCACTCTGTATTATCCAGCGAATGATACGATACGACAATCCCTTGCGATTGCCGTTGCGGATAGGATGAAGCCACTTGGGATTGGCATCCACTTAGAAGGAGCCAGCTGGGACGTCATTGAAAAAGAAATGCATGCCAATCCTGTTCTAATGGGCTGGGGAAGTCATGACCCTTATGAAATGGTATCGATTTATGGAAGTGAAAATGCCGGGGTAGATTACTTTAACACAGGTTATTATCAAAATAAAACAGTAGACGACTATTTTGAAAAGGCGCTTCATGCTTCCACTGAAGAAGAAGCCATTCAATATTGGAAAAAAGCTCAATGGGATGGAACGACCGGTTTGAGTGCAAAAGGGGACGCTCCATGGGCATGGCTCGTGAATATTAATCACTTATACCTCGTGAAAGAAGGATTGGATATGGGTGAACAAAGAATCCATGTGCACGGACATGGCTGGCCAGCTACCGATAATATTGCCGATTGGAAGTGGACTGATTAACTGTGGCTTATCAAATAATTAAGTTTCTCTTATTAAAAGGAATCCGGATGGGAACGTTGCTTGTTGCCATCTGTTTCATTTCCTTTCTACTCGTCAAAAATTCTCCGATTGACCCGGTTCAAGCCTATATCGGGGCAGATATGTTGAAAGTAAGTCCCGAGCAGCGTGCGGCAATTGAAAATTATTGGGGACTTAATGAACCAGTGATGGTTCAGTTTATCAACTGGGGATCTGCCTTGTTCAGCGGAGATTTAGGAACTTCAATGATCTTTCGCCGTCCTGTTGTTGACATTATTGGTGAACGTTTCTTCAACTCCTTAGCTCTCATGGTAACGGCTTGGGTGTTATCCGGCATTATCGGCTTTACTATGGGTGTCATTGCTGCGATGAAGAAAGGAACGTGGATCGATCGCATCATTAAATGGTATTGTTTCACCCTCGCCTCGACTCCAACATTTTGGATGGGGTTGCTGATTTTGATTGTTTTTGCTGTATGGCTAAAATGGTTTCCGATTGGGATGGGTGTTCCAGCAGGGGTCCTTGCCGAAGATGTGACATTGGCAGATAAAATTAACCATCTAATTCTCCCTGCTCTAACGCTTAGCATTGTCGGAGTGGCGAATGTCGCTTTGCATACAAGACAAAAGTTGATCGATGTGCTCGCTAGTGATTATGTGCTTTTCGCAAGAGCAAGAGGGGAATATGGCTTTCGCCTCTTTTGGAGACACGGGTTAAGAAACATCGCCTTGCCAGCGATTACGTTACAGTTTGCAGCGTTTAGCGAATTGTTTGGAGGGGCCGTGTTAGCTGAGCAAGTTTTTTCCTACCCTGGATTAGGACAGGCTACCGTAGAGGCTGGATTAAGAGGGGATGTTCCTTTGCTGCTAGGATTAGTTATTTTTAGTACCCTGTTTGTTTTTGCTGGTAATTTACTAGCGGATCTTAGTTATCGATTTTTAGATCCACGGATAAGAGAGGAGCGTTCGCTAGGATCATGAGGAACATACTCTCTGTTAATAGAAGGCAAAGAACCCTTTTTTCAATCGTCTTTGCCGCTGTTTTTTTGGCACTGATTCTTTTAGGAAGCTTTTTACTCAACGAAAAAGGTCTAGCAAGCAATCTTCAAATTCGCCATTCTCCTCCCTCCTTTACCCATCCTTTTGGTACCGATTGGTTGGGAAGAGATATGTTTACACGAACAATAAAGGGGCTTTCGTTAAGTATTTGGGTTGGTTTAATTGGAGCGATTAGCAGTGTATCGATCGCTCTTTTTCTAGGGATGGCTGCTGCAACCATGGGGAAAGCAGCCGATCGATTCCTCTCATGGCTGATTGACCTTTTTCTAAGTGTCCCGCATTTAGTCACCTTGATTTTGATCTCCTTTACTCTCGGTGGCGGCTTTAAAGGGATTGTCATCGGCCTGGCGTTAACTCATTGGCCAAGCTTAGCCCGTGTGATTCGTGCAGAGGTGATGCAAGTTCGCTCCGCAGAGTTTGTGGAAGTGTCCCGGAAAATGGGAAAGTCAACATGGTGGATTGCGGTTCATCATATTCTCCCCCACGTTTTTCCCCAGCTTTTAATTGGGTTTATGCTGATGTTTCCACATGTGATTTTACATGAAGCAGCGGTTACCTTTTTAGGTTTGGGGATGTCTCCTCATGAACCAGCCATTGGGGTAATTTTATCGGAATCAATGAAACATTTATCTGCGGGAATGTGGTGGCTCGCTTTTTTCCCAGGGCTCTGCTTGCTGTTCATTGTCAGGGCATTTGATCAGATTGGTGAAAATGTGAGGGTGTGGATCGATCCAACGAGAGCTCCCGATGAATAATAAAAGACAAATGTTGAGAGGTTAAAAGCATGTCTATTTTAGAAGTAGAAAATTTTTCCGTACGATTCAAACAATATGGCGCTGGCCTTAAAAAAATGGATCAGATAGCGATTTCGAATGTAAGTATTTCCCTAGAGGAAGGCGAAATTCTGGCGGTTGTAGGGGCGAGTGGATCAGGGAAAAGCTTGCTTGCCCATGGGATTCTCGGGATTCTGCCAAGCAATGCGAAAACGAGTGGCATCATTAAATATAAAGGGGAACTTCTAACCTTGAAACGACAAAAGGCTTTGCGTGGAAAGGAAATTGCACTCGTTCCACAATCAGTCAACTTTCTCGATCCGCTTATGCGTGTTGGAAAACAAGTCCGTGCATCTGCCAACAGTGGAGATCGGGCTGCACTTCAACGTAAAGTGTTCAAGCGTTATCATTTAAAAAAAGAAGTAGAAACGATGTATCCCTTTCAGCTTTCGGGTGGAATGGCGCGGAGGGCACTTCTTTCGACTGCAATGGTCAGCGGGGCAAACGTAATCATTGCGGACGAACCGACTCCAGGTCTAGATCCGGTCGTGATTAAAGAGGCTTTAACCAATTTCCGAGAGTTTGCTAATCAAGGCTGTGCCGTTATGTTGATTACCCATGATATCGAATCGGCTCTTCACATCGCCGATAAAATTGCTGTATTTTATGCGGGAACGACAGTGGAAGTCGCTCCAGTGGAGGATTTTGCAGGACAAGGGGAGGCCTTGAGACATCCGTATACGAAGGCGTTATGGAGGGCGCTTCCGCAAAATGATTTTATACCGATTCCAGGCTCACAGCCCCGTTCAAACGAGTTGCCTAAAGGGTGCTCATTCGCCCCCCGTTGTCCAATCGCAACTTCTAAATGTGAAGGAGTCATGCCAGACATAAGGGAAGTGCGCAACGGTTGGGTGAGGTGTGATCATGCATATTGAGGCAAATGCGATTGGATTTCGCTATGAAAAAGGACCATGGTTGTTCCGAGATGTGAATTTAACCTTTCGTTCCGGGGAAATCATTGGAATAACCGGACAGAGCGGCTACGGGAAAACAACCTTTTGCCGAATATTGGCTGGGTTCGAGAAGCCTGTTGAAGGAACGGTAACTTTTGATGGGAAGCCGTATAGTAACAAAAGCTATCATCCGGTTCAGCTGGTTTTTCAACATCCTGAAAAAGCGGTCAATCCACGCTGGAAAATGAAAAAAGTACTGAATGAAGGATGGCAGCCTGATGGGGAAATCCTTGATTTATTAGGAATTCAGCAGGAATGGTTAGAGCGTTGGCCCAATGAATTATCCGGTGGAGAGCTGCAACGCTTTTGTGTCGCTCGAGCATTGGGACCACATACCCGCTTTCTCATTGCTGATGAAATGACTACGATGCTTGATGCTATTACACAAGCCCAAATCTGGCATGCCGTATTGGAAATTGCCCAACAGCGAAACATGGGGATCATCATCGTCAGTCATGAAGCCAAGTTGCTCGAGAGACTTTGCCACCGCATCATCCAGTTTGATCAATTAAAATAAGAGGCTCCCTTTCTACTCTCCAGAAACTGGAAGGTAACTCAGGGAACCTCTTTATTTATTTACATCGGTAAGAAGTAGCCGTCTTCGTCGAACTTCATTTCTTGCAGATCTTCTAATACTTCGATGTTCTCTTTGTCTTTTAGCTCATTAAAAATGACTTCAGATACATATAACTCGCCAATATGAAGGGTATTTGGAATTCTTACAATTCTAGCCTCTTCGGATTTGACTCCCCAGGTCGCTCGTAGCGCTGCTTTAAGGGCTTCTTGGTCATTATCTAGCACAATTGGAATTTTGGCCCGATCTAAGAATGTACTTGTGACCACATTTTCATTCATGACTTTCTTATCAATTTTTTCAAATAGACGTTTTGTAGTTAAGTCAGATAAGCCAATTCCTAACGCATTTCCATGACTCACATCACTCAAGTTAGAAGCGATTAAATATTTGACTCTTGGTTTTTCTGGTTCTTCTACTCCAAGCACGCGGATACGACCAATAATATTCGTATCCATTCCTGTTCCACTGTAGTTTTTACCGATTTCATCTACAACTAAAATATCCATTTCATCGACAGGAAGACTTGGCATTAAATTGAACGCCTGTTTCAACAACTCACTCTCACGCTCTTCGATTTGATCGGGTTCAACGGCTTCAATAATCGCTGTTTCCTCATGAGCATTTTCGACAATGCCAATCCCGAATAACGTTTTTGAGTTGCTGATTGCAACCTTCCCTACTTCAGGCATCATTTCACTAATTCCTTTTACGCCATATGTATGGAGGGCTAAAGCCTGTTTGTGTTTTCCCATTCCAATTGAAGCCATTTTTAAGATACCGCTCTCAATTTTATTTTTGAAATCAGTATGTGGCTTAATTCGGCCCATGACGATGATTCCGTCCGCATTGAAGGCAATCTCGTCTACATAAACAGGAACACCGTCTGATGTTTTACCAACTTCGACAACTTCCATTGAAGAGCGAATTTCACAACCTGTGTATTCTTCCGTAATGCCTAGGCTCTCTAACATTTCCTTCTGGCCTTCAGCAGTTGCTCCGCCATGACTTCCCATTGCTGGAAAAATAAATGGCGTTGCGCCTCTTTTTCTAATTTCATCAGCCACAGATTTAACAATTAAAGGAATATTGGCAATCCCACGGCTTCCGGCTGTAATGGCAACTTCCATGCCTGGCTTAATCTTTTCATCGGCGTTAACGGCTAGGAATTGCTCAGTAATTGTCGCTGGAATATCTTTTAAACTATCTGCCTGAAACTTTTGTCTGATTTTTGCAACCTTTGGAAATGACATGTACTACACTCCTTTTCCTAGTTCAATTAAGATATATCTAAATTTTAGACTTTATCAGGGGATGGGATGATGACCTTTTTATCCTATTTCTAAGGGATTTCGGTCCTCATAAGCCTGATGAAGACATTTTTACCTTGGTTCTAATGCGGTTTCGGTCTTCATTTGCTCGATGAAGACACTTTATCCTTGGTTCTAATGTGTTTTCGGTCTTCATTTGCTCGATGAAGACACTTTATTCTTGGTTCTAATGTGTTTTCGGTCTTCATGAACCTCATAAAGACCCTTTATCCTTGGTTCTTACACAGCCTTCAGCAGATCTATGTAATACATCGGTTTTTAAAACAAGGGAAGCAAGAGAACATAAATGATCTCTTGCCTGTTGCCTGTAACGTTGATTCAGTTTAGTATGCTTAATTCTTCGGAGCCAATTCAATCGCCATGCGTAGAGCTTCTTTTAATGATTGCTCATCAGCGATGTTTTTCCCAGCGATATCAAAAGCAGTACCATGGTCAACACTTGTTCGGATGATTGGTAAGCCGACTGTAATGTTGACTCCAGCTTCTAGGCCTAGAACTTTAATTGGGCCGTGGCCTTGGTCGTGATATTGGGCAACAACGATATCGAAGTCCCCGCGTTTTGCTCTAAAGAATAACGTATCTGCTGGAAGTGGACCCTGTACATCGACTCCCTCTGCCTTTGCCTTTTCAATCGCTGGAATAATTTTTTCTTCCTCTTCACCATGACCAAAAAGTCCATTCTCACCCGCATGTGGGTTAATTCCACATACAGCGATTCTTGGTGATTCGATTCCTGCTTTTTTCAATGTATCATGTGCAAGCTTGATTACTTTATATTGGCGGTCCACATTTATCGTATTGATTGCATCCAATAATCCGATATGTGTTGTTACATGAATGACTCTTAATCCAGGTGCAGATAGCATCATCGCGAAATCTTTTGTGTTCGTTAATTCTGCCAAAATTTCAGTATGGCCTGGATACATATGCCCTGCTTTATGAAGCGCTTCTTTGTTGAGTGGAGCCGTACAAATTCCTTGAATTTTTCCCTCATTCGCATAAGAGATTGCCTTTTCTAAATAGCGGAAAGCTGCGTTTCCAGCCTCTGAATTTACCTCTCCCCATGGTAAATTTTCAGAAACTAAGTCTAGATCGATGATATCAATCGTTCCGTGTTGGAACTTTCCTTCTTCAGGATTTGCTATTGAATTTAGTTCTAGGTTTATATTCGTAATGCCTAATGCTCTTTTTAAAATCTTAAAATCTCCAACTACAAACGGTTGGCATTGATCATAAATATTAGGATCATTTAATGATTTAGCGATAATTTCAGGTCCGACACCTGAAGGGTCCCCCATTGTAATTGCAATGATTGGTTTGTATGTAGTCATCGTGATTCCTCCATATTGCCCAAACATATGTCTATGTATGAGACAGATGTTTGGGGATTTTTATATATCTCAAATTCGCTCGCCGAGGACTTCGGCTGAATGAAGTTAAACATTGGTTTTACTATTTTTATGTGCATAGACTTGAACGATCGTCTCAAGAGCTTTTGAAAGAGCTTGTTCCGTTCCGAAGGCGCCAGCCTTTGTCACAATTGGCATGCCATCAAATAAGCCACCGAATAATTTCCCATAAGGAATACCGGACTCTACTTCACCAATGACTCGAATTCCTTCGCTATTTAGTACTTTACAAGTTGCTCCGGCAATGTCCCCTCCGGTTAACACCGTCCCGGAAATGGATTTTGTTTTGATCAACTCACCAGCAATGCTTCCCATCGATTCCGCAATGATTTTCCCAGATTGGAAAGGAGACAATCCAAGCTGTTGTTGAAGTTCCTTAATTCTCTTAATCGCCTTTTGCTCCCGATTCGTTGTTACTACTAAATCGCCTTTTTCTAGGATTGCTTGTCCTTCTCTTACAATCCGTTCCATTTCAAGTTTTCTCCGATCCTCATAAAAAAATTCTTCCGGAGAAATGATAATTTCATTTATGCGATTTTTTTCTTTTAACACCTTAATTTGCTTATCGACCACAGGATTTACACTACCCGCTACAATCAGTACAGGAGGCCGATCTTCGAGTTGGATGGTCTTTATGTTTTCCTCATCTTGATCCTGATTAAACAAATGAGAAGCAATCCCCGCTGAACCCACCCAGAGGAAGTTCTCGTTTACCCCTTCAGTGGCTTCAACAATCGTTTGTAGTTCTTCATCTGTTGTTGCATCAATAATGATGACTTTTGACGACTGATCAGAGGAAAACTCTTTCATCTTTTCCGATAAATGGCCTTTTCCTTTTCGTACATCTGTAATCGAAAGGAGTCCGACCGTACGTTTCGTTTGCTCTTGCAGCAACTTAGGCAAGTAACTTTCCTTTACAGGAGTAACAGGATCTCGAGCAATTTCCGTTTCTTCTAGTCGTTTGCCATTTACATAATGATATCCATCGATGGTCTCACGCTTGCCTTTTGGAAAAGCCGGTACGACTAAGGCTAGTTTGAAATGAAAAGCATCCATGACCGCATCAATTTCCGAACCTATATTTCCTCTCATAGTTGAATCGATTTTCTTATAGATCTTGGAAACATTTAATTGCTTTAAGCTATCGGATAACTGAAAGACGCTTTCATAAGCTTTTTCAGGAGTTAAGGCACGACTATCTGAGCTTAAGACAATGACATCATCTTTTAAATGATCGGGTTGTAATTTTGTCTCCGAAAATAGCACGGTTGTCTTTAAGTTTTGTCTGGCAAATTGAACCCCCGTATCATTTGCACCTGTTAAATCATCTGCGATTACCGCTAGTTTCACTGCATCCTTACCCCCTTTGTACCAAATGACATGAATTTCTTTTTTCTTTGTTGCACGTTAATTTTATTCAACATGAACTTTTTTCTAGTTTCAAATCGTAAATATAAAATTCAAATGATTATTATTTATTTATGCAACACACTCATTATGTTTTTTATAAGATATGCGCTTTAAAAACGCTTACAGTTGTAATCATAAATGAAAACGTTGCATTTGGCAATATCTTTTAATGAAAAGTGATAAATAAATAATTATAGTTGCAATAAACAACATACAATATCAAAAAGGCACAAGTTTTTATTTTAACTTGCGCCACAATGTAGAACGATTCACTCCTAATCGTTTTGCTGCTTTCGATTGATTAAAGCCTTCCTCTTCTAACACCTTTGTAATGATTTGCTTTTCGATCTCTTCCAATGTACCACTTAAATCAATCGAGTCTTCTTTCCTCGCTTCAGCGATCTTATCAACTTGCTTCTCTATCCCTTTTAACACTTTCTCAACATCTTTTTTCTCGATATAGTAAGAGTTTGAACCAATAAACAATTGTTCGATGACTCTTTTCAATTGTCCCACATTCCCTGGCCAATCATAGTTCATCAGTTCCTCTAAAGCATCCGGGCGAATTCCGACAACCTCATTCCCATATTTAGGATGAAACTCTGAAATAAAAACAGGGACTAAATCTTCAATGTCTTCCCGTCGTTCACGGAGAGGCGGGATAGAAATGATTTGCTTTGCCACCACGTCATATAAGCCATCATGGAATGTTCCTTGTTTGACCATTCCCTCAAGATTCTCCTCTGAGGACACGAGCCATTGTAATCCTTGGTTGTTATCATTGGTAGCCAATGTATATAGCTGTTTTTGAATGTCAGAATTTAACCGATCCATATTTTTCAAATAGATGATTCCATTGGCGTATTTTTGAAAAAAGTTTTCCGCAATAAGCGTTTCCCATTGTTCTACACTCAATAATTCACATTGGAAAATAATATATGGTTCATTCTCTGTCTTTCTATTGAAATAAATCGAGCCAGCCGCCACATCTTTTCCACTGCCTTTTTCACCGTAAATGAGAACAGGCATTTTGTTTTTGCCATACTGTTCTATTTGATGGAGTACGCCTTTAATGGACTCGCTTCTCCCGGCATTTGGGGTATAGACCGCAGAGGTATGAATCTCAATGGCATTCTCATTCATATTCCCACTTTGGGAAGCATGGGTATGGGTACTTTTTTCGAAAAATAAAGCGATGATATTTTCTTGAGGACATGCCTTTACATTCCAGAAAGTTTGATTCATATAAATGGGAATTGCTTGATTTTTCTCGGTTAAAATAGTTTCTTTGATTAATTCATTGATTTCCTGTTTATTCTCCAGTTGCATCCATTGAAATTCACTATGAAAAGATTGGTTTCCATAAATAAGTTGCTTTTCATGATTAATTACTACAACCCCTTGCTCCTGACAGTCAAGGATGTCTTTAAGCATTGAAACTTTCTGCTGCATGCCTGAAAAGACGCGATAGGTCCTGCGCGCTTCTTCTAGTGCTTCGAAAATGGCTTCTTTTCCAGATGTGATTAGAACGCCAGTCATTCCTAATTCCTTTGCGGCATTTATGGTTACAACGTCACCGATGATGACTTCAACCCCATCCTTTTTTAGCCTCTCTAGTTTCTCTTTTACCTGTTTGTCTTTTGTAATCGTAGCGGTGGTAATCTCAATATCAAGGAGTTTACAAATGGTCGAAGCACCTTGAGTAATATTAGCGAACCCAACAATTGCCGCTTTCCGTGAAAATCCTTTCACAAGGGTGATCATTCGTAAGACATCATAGCCAGATACTTGAATGTCAATTACAGGGATGGAGACGGCTTCCTGAATCATCGAAGCTGTACCCCCTCGGCTAATGATCACATGATACCCATCATTTTCAGCCGCTTTGGCAATTGCCACCCCTTCATATAAGTTCCCTAATTCAATCTGAAATAGAAAATCGTGAACCTCTTGCTGGATTTCCTTCATCATTTCAAACAGCCCATCATAAGGGACAATCACTAGAGCTTTAATCATTTCTCCATCACCTACTATTTCTGCTATATCGTTTCCTGTGTTATTCTACTGTAATTCGTATATCGTACAAAAATTAAGATGTTAATACCTTATTCATACTTCCACTTTCATAGCCTTTTAGATCGAGAGTGACATATTTATATCCAAATTGTTGAAGCTGCTCCATAATCTCTTTATGGTTCGCTAAAATGGTTCCCATGTCCTGTGGCTCAACTTCGATTCGAGCAATTTCTTCATGGGTCCGTACACGGATTTGTTTAACCCCCAATGATTTTAGATAAGCCTCTGACTTCTCTACCTTTGTTAATTTTTCCTGTGTAATTCTTTCCCCGTAAGCAATCCGTGAAGACAAGCAGGCAAATGATGGTTTTTCCCAAGTTGGTAAGTCTAAGTGTTTGGAGAGTTCTCGAATTTCCTCTTTATAAAGATTCGCTTCTTGAAGCGGTCCACGCACACCATGTTCTTTTGCTGCCTGCATTCCAGGGCGATGTTCACTCATATCATCAGCAATTAAGCCGTAAACGACATTTTCAAACCCATGTTTATGCATGACTGGGATGATTTCCTCAAACAAGCCATTTTTACAAAAATAACAGCGATTCCGGTCATTTTCGGCATAGCCTGGGATATTTAGTTCAGATGTTTCAATGACTTTATGGGTCACACCTATTTTATTAGCTAACCTTTTTGCTTCTTCTAGTTCACTTGAAGGATAGGTTTCCGAATCCGCTGTGACGGCCAAGACATTTTCAACCCCTAGGACATCAACAGCTACTTTTAATAAAAAGGTGCTATCAACGCCACCTGAAAAAGCAACGACGACATTGCCCATTTCCTTTAGGATTTCCTTCAGACGTTCATATTTCTCGTTCATTGTCATTCCTCCCATTCTATTGATTTACATAGTCTAAAAGGGAAGTTCAATTTTACCGTTTGCATTTTGCAACACCATTACAATTATATGCGAACTCCCTGTAAAGTAAAAGTCGTACCCACGATTTTCTGTTATTAAATGGAAAAGGGCTATCCAAAGTCGTTAATACGACGGTTTGGACAGCCCTCAGCTTTTTTGTATATTCGTATTATACAAATAGATCTAATATTAACGTGAATACCAATCCACAAACTGCAACAATTGTTGACAGAACCGTGTAGGTTCCAAAGGCTTCTTTTAAGTTCATGCCTAAAGATTCTTTAACCATCCAGAATCCTGCGTCATTAACATGGGATGCAATCGCACTACCCGCTCCAGTTGCAAGTGCAACAAGCGCTAAGTTGACATCAGGCATTGTAGCAAGTAATGGAATGACTAACCCAGGAGTTGCTAGCGTCGCAACGGTTCCAGAGCCTAAACAAATACGTAATAACGCAGCTACTGTCCAAGCAAACAAAATTGGTGACATCGCTGTACCTTCAAATAATGTAGCGATATAATCCCCAACACCGCCATCAATTAGAACTTGCTTTAAGGCACCGCCGCCCCCGATAATTAATAGAAGCATTCCTAGTGCATTAACGGCAGATGTACAAGACGCCATTAATGTTTTCATTGGAATTTTTCTGCGTAATCCCATTGTATATAGGGCGAATAATACAGAAAGCACCATAGCAGTTGATGATGTAGCAATAAAACGAATAAATATTACAAGTCCATTATCCCCAAATCCTAAAGCTGGTTGCACCATATCTACAATCGCACCAAATCCCATTAAGATAACTGGGAATAAAGCTGTAAATACACTGATTCCAAAACCAGGTGTTTCTTCTAATTTAAATTCTTTTTTAACACCAAAAGATTCGCTTCCTTCTCTAGTAAAGGCAGTTGGTACAATTTTTTGCGCAATCTTCGGATACCAAATCCCAGCAATGATACAAGTTGGGATGGCAACAATAATTCCATAGATTAATACCATTCCCACACTTGCTCCATACTCAGCAGAAACCGCAGTTGGACCTGGATGTGGAGGCAAGAATGCGTGAGTTGCTAACGCAGCCGTTACCATTGGTAGTCCTAATTTTACAATTGAAACTTTTAATTCTCTCGCAATAGAGAAAATAATTGGAACTAATAATACAATTGTCACTTCAAGGAATAAAGCGATTCCACAAATGAATGATGCAAAAAGAACAGCCCAATGAACTCTCTTTGCACCGAATTTACCAATTAAGGTTGTAGCAATACGGTGAGCACCACCGGAATCAGCAATTAATCGACCAAGCATCGCGCCTAATCCAAAAATAATCCCGATATGACCGAGCGTTCCCCCTAAACCGCTTTCAATTGAGCCCACTACATCCATCACTGGAATTCCAAGAGCTAATGCCACAAGGAACGATACAATGATTAAGGATACAAATGTATTCAATTTGAACTTCATAATAAGGATAAGTAATAATAATACCCCTATAGCTATAATGACCAAAGGCATAATTGATTGTCCCCCTAAACCTTTTTATATTTTTGTATGTTCGTTGCAAAACTATTCTTTTTAGTGAAGCTTCTTCCCCTGCAACATTAACTACTATGACCCTGTGAACATTGGGCCAGTATCATTAATCTCTATACGTAGAAGTCTAAACGAATGGTTATTAGCCTTATTGTAAACCTCACGAAAAAGATAAAATTGCAACACACCGATCCACTTGACGCCAGTAAAACATACATCTTTTTACAAACTGTTGTTATTAGCATCATGTGTGAACGTTTACATTGTATAATGATATGTCGAACCTTGTCAACATAATAATTTTGTTTCTTTTTACAACATATTATTTGTTATTTATCGCATAAAAATGCGGATAGAGGCAAGACCCTTTTATCCGCATTCATTGATTTATTTAATTAAAATGGCTAGATCGTCATGGGTATAGTTGAGGGAAAATTACTTAGAAGGCTTGAAAAGAATCGTACCTAACCTTAATTGGAATCCATTGTTTGCCAAACTTGTTGATACACTTCTTTTAAGGGGACCTTGTGACGTGTTGCTAATTCTTTACATTCCTCATATTCTGGAGCCCTTTGAACGAGGTTTCCCTCATAATATCCCTCTTTTATTGTTACAGGGCCCCATTTCGTTTCAACCGTTTTGAACCTTCTTTCGAGTCGATGTACGGTCAATGGGTAATAGCGAACCCCTAATGTCGTTGTTTCATTAAATAAAATTTCCTTTATTGCGTTGAGTTTTTGTCTGGATGAAAGAGTTTGAAGTAATACGCCTGGTCGATTTTTTTTCATATAAATGGGGGTGTAAAATACATCATTTGCCCCCGCATCGAACAGCAAATCCATAACATAGCCAAGCCACTCCCCTGACACGTCATCAAGATTCACTTCCAACTTGACCATTTCTTCATCCATATGTTCATCGTTATGAGGGTGAGATTTCAATTTTACTACTCCTCCCATTTAAATACTTGTCCGATCTTTAGCTGCTGATTCGGACTTCTTCGCGCAAGTATATACCTGCTCTGTCCGATTAAGCTATTTAGTTATGGTAAATCCCTATTCACCAATAACTACGCGAAGGAGATTCGGATGGTCTTTAAAGGTTTTCGTTCCAGCTCCATAACCAATCGCTTGGACTTTCATTGATGGAAGCACACAAAATTCCTCAGCAAGTACCGCTGCAATGGCTGCACCTGTTGGGGTCGTTAGTTCAAATTTGACATCACTTTGTTGAATTGGCACCCCTTTTAAGATTTCGAGGGTGGCTGGCGCAGGGACTGGATAGATTCCATGGTCAATATGTATTTTTCCAGAGCCGACAGGGATGGCAGCTGATTTTATGATCTTTATATCGAGTTGATGAATTAAAATCGCTGCCCCGACAATATCAATGATCGAATCAACGGCACCGACTTCATGAAAATGAACTTCTTCTAGTGGCATTCCATGTATATGTCCCTCAGCTTCACCTATTTTGCGAAAGATTTTTAATGCGGTTTCTTTTACTTCCTCTGCTAACTCGGAAGTTTGAATCATTTTTACAATATCCTTGTATGAGCGGTGATGGTGACCATGTGCGTGGCTATGATCGTGATTGTGCCCATGACTATGATCGTGATCATGATTATGATCATGGGTATGACTATGTTCGTGATCATGGCTGTGATAATGGGTATGACTATGTTCGTGATCATGATTGTGATCATGTGCATGACTATGTTCGTGGTCATGATTGTGATCATGCGCATGGCTATGTTCGTGGTCATGGCTGTGATCATGCGCATGGCTATGTTCGTGGTCATGATTGTGATCATGTGCATGACTATGTTCGTGGTCATGATTGTGATCATGCGCATGGCTATGTTCGTGGTCATGGCTGTGATCATGCGCATGGCTATGTTCGTGGTCATGATTGTGATCATGTGCATGACTATGTTCGTGATCATGACTGTGATCACGGGCATGACTATGTCCGTGGTGAGTAGTTGTCAACTCAACATCAAACTTCGTGCTAGTAATTCCGTTCTTGTTTACTTTTTTCCAAATCAACTTATACTCATCTTCAAATTTTAGTTTCTTTAATTCTCTTTCTAAAGTGATTGGATCTGCCCCTGCATCTAGAAGGGCGCCGATGAACATATCACCGCTTATTCCTGAAAAACAATCAATATACAGGGTTTTCATTCATTCTTAGCTCCTTTTTTTGCGATATTATCAATTAGTACTGCATTATAGGCGGCACCGAATCCATTATCGATATTGACTACACTAATTCCCGATGCACAGGAATTTAACATCGTTAGCAATGCTGATAACCCATTGAAATTAGCACCATAGCCAACACTTGTTGGAACAGCAATAACTGGATGTGACACAAGCCCTCCGACCACACTTGGAAGTGCCCCTTCCATTCCCGCAACAACAACTGAGACGGTTGCTTGTTGGATTTGTTCAATATGATCAAACAAGCGGTGGATTCCCGCAACCCCTACGTCATAAAAACGACGAACTTCACTTCCCAATGCCTCTGCTGTAACAGCCGCTTCCTCAGCGACTTTAAGATCTGATGTTCCGGCACAAACAATCGCAATATACCCGTGGGTAGATGGCTTCTGTTTCGTATCCTTTTTCCAGTAAAGAATGCTTGCTGTTTCATTGTATGTAAACTCTGGATAATCACGCAGAATCGAATCTGCTTTATCTTTAGAAATTCTCGTAACTAATACATTGTCACCTTTCGATCGAATGGCTTTTATAATCGCATGAATTTGTTCCGTTGTTTTCCCTTCACCATAAATGACTTCTGGGAACCCTTGACGATTCTTTCGGTGGTGATCGACCTTTGCAAACCCTAGATTCTCATAGGTTGCTAACTTTTCCTTTGCCTCTGTAACACTTAATGTGCCTGCTTGGACTTGCTTTAAAATTTCTTCCATTATTGTTTCCCACACCTTACAAAAAATTTGGATGCCGCGCCCATCCTTCATTTAGCTAGAGCCCAATATAATCGGACTCTATATTGGGACATGTCATTATACACTTCATTGTAGATAAATGAAAAGTTTGGAGGCGGCTCTTATTCCTTATAATCTTACGCCCAAGGAGACTTATTCCTCTAAAAGACTTTCGACTCTCGCTACTTTATCTTCCATTTTGCGCTGTTTATCACGACGATCATCAATTCGAATATTTGTACAAACCCTAGCAAGTCCCTTTTCAAAAGGAACTTCATGGATCGCCTGAATGACTTCAAATAGTTTAGGTAGATCGCCTTCAATGATCGTATTCATCGGAGTTAATTGGAAGCGGATATCCCCTTGCTCCTCATATTTTTTCAACACCTTCTGAATATCGGCCACATAATGACTCACACTAGGAGATTCTGTACCTACAGGGATTACCGTCACATCAACAATTGCCATCTTAATCACCATTCCTTCGCTATACTGTCGTTATTATTTAATAGTAGTAGTTTAACATAAGCTATGATTTCGATTGTAATTTGTATTGGTTTAAGAAACAAGCATATGATTATAAAATGCGGGGAGCAAATGAAGTTAAGTTAGTAAAAGGGTTTGTTTCTTTATCTACCAATAACAGTAAACTTTGCTTTTTACTCGGTTTTTTGCAGTTATAGTCATAGTGATAAACGCAACTTTTAACTTTGTAACGAGTTTTTGCCGCTATCCCTGTCCTGATAGACGCAATTTTCAACTTTGCAACGGATTATTGTGGCTATCCCTGTCCTGATAAACGAGATTTTTATATTTTCAATCTTTGTTTGCTTCTATTAGTTATCGATAATAACAAAGGTTCTAACATGTGATAATAAAAGGATTAAAAAAGGGGGAATGTGAAAGGTATTCGGATGAGCTCTTATAACTAAGCATTGTGGCGAAATAAAAAATGAGTATCTGCTGATTAGATCAGATACTCATTCAAAAATGGGGAATACATTGTTATGTTTTCCCATTTTTCCAAATTCTATACATGTTTTTGAAAAATTTCTGTTTTTATTGCTTATCAGTCCAAAATAAGCAGGGGCCCGGGAGAATAGTGAGGCTCCCCCTCCTTATTTACTGTTTTCCTTCAACCCCATTAATTGTAAAGCTTACAGTAAGACCTGTGTTTAATGAATGTGTGACCGAGCAATATTTATCATTAGCTAGTTGGATGACGCGTTCGACTTTATGTTCCGGCAATTTCAGTGAAATATAGCATTTCAGAACAAATAAGCATTTTTTCTACGAGGATACGTACGCTTTCCCGGCCAAATCAACGAATTTGAGCGTGGTTTCCGTGTTTTTCATCATTCGCCACCCCCTCTTTTTCCGGTTATTGTAAAGGCACCCGGGAATACATGGAACAAGTGCACGTTCCAGAAGGTGCATCTTTATGAATTTCGAACAATTAGCGGCACAATATTCCAACATGATCCACTCTATTATTCATTCTCTTCATATATATAAAGACCACGATGAGTTTTATCAAATTGGTTTGATTGCTCTTTGGAATGCTTATGAAAATTTTGATGAAGCGAAGGGTCGTTTTTCTACCTATGGTTATCGTTTTATTAAGGGACGGATGCTCAATCACTTGAAAAAGGAGAAAAAACAGGAAGATTATTGTTCAGCCATATCTGAAGAAGTTTGGCTTGGATTCGGTTATGAGGCTTGTTTTCTGGAGAGGGAAACGCTATTGGGCTATTTTTATCGTTTAACCGATAAGGAACAACAATGGGTGTTGCTACGTTTTTATGAAGGCCTTAGTAATAGCGAAATTGCCGATCGCCTTGATTTGAAGGTAACAAGTGTTCGTTCGTGTGAAAGGCGAGCAATGAGAAAGCTAGTAATCGATAAAAATTCCCTTTCAACCGATTCATATTGTCCTAAAAATATTCTTTTATAAAAAGATGGGACACAATTCTCCTTTACTTCTGTATAACAATCATGAAAGGAGAGGATGAAGAATGGCAATTTTGGTGGCGATGGATTCAAAATTACGGTTGATTTATGAAACAGGGATTGGTGAGGGTGGAAAACCGATTTACAAAGCAAAATCGTACGGCAATATCGTCGAAGGGGTCACAGCCAATCAGCTGCAACAAGTAGCACAAGCCTTAGCTTCCTTGTCGAACGACCCATTAAGTGGGATCGAGCAAAGCGAACTGCATGAAATTGTTTAAGTTTTTTCAGCAAGTCTCCCATTACTTTAATAAGAAAGGATGAATATAATGGCAAAAATAGTTGAATTGCATTTTAATAGCAGTCTTGGCAAAGTGGTTAAATTAGCGGTGGATAATCCAGTGGAACCCATTGATCCGATAAAAGTAAAAGGGGTCATGGATACAATTATTGCGGCAAATATCTTTAGCGGTCAATCAGGAGCTCTGATCAGTCCAAAAGAAGCCCGTCTTGTTGAACATAATGTAACTGCATACGAACTTATTTAAAACAATCATTTGTAGAGGCTGCTCGCATCAGAGCAGTCTCTTTTTCTTAAATATTGATTTGAAATGGGGTAAGTATGATTGGATCTAGCGGTTCCTTTCATTAGTGAGGTCGGGTTTCCGATTGCCTCACTCTTTATTCCCTTTACCCGAATTAAAGCAAAGCTTGATGTGGTCGTCCAATTGCTTCAAAACTTGCCAAAGCGTATAGAGGAATGACAAAGTATCCAGCAAGATGAACTTGCTGGGTATTTTTTCAATAAAAATTAAACTAAGACCAGTTCTTTTTGAGTTTCGTTCAATAGATTAACCGTGAATTCTTTATGTAAACTAGAAAAAAGAGCTTCTATATACTGATAAACGTGTTCCCTAGAATATGGATCAACAAATAAATAATTATAGTACGGGGAATCTTGAGATCCTTTTAATTCTGTACGGTACCGCTTAAAATGGTCCCATGCTGGTTCAATACCCAATGCATGTAAAGGGGCTAGATTAAGTTTAAGTGATACCCCCACTAATTCATTTTGTAATAATTGATGCGTTTCAGCGATATATTCGACCGTTGCTACTGGAAGTTGTACACTTGGACGAGACACCCTTTGTTGTGTATTTGTGTCATAGAAAAATGATACGAATTCAGTTTCACTTTCGTTCGAGGGCATTGCCTCATCTGACACAAGATTTAAATCCTTTAACCTCTTACACAGCTCCTCAAATAACTCCTTGCCTTCCGGATTCATCATCATAACATAAACCTCTCCTTAAAAGATCTGAAATCGCTTTCAAAATGACAGTATAATAGATTAGAAAAGAACTCACTATTTTTAATATATCATTATCTGGGGGCGAAAAAGATGACACTTCTGTGAAAGTTGTCCCCTTCATATTTAGAAATCGAATTTCTGTACAAATCCGCACCCTTGGCACGCTCTTCCTAATTGTTTTCCCGTTTGTGGGTCTTTGAAATAGGTTTCGTCAAAACCACACACTTCACATTCTATCACATGCAGGATTTCTCGTGAACCAAATAGAGCATTCAATAGATATTCAAAATACATTCTCCGTACCTCTTATAATTTTTTTCTATTAATTTATCATATCATTTGTTCAAAGAAACGAGAATTCTGTCAGTTATCTTTATTTAAATTTCGCGCCTTCGAAATAAATTAATTTTTTTAAGAACTTCTCTTCAAAATCCATCAGTTTCTCGCAGCAAACGGGGTATTTAGATAGAAGAATTTCGTTGTTTTTCTCCTTATTCGCTGAGAAGGCACGGTTTAAGAAAAAATATGACGATAGAAAGGCGGTCTATTTTACAAGGAAAATAGCTGCAAATATGGAATTACTAGACACAGGGAAAAACAAACCCTATCTTTCGGAAAGGTAGTGATACCATGTTTTATGTAATTGTACAACGAAAGGTTCCTGCAAAGTCCCAAGTTTCCGGTGAAGGGGAAGCGAGGGAGACTGTCCGAAATGTTCTTGCGTTACAGCGGGTGAAAGTCATGACGATGTTTCGCATGAGCGAGAAAGCGAAAGGGATGCTCGGAAAGATGGAGAGGTTTAGTGAGTTGATCGCCAAGCGCGGTGAACGTGTCACCAGCCAAATCCGAATACAATTGGAGGACATCAAGGGAAAAGTGCTAGCCCTCTCTCCTTCGGTCTTACAATTTATAGGTCCAGGTGATCATTGATAAACCATTTTAGTGGAAAGGTGGTGGTAGATGAAAAATTCTCTGCGATAAATTATTTGGAAAATGAAATGGAATTTGAAGTTATTATAAATAATAATAAAATATTCATGAATAGAGTAAATATAAACCTGTAGCCGCCTTCTGCAGAAAAGCACTCCTTATGGATCGAGGAGTGCTCATTGTTAAGTGACTGCAGACACCTTTATTTCAACCATTTTCTTTTACTTACCTATATAAGAGATCTTTATTCCCCATCCGGTTTCGGACTCGTGCTTGAAGCCTCATTTTTGAGTTCCTTCCCTGCAGCTACTTCTGGTTGGATGATTGTAGTTGTTGATCCTTTTGTATAGTTTTTAATCAGTTCAGCAATATCAATACCGGTCATTTCCTTTAATGGCTCTTGCATATCAACCATTGTTCTCGTTATGCTTTTTCCAAATGACGGAACCCCTTGGCCATTGCCGGAATCAATGATTTTGACGGAATCAATATTATTAAGCGGCTGAGCAATTTTTTCCGCAAAGACAGGCAGCATTTCGATTAATTTCTCAGTGATGATGACTTCGCCATGTTTTTCCATTGCTTCTGCTAGTAACTTACGAGCTTCTGCTTCGGCAATCCCGCTTTCACGAATGACATCAGCTTCCGCTTTACCGCGTTGACGAATAACTTCCGCCTCGGCAGAACCTTCTTCCCGACGAATTTTTGCCTTCGCTTCCCCGTCAATTTCCGCTTTGCGTGCTTGGGCCTCAGCTTTACGGGTCGTCTCATAGTACTCTGCATCGGCTTTCGTCTTCCGCACTTTGCTTTCCTCTTCTTCTAACTTAACGGCACGTTCTCTTTCTAAAAATTGAAGCGTTAATTCTTCCTCCTTAACTTCCTTAGCTAATTTTGCTTTTTCTAACTCATACGACTGTTCTGACTTCGCACGAGCCCGCTCGGTTTCTTCTTTAAAGGCTGCATCCTTAATATCTTTTTCCTTTTTCGATTCAGCGACAGCAATTTGGCGTTTGTATTCTTCTTCCTTCGCCTCTTGCTCCATTTTCGCGCGATGAATCCGTGTTTCCCGCTCCGTATCGGCCTCTGCAATCTCTGCCAACTTTCGAACTTCCGCAATCCGTGGCCGTCCTAAATTTTCAAGATAGCCATTTTCCTCATCTGCATCCCGTAAATCAGTTAGCCCCAATGAGGTGATTTTGAACCCCATTAAGTCAAGTTGTTTCTGTGCTATATCTTGGACATCATAATTGAATTTCTCGCGGTCGCTATTAATGTCCTCAACCGTCATTTTTGATAAAATCGCCCGAAGGTTACTACCAAGGACTTCAATGATTTCTGCTTCAATCTCTTCTTGTTTTTTTCCTAAAAATTGCTCCGCATAGTTGGCGATTCCATTCAAGGTATCGGCGACTTTAACCATGGCCACCGCATCAGCAACAATCGGAACTCCGCCAAGGGTGTACACTCTTGGAGTTGATAACTTTAATTGGAACGAGGTCAGATTAACTGGTGTTGAGGTCTGGAATCGTCTTAACCGATAGCCTCCCCCACGAATAATTTTCATTGAACGGCCTTCCTGATCGCTAAAAATATTCGTTTCTTTCTCTGGATCTCCGAGTTTTGGACCAGTAATAATTAAGGCTTCATTCGACTTCGCTGTTCGGTAGCGGATTCGCACCCAAAAGTAATACCCGATCCCGCCAAGAGCGGCCAAAATCAGAATTGGAATAAAGATGATTGCAAATAACATTCTCTTTCCCCCTTTAGAATAATCTTATTAAACCTACAAATGTAGGGTGGAACATGTGATAAATTGGACTTGTTTTAAGAGTTGCGGAATGTGCTTTTGTAGAAAGTGGGATTAGATACGAGAGGTTAAATATTGGGAGGAACAGAATCTAAAAAACCACGAATCTTGCACACTGTTTCATTATATAACTAGCTATATATATTATTACGAATAAAAAAGGAAGAAGGTTTCATTAATTTGAATATATGAAAAAATTAAAGTGTACAGCAGCCTTGTCTAAAAAACGAAACCTTCTTTTTGAAAGGCGAGTTTTCCTCGGGTAAATGTCATCACGATGTCCAATTGTTCATCTAAAATCACGATATCGGCATCTTTTCCAATTTCAAGACTGCCTTTGCGGTCGAATATCTTTATTTGCTTTGCTGGGTTAACAGCCGCCATTCTGATCGCATCTTGAAGAGAGCATCCAGTATAGGAGATCATGTTTTTCAAAGCATTCCCTAATTTCAAGACACTTCCAGCAAGGGTTCCATCTTTTAAGACTGCCTTGCCATTTGTCACGATGACCTCTTGACCGCCGAGATCATACGAACCGCTTTTCAAGCATTTTGCCCTCATTGAATCGGTGATTAATACGATCCCATCCTTGCCTTTTTGCTTATAAGCAAGCTGGACGATCTCAGGTCGGACATGGATCCCATCGACAATTAATTCAGCTTTAACATCCTCACGTAATAAAGCAGCCCCCACTACACCTGGTTCTCGATGATGCAACCCTTTCATTTGATTAAAAAGATGAGTAACATGGCTGACTCCTGCTTCAATCGCTTCAATCGTTTCATTGTAAGTGGCATCGGAATGACCGATTGATGCGGTGATTCCATTCCTTATCAAGTAATCAACCATCTGCATTCCCCCTTGTTGCTCTGGCGCTAGAGTTACAAGTTTTACATGATTTTTTGAAAGGGTCTGCCACCTTTTTAGCAGATTCAAATCAGGGTCCACTATATATTTTTCCGGCTGTGCCCCTGCTCTTTTCGGATTGATAAAAGGTCCTTCCAAATGAAGGCCAAGGATTTCTGCCTTACCTGAAGGGGATTGCTTCTCAATATAGGATCCTGCATTTTTTACCGCGTTTTCAATCGCCTCTACACTTTGGGTGATCGTTGTAGCTAGGAAACTTGTTGTCCCTTCTGAAGGAAGAGTTTCGGTTATATTTGCTAATGCTTCCACCGTGCCATCCATTACATCTGATCCATTTACCCCATGGATATGAAGATCAATCAGACCTGGAATAGCTGCATAATGGGCAGGCATGTCAATGATCCGGTAACCATCTTCCTTTATTAAGTGATTCATCAAGCCAAGGTCGATAATTTTCTCTCGATGAATTTTAATAAAACCCTTTTCAATGATTTTATCGGCTGTATATATTTTCATATTTTTTATTAAAATGCTTTGAGCTTTCTGGTTCATGGTCATGTTCCTTTCGTGATAACCATTTGCACGGCTGCAAAAGCTATCCCATCTGTCAAATGATCGACAAAACAGGAAATGCCAAGCACCTTTTGGTTACTTGGCAATATCTTATCATTAATTTAGGCTCTGTAATAGTTATGTCCACGTTAAAATTGGCCTTTAAATTTTAACAACAAACTTTACGAAACAGCCTTAATTCATGTTTATCTAAACTTCCACTTCGTATAAGCGGTATATACTTGACCCTTTTCAAGGATGCACGATGGGAAATGTGGATGGTGGATCGAGTCTGGCAATCCTTGGGTTTCGAGGCAAAGACCTAAATGCTTTCGAATTGGAACCCCATCATGCACAGTGAAGTCCCCTTCAAGTTGATTGCCTGTATAAAGCACTACACATGGCTGGTCGGTTTCTATTGTTAGGCTACGGCCACTTTCCTCATCTTTAAGAACAATTGGATCGGGCTCGTCTTGTAGCAAGAATGGATGATCATAGCCATGTCCGGCTAGTATATTTTGAGGATGTTCCGATTCCACCCCATCTCGTATCGCTCTTCCAGTTGAAAAGTCGAACGGTGTTCCCTCAACAGGAAGGATGGTTCCAGTCGGAAGCAGCTCTTCAGTGAGTTGGAGAAACTCCTTACTTTTTAACTGCAATAAATGGTCCTGGATATCCCGTTTTACATTACCTGATAGATTGAAATACGTATGATTGGTTACATTAAGCAAGGTTGTCTTGTCTGATACCCCTTCATAGGCAAGAATAAATTCATTGTCATTATTTAATGTGTAGGTGATTTTCATCTGCACATTTCCAGGGTATCCACTTTCACCGTCCTTACTTAAATAGGAAAATACTAAACTGACATTTTCGTCAGTTTCTACAGTCTCTACATTCCAAATAACCTTATCTAAGCCCTTTACCCCACCATGCAGATGGTTTCCACGATCATTCTTCTCTAGTTGATACACCTCATCGTTCAATTGGAATTGGGCTTCTCCGATTCTTCCAGCTACCCGTCCAATGATTGCCCCAAAATAGGGAGAATGCGTTTGATAGTCTTCTAGCTTGTCAAAGCCTAGAACAACGTTTTCTATATTCCCCTGTTGATCAGGAACCATCATTTTTGTAATAATGCCTCCGTAATTAAGGCTTGTCACTTTCATCCCTTGATTATTCACCAATGTATAGGCCGTCACTTCCCGGCCATCCCACTCTCCAAACTTTTCTTGATAAATATTCATTTGCGAAACTCCAATCTTTTAATCAAAAATGCAAACAAGGGCGAGCCCTTTGTTTTTACAAAGAGTAAGCAACTCTTAGGTTTTTTCAAAGAGCCCCCCTATTTCTAAAATGAAACGCGAGAACCGTCCCCATGTTTCAAAGAACCGTCATGTTTCATAGTGTGGTTAGAAAGCGTTGAAAGGCTTGTTGGCCTTGTTGGTTTCTCTTGAATACTCCTGCGTCTTCGAGGACTCGGAGGAATTTTCTGCCGACTTCTTTTTGGATGATCTTATTGACGGTTTCTTCGTTTAGGTTTGAGTGATGTTTTTTGATTTCCTCTGCCCATGCTATGTGGTATGGCGGAATGTCATTTTCTTTGTTTAATAGAAACTTTTCTACTTCGGCTAATTCCGTTTTCAAGCGGGCAGGCAAGACCGCTAATCCCATCACTTCAATCAAACCGATGTTTTCCTTTTTAATATGATGCACATCCGGATGAGGATGAAAAATCCCTAGCGGGTATTGTTCGGTTGTCCGGTTATTTCGTAAGACGAGGTCAAGCTCATACTCATCGTTACGCCTTCTCGCAATTGGGGTGATCGTGTTATGACGAGTTTTGCCGGAATAAGCAACAATCTCTACTTCAGGATCACTGTAATTCTTCCAAGCTTCAAAAATATAATCGGCAGCGGCGACGAGCTTCTCTGGAGTTTCTCCCTGCAGACGGATTACCGACATCGGCCATTTTACGGTTGCGGCATGGACACCAGGAAAATTTTTTATTGTAAAAACATGCTCCTCTTCCGCTATTGCCATCGCAAACTCGTAATTCCCTCCTTGATAATGATCATGAGTAAGAATGGAGCCGCCAACAATGGGCAAGTCGGCATTCGAGCCGATAAAATAATGAGGAAATTTACCGACAAAGTCCAATAGCCTGACAAACGTTTCCCGATTAATCACCATATCGCGATGTTCTCCAGCTAACACAATGCAATGTTCGTTGTAATACACATAAGGAGAATATTGGAGGTACCAGTCCTCACCGCTCATCTCCATTCGAATCATCCGATGATTTGAACGGGCTGGATGCCCAATTCTACCTGCATATCCTTCATTTTCAATGCAAAGCTGACACTTCGGATAATGGATATCAGTAAGCTTGCTTTCTTTTTCTAAGGCAATCTGTTTCGGGTCTTTCTCTGGCTTGGATAAATTAATCGTAATATCAAGCTCGCCATACGCGGTTTCTGCCTTGTAATGAATGTTTTTTGCAATTCGTTTCGTTTGAATATAGTTGCTGCATTGACTTAACCGATAAAAATAATTGGTCGCTATTTGTGGATCCCTTACGAACTTTTCGAAAAAAGTTTGATTCACCTCAGATGGCTTTGAGATGAACACATTCATGATTTTGCTGGACAGGATTTCTTTTTCATCCAATACATCTGGAATCAACCCTTGTTGAACGGCATAGTTTGTTAACTCTTCTACCAAGTCTGGCAAATCCTTTTCAGGAATAGCTGGGACCGCTTCAGGAAAGGAGTCCAAACGTAAATGGGCCAGAACCTGATTACGGGCATATAATTGGTCTTCCTTCTGAATTAACCCTGCTGAAACAGCCCCCTGAACTAACCCTTGTATCGTACTGTATACCTCCATCTCTAAACGCCTCCTATTCGTTATAGCCATTTGGGTGGTGCTTGTGCCAATTCCACGCATCCTGAATGATTTCATGAATGGAGTTACGCTTAGGGCTCCAACCTAATCCTTCTTGCGCCTTTGTTGAAGAGGCAATTAATCGGCTTGGATCTCCTGCACGACGTTCTACAATCTGAGCTGGGATCTCATGACCGGTTACCTTCCTTGCTGCTTCAATGATTTCTTTCACGGAAAATCCTTTGCTTGATCCAAGGTTAAAAATGTTGCTGTCTCCGCTTTGCTGCAAATATTTTAGTGCAAGGATATGGGCGTCAATCAAATCTTCTACATGAATGTAGTCACGAATACATGTACCATCTTCCGTGTCATAATCATCCCCAAAAATCGAAATAAACTCGCGCTTCCCTTGGGCTACCTGCAGAACAACTGGAATTAAGTGGGTTTCTGGTTGATGATCCTCTCCAATTTCACCTGTTGCCCTTGCCCCAGCGACATTAAAATAACGAAGGGAGACAAATTTAATGCCATGAGCCTTGTCGCACCACTTCATCATTTTTTCCATCGTTAACTTTGTCTCACCATACGGATTTGTCGGTTTTGTCATCATCTCCTCGGTAATCGGCATGATCTCCTGTTCTCCATAAGTTGCCGCTGTGGAGGAAAAGACGATAGGTTTGACACCAAATTCAATCATGACATTGAGGAGCACTTCTGTCCCATGAACATTGTTATTAAAATATTTTATCGGGTCTGTCATCGACTCTCCGACTAATGAGCTCGCTGCAAAGTGAAGTACCCCATCAATTTTCTCTTGCTGAAAAACAGTTTGTAAAAATGCCTGATTACGGATATCTCCTTGATAGAAAACCGCTTTTGGATGAATCGCTTTCTCGTGGCCGGTCAGAAGATTGTCCACCACCACTACCTCATATTGTTGGTCAATCAACTGATAGACCGCATGGGAGCCAATATATCCTGCGCCGCCAAGAACAAGAATTTTCATGACAAAACCTCCCGTGTAATCTCTTTTGCTCCTTCTCCTACATTTGCAACGTAGAAGTCAGCTTGATGACCGATGGTTTCCTCGTACTTTTTGCCAACTTCTTCAATAAAGGTTTCTACCCCATCGGTTTCCACAATGGCAATGGCACACCCGCCAAAGCCCGCTCCTGTCATCCGAGCACCAAGGGTTCCTTCCTGTTCCCAAGCGGCCTCTACTAACGTGTCTAGCTCAATTCCGGTTACTTCGTAATCATCCCGTAAAGAACGGTGCGAATCATTCATTAATTGGCCAAACCTCTTTAATTCATTGCTTCGAAGGGATGAAAGGGCTTTCAGCGTTCGGCGATTTTCATATACGGCATGCCTTGCTCTTTTAACAAGTGTTTCATTTTCAATCAAATGTTTGTTTGCTTCGAAATCCTCTTGTGACAAGTCACCAAGAGAATCAATAGCAAGCTCTGTTTGCAGTTGGCTAAGTGCGGTTTCACACTCTTGGCGTCGTTCATTGTATTTGGAATCTGACAGCTCTCTCCGTTTATTCGTGTTCATAATGATAATTTGATAGTTCAATAGATTGAGGGGCGCATATTGATAGTCTAACGTGTTGCAATCAAGCAAAATTCCGCAATCTTTTTTTCCCATCCCAACGGCAAATTGATCCATAATCCCGCTGTTGACACCAATAAACTCATTTTCTACTTTTTTTCCTAATTCAACGAGAGTTAAGCGGTCAAGTCCGAGTTCAAACATTTCATTGACCATCACACCAATCAACATTTCCAGTGAGGCCGATGAGGATAATCCCGCTCCATTTGGAATATTGCCCTGAATAAGGATATCAAGTCCACATGACAGCTTCGCCCCTGTTTCCAATAAATAACGGAACATTCCTTTTGGATAATTCGCCCAGCCATGATGCTTTTGGTAATTTAAATCTGAAAGGGAAAACTCAATCACCCCTGAGTTAGGGAAATTAAGCGAATGCAATCGAATCCGATCATCTTTCCGTTTTCGTGCAGCCCCATACGTTCCAAACGTAATGGCACAGGGAAACACATGTCCGCCATTATAATCGGTATGCTCCCCAATTAAATTAATCCGACCTGGTGAAAAAAAGAGTCGCACTTTTTCCTCATGACTATTTTCCGGGAATATTTCTTGAAATTGTTGGATCAACTTCATCGTTTCCATTTCTGTCAGGTCCCCTCTCCAAAGATACCTTTGTTACCGGCAGCAGCAGGAAAGCCCACTGCCGCCCTTTTCCAAGTATTAAATCGTCCAAGGACGATAGAGTTCGTTAATTTTCTTAATCTTAGATAAATCACATTTCGGTTTACGATCATACGTTAACAACCCATTGATTTCTTGCTCCACATCTGTTAACTGTGTATAGCAATAGCCGTATAAAACCTTTGAAGCATAGACAGCCTCCATAATGCGCTCGTAATCATCTAAAAATTCATCGGCATTGGCTACTGACGTGTAGCCCCAGCCGGCATCCTCTCCGACTTTATAGCCAATTCCGCCAAATTCGGTTAACAGAATCGGTTCTCCTTCATGTTCAAACCCATTCGCATAAATTGAGCGGCCGGCTGCTTTCGAGTTCAGAATGCTTTCCTTTGTCGCTAAATCCTCTTGGTACTGCCTATATTTTCCTGTTTCCTCTTTGCTTCCATGGTTATAGTTATGAATCGCACAAATATCTGTTTTCGTTAATTCCCATCCATCATTTGATATCACTAATCGTGTCGTATCAAGGGAATGAATTAAATGGTACATCGCCAACGAATGATGCTGCTGCTGACGATTGTCACGTATTTGCGGGATTCCCCAGCTTTCATTTAACGGAACCCATGCAACAATACTTGGATGATTATAGTCACGTTCAATAATTTCAATCCATTCCTTCGTCAACCGAGCGGCACTATCCTCACTATAAGAAGCAGACGCTGCACACTCGCCCCATACTAAAAATCCAAGCTTGTCAGCCCAATAAAGAAAACGGGGATCCTCCACTTTTTGGTGTTTACGGCAGCCATTAAAGCCCATTTCTTTCGAAAGTTCAATGTCCTTTTTAAAATCTTCATCACTCGGTGCTGTTAATAGTCCTTCTGGCCAGTAGCCTTGATCAAGGACAAGCTTTTGATAATATGGGCGATTATTTAAATACACCATGCCATTTTCCGTGTGGATCTTTCTCATCCCAAAATACGTATCTACAACATCAAGCACTTGATTATTATCGCGAACCTTTAGGACCACATCAAAAAGGTTGGGATTCTCTGGTGTCCATGTCCATCCATTATGATGGAAACTTGTTCTGAAAATTTTCCGATTAAAAATATCAAAATAACGTTTCGTATATGGTTCCTGGATGACAATCGTATCCTTGATGACTTTTTCTCCTTTAAAGGAAATGTCGATTTCAACCTCTTTCCCATAAAAATCACCAGCCAGTTCAAACTCAACACCAACCGCTCCTCTATCAACATCAGGGGTAAAACGGAGCTTCTGGAGATGGGTAGGATTCACTGCTTCAAGCCATACGGTTTGCCAAATTCCCGTCGTCCGGGTATACCAAATGCTGTCAGATTCCTCAATCCAGAACTGTTTTCCCCGTGGGATCGTTTCATCTGTTGAAGGGTCCTCCACTTTTACAACAAGTGTTTGCGGACCAGCTGTTAACACATCTGTAACATCAAAGTGAAAGCTGACATTTCCTCCTTCATGGAATCCGATGAACTGTTCATTCACATAAACCCACGCCCGGTAATCTACCGCCCCAAAGTGCAGGATGACTCGATTTCCCTGCCAACTCTCTGGAACTTCGAAACTGCGTTTATACCAAACCACATCATGAAAGCTTGGATCATCAATTCCACTTAGCTTCGTTTGATAGGCAAACGGAACATTGATTTTGCGGTCAAACGCTCCTTGATTTTCTTTAAACCATTTATCTTGTGTACCTCTATTGTTATCATCAAAAGCAAAAGACCATGTTCCATTCAAGTTCAACCACTTTTCTCGGACTAGCTGGGGTCTCGGATATTCTGGACGATATGTCATTATGCTCTCTCCTTTATCGTTTTATCTGTTAATCCGTTCAAGGCTTATCACTCATGAAAACGCCTACAAATACATTGTAGTCCAACGAAATAAACAGGTCAATTATTTTTTACTAAAATCTTTACCTATAATTTTACTTAAGTAAAAAGGGAATCCTAAGTCAAAAAGTTTGTGTCCCTAATAAACTTAAGGACGTGAACTCTTCTATTTAGGATTCCCTTGTTATTTAGAGCTTTCCCGGATTTTAAGCCTAGTTGAAATACGAACGGTTTTTGATATTTGTCTGCCGGCAAATTGCTCCATTAACATATCTGCCGCCGTTTCACCCATTAGCTCTGTATATACTTTAACCGTACTGAGCGGTGGATAAACATGTTTAGAAATGCTTAAATCATTCACACCAAAAATACTGACCTGTCCCGGGACAGAGATACCAGCATCATGAAGGGCCCGCAATGCTCCGATCGCCATGGAATCACTCCCAACGAAAATAGCGGTCGGGAGGGATCCTGTATGGTCAGATAATAGCTTTTGCATCAGTTTATAACCATCATCAACCGAAAACTTTTTTCCCACATACACAAACGGCTCGTGGTAAAGTCCTTTTTCTGTTAAAAACCTTTCAAAGCTGCTTCTTCTCTGATCGGTAATTTCAGCTGTCTGATCTTTATACACTTCACGGCCGCCTAAGTAGCCAATTTTAGTATGTCCCTGATCAACAAAATACTGAAGCACCTTTTCGGTCGCTTTCGTAAAATCAGCAATCACTGAATCAAATTCACTGTCATCAGGAGAACAGTCTACAAACACAAGGTTTTTTGTGATCCTCTGAAGCTCTTTGGCCTGATTGAAACTATACTTGCCAATCGCAATAATTCCGTGTATACCCTCCTCCTGAAGCGATGGCATGCGATCAATTGAAATATTCGTATACTGGACTTGATGATAGTTACACCTTTTCTCAGCCCCCATCCGAATGGCCATATAATAAAGATCATCTAACTCTTCTTTCTCTGTATACCAGTTAACAATCCCAATTTTATAGGCATGATTTTTCCTATTTGTTTTTTTACGATAAGAAAGCTTCTCTGCTGCCTCAAAGATTCTCTTTTTTGTATCATCGCTGACAGATAGGGTTTCATCATAATTCAACACTCTGGAAACGGTTGCATTTGATACACCGACTAAATTTGCAATATCCTTAATAGTTGCCATTCAACTGAATTCTCCTTATTTTTTAATTAAGAATTCCGATTCTCATTCATGACTTTATTATACTATATTGTAAACCTTTTCTGCCTATTTTAGTAAAATATTTATCTAACACTTCAGGCTAAAAGAAATGAGTTTAGTGAAATCGGCTATCTTCGTTTATAATTGAAATTAATAAAGTCTCTTTGGACAACTGGAGGAAAGTACGATGGAGAAAAACCGAATTACAGGCAGCTTCCAATTAATGAAGTCCATGAATCGCTCCTTAATCTTAAATGTCATTCGGGAAAAAGAGTCGATCTCAAGGGCAGAGATTGCCAAGTTAACAAAACTTACACCCCCAACGGTGACAAACATCGTCCGGGAATTATTAGAAACGGACCTTGTTGTGGAACAAGAGCTCGGACAGTCAAAGGGTGGAAGAAAACCGACTCTATTGACATTAAACAGTGATCGGCTGCATGTAATCGGTGTGGATATCGGCTCGCAAAACTTAAAAGTCATTTTAACGAACCTGACTGGAACGATCTTAAAGAAAAAGGTTATTGAAATCCCCGCCCCTATTACAAATGAAGCTCTGCTTTCTCTTTTGATTGAGGCCATTAGATCAACGATAAATGATAGAGATTTTGCAAAGGATAAAATTCTTGGAATTGGGATTGGGATGCATGGAATTGTCGACATTCCCAACGGCCTGTCGGTTTTTGCTCCAAACTTGAATCTGCGGAATATCCCGATTAAAGAGGCGCTAGAAGAAGAGTTTTCTCTGGAAGTGAAGGTTGAAAACGATGCAAGAGCCATGACATTAGGAGAATTATGGTTTGGCAATGGAGTCGGGGTCGAAAACTTAGTGTGCATAAATATCGGCCGCGGCATTGGCGCAGGGATCGTCATTGATGGGAAGCTGCATCATGGAAGTCATCATATTAGCGGGGAAATGGGCCATATGACAATTGACTTGAACGGACCCCCATGCACTTGTGGAAACAACGGGTGTCTCCAAAGCTTTGCCTCAGGTCCTGCGATTGCAGAGAGCGCAAGGAAAGAAATGATGGCAGGCAATAGCCCTATCTTAGCCCAGCTTGCTGGAAATGATGCGGAGGCGATTACCGGAGAGCTGGTCTATGAGGCCGCACTAAACGGTGACCTCACTTGCAGGCACATACTCGAACAAGCTGGCCGCTTCCTTGGCATTGGCATGACCAATCTGATTCATATAGTAAACCCACAGCGAATCATTCTTGGCGGAGGAGTTTCAAATGCCGGGGAAATGATTGTTACAAGCTTGATCGCTACCGTTAATAAACGAACCCTTACGGAAGCAGCCAAGCAAACGGAAATGATTGTTTCAAAATTAAAGGGTGATGCAACTGCATTAGGAGCGGTTGCGCTGATTCTCGTTGAATTTTTCAGAGTTAGGGCTGAAGATAGTCAACAAATAAAGTAAAAGGTACATTGTTCAAAAAAACCGAGGATCCTCTTTTTCAAGGATGGCCTCGGTTTTTTTATATTATTTAATTCCTGATTGAGTTACCCCTTTAATGAATGAACGCTGTCCGATGATAAAGATGATCACTACAGGAACTGTTGCAATCGCTGTTAATGCCATAAGTCGGCCTGGAGAGGAGACAAAACTTCCTTGCTGCATAATCGCTATCCCGGTTGTGATGGTTCTCATGTCAGGTGAGTTTGTAGTCAAGAGTGGCCATAAGAAATCATTGTAGATTGTCATAAACGTAAAAATAGCTAACGTCCATATGACCGGACGGGCGGCTGGCAATGCCACTTTCGTAAAGACCTGCCACTTATTGGCTCCATCCAAATAGGCCGCTTCTTCCAACTCTTTCGGAAAACCTTTGAAAAACTGATAAAGAAGAAATACCCCAAAAGCATTTGCTGAATAGGGAAGGATTAGAACCGCATATGTGTTCAGTAACCCCATTGAATTGAATCCCATATATTGAGGGATGAAGGTAATGACCCACGGAATCGTCATTGAACCGATAAACAAAGCAACTAAATACTTTTTGAACGGCACATCCAGTCTTGCTAAACCGTAAGCAGCTAATGTATCAACTGTCAGAACGATCAGTGTTCCAACCACTCCGACAAATAGAGAGTTCCCCATCCATTGCAATACAGGAGTATCCGCATTCCCTCCTAAACTATATTCATAGTTTTGGAGTGTAAATACTTCAGGAAGCCATTTGATTCCTGCCGTAAAGGCCTCTTGATCTCCTTTAAAGGAGGTAAGAATCATCCAAATCAACGGGGCAATAAAGAATATTCCAAGGATAATCGCTACGATGGTAATGATTATCTTAAACGGTTTACTTTGCATTTAATTCTCCCCCTTTTTTCGGTTCGAGAGTCTAAATTGAATCAGTGAAATGACGATCATAATTAAAGCCATCATAATTGACATCGCTGCAGCGCTTCCTAGCTGTCTTTGTGTAAAAGCTTCATCAACGATATTCATAAGCAGTACTTGTGTAGACGTTCCGGGACCCCCTCTTGTCATTAAGTACGGTTGTCCATAAATATTAAAGGAAGCAATTGTTGAGGTTAACGCAACAAACAGCATGGTTGGCTTGATGCTTGGAAGCGTGATATGGATAAACTTCTGCCAACGAGAAGCTCCATCTAATGAAGCCGCTTCATAAAAATCATCCGGTACATCGTTTAACGCATTTGTGAAAATAACCATATTAAACCCAACTGTCCACCAAAGCGTTGCGACAATAATAGATATCCAAGCCCATGGCATATTTGTTAACCATGGGATGGCCGAGATACCGATTTTTTCTAAATAAGCGTTAATCATCCCGCTATTCGTGTCAAGCAGCCATAGCCAGATGATGGCCACAATGGAAACGGACACAGAATATGGAATGAAATAAATCGTCCGGAAGAAACCGCGAATTTTACTTGTAAGACTATTTAATAACAGGGCTAAAGCAAGGCCAAAGGCAATTAATAAAGGAACACTAAAGATCACAAATATAAATGTGTTTTTAATGCCTTCAAAAAATAAGGTATGCAAATAAGAATCTGGATTAAAGATATTTTGATAGTTTTTAAACCCGATAAATTCTTTTACAGGATTAAGTAAATCCCAATTATGCATACTCATCCAAAAACCGTAGAAAATCGGAATTAATAGAAATACACTGAATGTAATGAGATAGGGTAGTACAAAAAGGCTCGAGGTTAGTTTCGACTTCCAAGATGTTTGTTGCATGTCTGTTCCCCCCTTAAAAAGGAATAATCCTGCTAATGCTCTAAAATCTTAAGTAAAATAATTCAATTCGTTCATTTATCTATGGATATCCATCTTTATGTGACTAATTTTTGTAGAAAAAAGGATATAAAAAAGCGAACAGGGAATTACCTTACCATGCCCTGTCCGCCTCCCTTGCCCATTACTTATTCAAAAATTGTTCAGCTTTTTTATTCGCATCTTCTAAAGCTTGCTTAGGATCTTTTTTACCTAATAGCGCAAGATTCACTTCAGCCCATAGAGGATCTGAGACTTGTCCCCAGTTTGCAATTTCAGGGGCAAACTTTGCATATTCGAATTCTTTTGCAACGATCGGCTGCTGAACCATTGATTTAAACTCTTCATTATCTTCATAAATGGCTTTAGATGCAGGTGCTTGTCCAGACTTTGCCCACTCCATAGCATTTCCTTGAATATATTTAAGGAAATCACTTACACCCTCCAGCGTTTTCTCATCTTCGACTGTGACTGGAATGACAAAGTTGTGACCATTTGCATAAACCGCTTGCTGATCACCAAATTGAGGAACCTCTGCTACGCCATAATTAATTCCTGCTGAATCCCATTGTTCCATCATCCAAGGTCCATTTAAATGCAATGCATTTTTACCTTGAAGGAATAAAGTGACTTCCCCATCTTGTTGAACATTAACTGGTGAAACTTTATGTTTATGAACCAAATCGGTTAAATAAGTAAGAGCTTTAACCCCAGCATCACTTGCATAGTTTGGTTTACCATCTTTTAAAAGCTCTCCACCATATTGATAGAAAAGAGTTGGGAAAATAAATTGATTTGGCCATAAAGTCGGGACAACATATCCATATTGATTTTTAGAAGGATCTGTTAATTTTTTTGCATATTCAAGAAACTCGTCACCTGTTGTCGGTGCTTTCTCAGGATCTAATCCTGCAGCCTCAAACAAGTCTTTATTATAGTATAAAATGAGCGGATGAATATCTAATGGAACGGAATATTGCTTACCGTCTACTGTTCCAACATCCCATGCTGTTTCCGCGTAATCTTCTGGATTAATTTCGGATTTTTCAATTGTACTAGATAAATCTTTTAGTAAATTCTTTTCACTATAGTTTGTAATCTGGTCTGTATGCATAATTAAAAGGTCGGGACCTTCATTTTGATTGGAAAATGATAGATCAACAGTTTTATAGTAATCTGTTTGTGGAACAATTTGGAGATCAACTTTATATTCTGATTGTGATTGATTATAATTTTCAACAATATTTTTCATGCGCGGGCCATCAGCACCCGAGAATGGTGTCCAGAACGAAATGGTTGTATTGCCGTCAGAAGAAGCCGTTTCACCGTTTGAATTACTAGAACATGCTGCTAAACTACCGAGCATAAGTGAAGCTGATAGAGCAAGACCTAGCCACTTTTTCTTTTTCATTTTTCCCTCTCCTTTTATAGCCAATATATATTCATTTACCCCCGCTTGGCTTTTATATGTTTGTTTTTAGTTAATTAATTAATTTAATTAACTCTCAATTCATCTTAATCTTTTGCCTTTATTTTGTCAACGCTTTCATTTAGTTTTTGCCTTCATTTTTAGTAAAACTTTAAGTAAAAAAGGGGTTTTTGCGAAAATAAGGGAAGTGAGTGATCTTCTTCGAAAGATCCTTCACTTCCCTGTGTTGTACGTTTTTTTAATTTAAAAACCTAACGAATTCTTAATTCCGTTTCTTTATCAAAGAAATGGACTTTATTCATATCAAGCGCCACTTCAATCGTATCCCCATGATTAATCTCTGATCTTGAATCAATACGAGCAACTAAATTCTGTCCTTCAAGGCTAGAATATACCATGGTTTCCGCACCTGTTAATTCAGCAACATCTACATGTAACTTAAAGGTTGACTCCTTAAAGGTATCGATAAACACTTGTTCATCATGGAAATCTTCTGGCCTAATTCCAAGGATAATTTCTTTGCCTACATACCCCTGTTCCCGTAAAATTTTCATTTTTCCTTCTGGAACTGAAATGGACTTTTGGCCAATGATGAATCTGCCATCTTCAATTTTTCCGTTAAAAAAGTTCATGGATGGAGACCCAATAAAGCTGCCAACAAAGACATTTTCAGGATTTTCATATACATCTTTAGGCGAACCAACCTGTTGGATGACCCCGTCCTTCATTACCACAATACGGGTAGCCATTGTCATCGCTTCTGTTTGGTCATGAGTAACATAAACCGTTGTTGTCTCTAAACGCTGATGCAGCTTAACAATCTCTGCGCGCATTTGCACACGAAGTTTAGCATCTAGGTTGGATAATGGCTCGTCCATTAAGAATACCTTCGCATCTCTGACAATCGCCCGACCTAAAGCCACACGCTGGCGCTGACCACCTGAGAGAGCCTTTGGTTTACGTTTTAAGTAATCTTCCAGCCCCAAAATTATTGCCGCTTCCTTCACGCGGCGATCGATTTCATCTTTTGAATATTTACGGAGTTTCAAGCCAAACGCCATATTATCATAGACCGACATATGTGGATAGAGCGCATAGTTTTGGAAAACCATCGCGATATCCCGGTCTTTAGGAGGTACATCGTTTACTCGTTTATCATCAATGTAGAAATCCCCTTGTGAAATTTCCTCAAGACCTGCAATCATTCTAAGTGTGGTTGACTTTCCGCAACCTGATGGACCAACAAAGACAATAAATTCTTTATCTTTAATATGTAGATTAAAGTCCTCTACGGCGGTTACTTTATTGTCATATATTTTATAAATATGCTCTAACTTTAATTCTGCCATGATTACTGCCCCCTCTATAGATTGTGCATGTCATGTAAGTGTTTACATTTTCTATCTTAACGTGATCTAACGTTTTAGGCATCAGCAGCTTGCACAAAAATCAGTAGGCCGCCTTTATGCACTTTGCCTATAAACATCCATGCCCCACATTCCGTACAGGTTTAAGTTCTCGCCTGTTTAAGTTGTCATTAAACAGGCGAAATAGACGGTTAGAGCGCTATGATAGTCTTTAAGATTGATCCCTGTTTTTTCACTAAATTTATCGATCCGATATTGTAACGTGTTGCGGTGAATAAATAGTCTCTTTGCGGCAAGCGATACATTTGACTGGTTTTGAAGCACTTCCATTAACGTTTTTCTTAACTCAGGATCTTCCTGTAAAATGGGAATGATATCGTTTTGAATTATTGCTAGGGGGACTTTAGGAAGTTCGGCCGTTAACAATACAGGCAGAATCTTTTCAAATGTAAAGACTCTTTCCTCAGAGCGCAGCCTAATCGCTTTAATAAAGAGCTCTCGCTCAAGAAAATAAGATTCTCTTAATAAACCGGGATCGTCTCTAAATTTTCCAATATAAAATTTGGGTTGGATGTAAAAATCATTTTCCAGTGTATAAGAGATTGAGTGAAGGTCTTCTTCCCCATACAATACCTGCTTTTTTCCCTCGATGATTAAACCGTTTGACCCATCAAGCCAAATAAAGGCAAGTGCTTCATTGAAAAACTCGTTAATGGCGATGATTAATTCATTCATGTCTTGATCAAGGCGTTTGATTTGAAATTGAATAAAACGGATGGATGTGTCTAGATCAACCTTGGGAAACTTCTTGTCTTCAAATATATAAGAATACCATTCTCGTGCAGATTCAGTTAATTGAAGGGAGTAAGGAGATCGAATCCATTCATATAAAGTACTCAATAGATCAAGCTGCTCCTGACTCAGTTCAGTCTTCGGCACTCCCAACCAAAACGGCTCAGAATCTGTTTCCTTAAACCAATAGTAATTCTCGTCATATATCACTGGAGGACGATTCGTTGCAATTGCATTTGCAAAATAAGACGTTAATTTTTTAAGCATGATCATTTTCATTCCTTACATTTGTCAGGCTAGTCCATTTCATAGAGCTCAATCGGCAATCCATCTGGATCTTTAAAAAAGGTATATTTTTTCCCAGAAACGGGGTCTATTCGAATGTCCTCTACTTCGACTTCCTGCGCATTTAAATCATTTACAGCCTCTTCAATCGTTTCAACAGCAAACGCGAGATGCCGTAACCCTGCTGCTTCCGGATAATTGGGCCTCTCAGGAGGATTCGGAAAGGAAAACAACTCAATTTGATATTGTCCATTGAGTTCTAGATCGAGTTTATAAGATTTCCGTTCCTCTCGATAAATTTCCCTAATCGGGGTAAATCCAAGTATTCTTATATAAAAATCTTTTGAGATCTCGTAATTCGAACAAATAATTGCAATATGATGAATACCTAAAAGCTTCATAAATTCCCACTTCCTACTATAGTAAATGGATTTAGTTCAATTCCGTTATCAATAAAAATTATAACATACCATTTAACTCGGTGTTTCTGTTTGGGTATTCCTGGATGGTGGCACCCATCCAGGAATTGATTTCCCCTCACACTCACAATAACGGATGCTGATGATGTTTTCTACATACGGGATAGTATTGATCATTCCCACCGATTTGGATTTGCTCCCCTTCACGAACCGGCTCATTCGATTGATCGACACGCAAAGCCATAATGGCCTTTTTCTCGCAAAACCAACAAATGGTTTTCATCTCTTCAATCTTATCTGCATACAGCAACATGTATTTACTGCCCTCAAATAAATGGTTTTGAAAATCATTTTTTAACCCGAAGCCCATGACTGGAATATTTAAATCATCTACAATTCTTGCCATCTGGAGAACCTGTTCTTTTGTCAAAAATTGAACTTCATCTACTAAAACACAACTTAATCGAAATAGCCATTCACTTACAATTTGGAAAAGATCCGTATCGGGCTCAATCGGAATCGCTTTTCGCTTTAGTCCTACTCTTGATGACACCCAGCCTGCCCCATCGCGATCGGCAATCGCTGGTGTAAATAGAAGAACATTTTTATTCTGTTCCTCGTAATTATGAGCAACTTTAATCACTTCAATCGATTTGCCGCTATTCATTGCCCCATATTTGAAAAATAATTGAGCCATTGCTCATTACCCCTTTTTTTAACATTGTGTGTAAAAAACAAAAGTAGTAGGTTTCCTAATCCTATTTTATTAAAAAATACTTTACATATTGAATGCAATGCGAGGCCTTGACGAAAGGCTTCCCCACTCTTGTATGACAACATTTTTTCAACAAATAATCGAGTGCCTTTCGTTTCATATCTGTATGATTTTTTCCTTAACGAGAAAAGATATACAAGACTTCATCTACTTTTACAGGAAAGGAGATTTCCATGAATAAAAAATGGTTTCATATCCTAGCGGTTATGCTTTTATCTATCCCTCTGATTACAGGCTGCAACAATGACACGGATTCACCACCGCCCCCTGAAGCAGATAATCAGGAGGATAATCAAGAAGATACGAGTCAAGAAGGGCCAGCTGTGAAAGAACCAACTGAAAAAGCGGAAGATCTTATTAATGACAATAACGAGGTATCCCCAGAAGAAAAACAAAGAGACCGTGAAATGGAGGAAAATATCGAAGAAAACATGGAGAATTTGGAATAAAGTCAAGGGTTCAGGCACCATCTATTATTTGGATTTGACTATCCGAGGGCTCCCCCCAAAAAATTAATGGATGGCACCTGGCACCACAGATCCACTTTATTTCTCTTTACAATGTTTTTCACCTAGTTTTGTTGCCCATTTTTCACACCAAAAGTCATCATAAGGGGGCAATGCTTTTCCTTGTTTTCGTTGGTAGTTCCGATAATGGTATCGAATGGCCGATGGAATATTTACGGCAAATGGCATCAATATCCCAAGCATCATATTTTGAAAACAGTGGCCATATTCATGGCTTTTTAAAGTTTGACTAGCATTTTTCTGCACAAAGAAAAACCCGCCAAAATTGACGCCGCCCCAATTCCTGCCAATCTCAAAGTAAATGCCATGACCAAACCTTTTTGGCTGATGCCCTTTTAAAATTAGCACAATAGCGATCATTGCTCCTAGTGCATTTAAAGGAATTCCCCAAGTGAATTGAACCATCCAAAATAAATATGTGCGCATATCATTTCCCTCATTACAAAAAAGCTAATTACCATCTCAGTTTAAGTTTTTAGCGGAAACTCTGACGGGATCGGAAACTTCCCTATTCGATAATAAACTTCTTTTCTACTTTGTAAGCCTCTCCGTCTTTCGGGGTTAGCCAGGCAGTAAGGACATATTCCCCTTGCTGCAAGTTCAAATCCCGAAGATCAATATCGTATAATAGTGAATCTTCTTGTTTAACCGTTTCCTCGCCTAGCATTTGCAAGAACGAAGTGACACTTGAATACAGGAAAATTTCTTCTCCTGCTTTATTTTTCACAGAATAGTCAAATCTCTGTGAGCTCGTAAACTCTAGGACAACCTCGTTTTCTGACTTATTGATGACCTCGTATTGAAAAACATCTCCATCTTTCTCGTGAATCATTGCCTCTACCCTACTAGCCATGTCTTCACCATCCTTCTCCTCATTCACATTCTGTTCAGTTGCACCACAACCAACCAGCAGCAAAACAAACAGTATTATCATCCATTGTTTTCCCATGATTTGACCCCATTTGTTAAGATTTTATGGCTATTTTATTTAAATGAAAAATTAACTCCAAGTTTATTATATAATACAATTATATATCCGATGAATGCATTATTTTGAAAATAATTAGATAAATTTGAAAATTAAACAAGGGTTTTGAAAAAATTTGTAGAAATCTATTGGTACAAGGTGAAAAGTGGAATTTTATTATGAATGGAGTGTGAAACATATGTTCAAATGGTTGTTACGTTTACAAACTGAACAAGGAAGTTGTGAAAAAAGGGTAAAAAATATAATGACACGTTTAAAAATCGAGGAATATCAATACAATTGGGACCGCGATAGTTGTTATATTGAATTTTTCTATCAAGGACAATCATTTAGAATGGAACACTCTATTTCGAAAGCAAAAGAAAAAGGCGTTTTTGGCGTAAGAAATGGTTTGGACTGTTTAATGGAGTTAGCAATTACCCTCGAAGATCTTTGTAAAATTATTGAAAGAGGAACGTATAAACTCGACACATGGGTGGCCGGCATGAGAGTTGAAGCTACTCATTCAGAAGAGGTAGAAGTTGAGGAAGAGGAAGAATATGAGTACCCAAAATACGTACCAGAAAGAATTCCTCGGATTGCGAGATTGCGTAACTAGGAACAAATCAATTTCCGGAGACTTATTAATCCCTTTCCTCTTCGATAGAGGCGTTCTTTCACTTGAAATATAAAGGGATGTCCCTGTATTAATAAACGCTGCTGAAATCGATAGATGAGTAAAAATGCATACCATGTCTATGTTTTATTTACCATGTAAACATTTTCGTTAGGTCTACACACTTTTGGTTGCTTTAACTCGGTAATTCTGAAGTTTTCGAGAAACTCTTTTGTTTTTGGTGGCATTAACCTGATATTCTACCCTTTTGGAAAGTTTCTTTAAATTTTTGAGAGTATTAACATAATATTCCATGATTTTTGAATTAGCATGGTATTCTACCTTTTTCAAAGGGTTTCCCTGATTTTTTGGATATATTAAACCAGTAGCTACCAATTCCAAAGTTTCTTTAGATTGTTGCATTAACCTGGTTGCACCTGCTTTCTTATTGCTATAAATCAGTAATATTCCATCTCACGTTTGTTAAAAATATACATGTTATTGGAACCGTTACTGATTTTAAGAGGAAATTCATAATGCCTAATTCAGATAAGATCATCCTAACTCAATTATAATTAACAGGCGAAACACTTGAATCATACTGATTTCATCATGAAACACATCTTGCCTGTTGCTTCCTCTTGCCCAAATTTAGCTATACTCGTTGCTCTCCTCGCTTCCCCGTACCCTCTTTTTAAAACCAACCCTCAAATCTGTCACAAAATCTCCTTTTTTCTCCTTTTTTTATCCGTATTACTCTACTGGTATATAATACCTAAAACCTTTCTCCTGACTTATTTATTAGTATCCAAATGCTAAATCATGCCTCATACCGATTCAACCAGACAAAAAGCACTATATTTTGACAGGGTTTTTCATTATAATAGGGGAAGGTATGTATTAACTTCTTCGGAGAAAGGATAAGAGCATGCGAGCAGATAAAAAACGTAAAAAAGGAAAGAATTGGCTTAAAATTACTGGGATTATTGTCTTATTATTAGTCATTGGAGCTGGAGTATACGCCTACTCTATATTTCATTCATTAACTAACGCTGTCGATACAATGCATCAACCAATTGAACGGGAAAAATCCGAAAAGCGCCCTGAAGGAATTACTTTAAATCAACAGGACCCTTTCTCTGTTTTGCTATTAGGGGTTGATGAACGTAAAGGGGACCGTGGACGTTCCGATACGATGATTGTGTTGACTGTTAATCCGAGTCAGAACTCGATTAAAATGTTAAGCATTCCACGGGATACGAGAACTGAAATCGTCGGACGTGGGAAAGAAGATAAAATCAACCATGCCTATGCCTTTGGTGGCGAGGAAATGTCCATGAATACGGTTGAACATTTATTAGATATTCCGATTGATTATTATGTTCGAGTCAACATGGAAGGCTTTAAAGATATTGTTGATGCGGTCGGAGGAATTCAGGTGAATAACAAGCTAGAATTCTCTAATGATGGACATCGTTTCACTACAGGTCCAATCAACTTAAATGGTAACCAAGCATTATCATTTGTGAGAATGCGATATGATGACCCTAGAGGCGATTTTGGCCGTCAAGAAAGACAACGCCAAGTGATCTCTGGAGTCATTGATCGTGGTGCCTCTTTCAGTTCTCTCACAAAGTTTGGTGACATCTTTGCTGCACTAGGTAAAAATGTTCGAACGAACCTTACTTTTGATGAAATGTATGATATTCAGAAAAATTATAAAGGCGCCATCGGTTCCATTGATCAACTACAAATGACAGGTCAAGGAACGAAAATTGGCGGGGTTTATTATCAAATCGTATCCGATGATGAACTGCAAAAAGTACAAGATGAATTGAAATCTCATTTGGAAATATAAAAAGAAGGGTCCCCCAGGCTTCAGTTTCAGGAAGTTGTCCGGGGGACCCTATCATTTTATTATTCTTCACCTAGTGCAGCACGGTCTGCAATAATCGTTACATTTGGATGCTTCCCTAAGACGGTTACAGGACATTCTTCTGTTATTTCACCGTTTAATAACCGGGAAAGTGCATGGGCTTTTTGTGCCCCTGAAACTAGTAATATAATTTCTTTACTCTTCATGATTGTCGAGATCCCCATTGTTACAGCATGGGTCGGAACCTCTTCTAGGCTATTAAAAAAGCGAGCATTGGCTTCACGAGTATCTTGAGTTAATTCTACAATGTGAGTAGGAGATTCAAAAGGGGTTCCAGGCTCGTTAAATCCAACATGCCCATTGACTCCTAGACCTAGAACTTGCAAATCAATTCCACCAGATTGATCAATCAACTTTTCATATTCTTCACACTCACGTTGAAGGTCGCTCATTTGATTTCCATTTGGAATATGAGTGTTAGATTTCTCAATATCAATATGACCGAGTAAATGTTGATTCATGAAATAGTGATAGCTATTCGGATCATCCTCTGGTATTCCCACATATTCGTCTAAATTAAATGTTTTCACGTTTTTGTAAGAGGTACCTCCATTTTGGTGATCCTCCACCAACTTTCGATACATCCCCTCTGGGGTACTGCCTGTTGCTAATCCAAGGTTGAAGCTTGGATTGTCTTGAATTTTTTTAATGATGATCTCACTTGCTTTTTGACTTAATTCTTCATAATTATTAACCTTAATCAGATTCATATTATCTCCTTTCCGGATAGAGGCTTCAAATACGTTTGATAAAATGAATGGTTTCTAGCACTAACTCGTACTAGTTGACCCCCAAGTTCATTCGCCTCAGCCAGCAACCGTTCACTAATCTTAATTTTATGAAATCATTTTACCACTTCATTCAATGGATGAATACATCCGTAATCGTTTACATTGTGAATTTTTTTTACGATAAACAGCCTTCATAAAACTAAACAAACGTTTGATTGAAAAATTTCTTAATCAAACCTTTGTTTAGTAAAACCCTATTCCTAAAAATACTTCCCTTTATTATACATTCTATTCGTTCAGCCACCTAGTCTTTCTCGGTTGATGAAAATGGCCTTGGGACATTGTTGTCCTAAAGCCGCTCATAACACAATGAGGCAAGTACACCTGCCGTTAGGATTGTAATGCTTGAAAAAACAACACTTTGTAGACCTAATGTTTGAAAACCAAGCAGAACAATGAACACATCCATTACCGCAATGAGAAGTCCAATATTCCATGCGGTTGCTTTTGAAATAAAGTAAGCAATTAAGTCTGTTCCACCAGTGCTTGTCTTATATCGCAGCATAAGACCGACGCCAATTCCACAAATGGCTCCTCCAAGAACCGCACTTAACCCGATTGGGAGGGTAAATTGGTATGGGACTAACAAATCGATAAAAATAGCGGTTAAAACCATCCCATACACACTTCCGTGAAACTGTTTCCGATCCTTTATCCAAGCGTAAATAATTAATGGAATGCTTAACAAGGCTGACCATAATCCTGCATTATAATCAAAATAATAGTGAAGAATCAGTGCTAGTCCAATAATGCCCCCATCCAACAAGTGATGTGGCACCAAAAATCCATTAATCCCTATACCGAGCAGAAAACTTCCAAGCACCAAAGCCGCCCATCTAGCAAAAACTGTAATCACCCCATTTTTACATACAAACCCACTACTATCTTTATGATGCTTGTCATAAAAATATTCGAGCAGCTTCGGATGGGAGATTATTCAGCCTTCTTTAGAAGACGTATGATGGGCTTTTCCATTGCTATTTTAACTCATTATGTACTATGAACTATTCTCACTTACTATTCCATACCAATTCAACCAGCTTTGTTGTTTACTTACCCTTTTTTCACTTTTTCAAACCACTTTTTTTACTTACCCTTTTCCTCACCTTTTCAAACCATTTCGTTCTTTATTTGCCTTTTTCGGTCAACCTTTTACTTTATAACCGTTCTCCTGTAAAGCACTCTTCTTGATAACTCACCCACCTTTTGAAAAAATAGAAGAGATGAAACAAAGAGAGGAGTCGTTTTTAAATGAAGGTATTGGTCATTGGAGCAAATGGTCAAATTGGGAAACAGGTTGTTAACCTCCTGCATGAAAGCAATGAACATACGGTTCGTGCGATGGTGCGTGACGAAAAACAGTTTAACACCCTTAAGGAAAAAGGAATTGAAGCGGTTGTGGGGAACTTGGAAGGTTCTGTTGATGACATTGCGAAGGCGATCCAAGGCTGTGACGCAGTTATCTTTACTGCTGGGTCTGGTGGTCATACAGGTCCGGACAAAACATTATTAGTTGATTTGGATGGGGCTGTTAAATCGATGATGGCTGCCGAAAAAGTGGGAGCCAATCGGTATGTGATGGTGAGTGCCATTGGGGCTCATATCCGAGATAGCTGGGCAGACAGTCCAATTAAACCGTATATGGTTGCCAAACATTTTGCAGATAAAGCACTTGTGGACAGCAAGCTAAACTACACCATTGTTCGCCCAGGCGGTTTATTAAATGAACCTGGTACAGGGAAAGTCACTGCAGCAGAAAACTTAACACGGTCATCCATTCCACGTGAAGATGTTGCGAAAACCCTTGTCGCCGTCCTAACCGAGGAAAACACTTATAAACGAGGATTTGATTTAGTATCTGGTCAAACTCCTATTGGAGACGCCTTAAAAACCCTATAAACAATGAAAAGTGCCAGGAACCTTCCGAAAGGTACTGCACCCCCAAAATTAAGGTTATTTACTCTACCTTTTGGGGGTCGCCATCAAACGGAAGATGGGCTGGCACTTCAACCTTTATATATAATACAACCAATTGCATTTGGATGATCTTCTAAAAGGGCATTCCCTGAATAGGGTTTAATTTTACGAAAAATAATCCAATCGCCTATCCCTCCAGCCATTAAAAACACAGAAATAGCAAGCAGAAGTCCGTTTCCAATGGCTAATGCTAAAATTAATGGGATGATCCCCGTTAGTATGACAGGTAATAGCAATGCAATTCTATAGGCTTTAACTTTAATAGGAACCTTACAATGTGCATAAGGGGTAATATGTTTTAGTATAAAACCGAACTTAACTTCTGTTATTTTAGCTTTTCCAAAGACAATAAAACCAAATCCATGCAGAGCTTCATGTATAATTACTCCTACAACATAACCTAAATAAAACTTCCATAGGAAATCTAAACTAAAATTAAATTCAAATCCCCAGATAGAAAAAAATGCAATGAATGCTAGAATACCAATTATTATGGTATAAATACTTGCCTTTCTGTTCATATATCGAGGATCAACAGTGACTTCAATACTCTGTTTCATATTCTCACCAGCCTTTATTTAAAGTTTCAGATAGTCAAATTTAATTTTGAAAGAAAATAAGTTAATGAAGAAACTCTATTTGTTACAATAACTGATTTTCCCTCTAGACCATTTGGATGGTGAATTGGTTGTAAAAAATTCAATTTCTTTAAGCTCACTAGACTGTGTTTTTAATTCTAGCAAACTTTCGCCTTTAATGTAAGAATTCTTAATCTCACGTTTTTAATCTATTAACAGCTGCACTGAGCTTTTCAATAATTTCAACCTCGACTGATTCATGAATATAGATACGATTCGTACATATGCAAGTTTGGCCGGCATTTCTGAATTTAGAAGCGCCCCCTTCCACCCCCTTATCAATGTCTGCATCCTCCATCACAATAAACGAAGCATGATTACCTAGTTCCAAGGTAATTTTCTTTACCGTATCTGCCTCTCCTTTCATAAGCAACTTTCGAACCGCAGCGAAACCAGTGAACGTTAGCTTACGAACTTTATCATATCTGTACCTAATTCCATTTGCGACTGCCCAACGCACAAAAAAACAGCCCTTTAAGGCTGCTAAATGGATTATTTTAATTTTTTGTTCTTAGAGGTTAGTTGAGATTCAAATAAATCGATAATTTCTATGAATCTTTCAGCTTCTCTAAATGTATGATCGGCGAGGAGTGGATGAATATTGCTCTTTATCCGACAAGCTTCTATTAAATCCCTTGCTGTTTTCTTAAAATCCCTTAATGAAGCCACTGAAACTCTATTTTGGTTCAAAAACTGATCCAATAGCGGTCTAGTTTCGGATTGTGGGCGCATTGAATCCAAATCAACTGCCTGAAAAACCAATTGATCAAAATCATGGCTAAACTCTCTTGATTGTTCCACTAACTTTCTTTCAGATGGATCTAAAAGATGCCCAATAAATTTGGCATGATCAGCCATAATCCTAAGGAAAAATACATTTTCTTGAATAATGGTATCAGGTTGGTAGGCAAGTTTTCCTTCATTGAGGTCCTTTAAGCGGTTAGCAAAATAAGCAGCTTCTCTACTGATATGGTCAACTAATAGTGGGTAGTTATTTGAGCGAATTTCACAGCGCAAAGATAAAACCAGTACCTTTCTCTTGTAACTCCAAATAGCTACAGCTGCTTGATATACCTCATTGTTAAAAGCTTGAACTTGACGAATGTCCGATCCCGCATTAAGTATTTCCAATTTTTCCTCTATTCGTTCAAATAGAGTGATGAACTGTTTAGCCTCTGCAATCAATTGCGTCTGTTCATAGGTAAATCCCAAGCTTTAAAATAAGGCATGTTCCTTCATAACCCTCGACCAAAACCGAATTTCATCTAAGGACCTCATAATTGGTTTAGCCTTAGCCATAATGCCCCCTCCTTATTTACAACACCTTTCCCTTCAATATATGTGTGCTCATTTAATCCTATTCAATATTCCTATGCAAACAGGCACTGCCAATTGAAAAAGGGGCCAGACACTCTCGAAAACGAAAGATTGTCTGGCCCTTTTTATCTCTCTTCCTAAAACCCAATGGACATATATTTCACTTCAAGGTATTCGTCCATTCCATAGTGGCCGCCTTCTCGGCCAAGTCCACTTTCTTTGACGCCTCCGAATGGGGCTTGGGCGACAAATGGGAGTCCATCGTTAAGTCCAATGATTCCGTATTCAAGCTGTTCACTCATGCGAATCGCTTTGCCGAGATTTTCAGTAAGACATAAGCAGCCAATCCGTATTGGGAATTATTGGCTCGTTGGATGACTCTTCCTCTGTTTTAAAAGTTGTTACAGGTGCCAGTGGACCGAATGTTTCCTCTGTCATACAAATCATTTCATCGGTTACATTGCTAATAATCGTTGGTTCAAAATAATACCCATTGGCGAAATCAGCCCTTTTCCCTCCAAGAAGGATGGTTCCTCCTTTACTTACAGCATCTTCAATGTGTTCGGTTACTTTATTGATGGCATTCTCATCAATCATTGACCCAACATCTGTTCCCTCTTCTAAGCCATTCGCCACTTTTAATCTTTTCACAGCTGCACTGAATATTTTCAGAAATAATTACTTTTAAGCCAGCTAGATAAAATGGGTGAAACATAGGAATGTCCTTATGTTTCACCCATTGGGATTATTTTGGGAGACACGAGAACGTCCCCTCTGAAATGTTTACCCTTATTTTTTATCCGAAAACCAGCCCGTTGGTTCCACAAAGAAGCCCTTATCTAATCCATTTTCAGTCAGACGGTTTCCACCGCAAGCCAATGTTGCTCCTTCCCTTTTTCCAATTTCAATGTATTCAAGAATTGAGTTCAATTGCGCCTCACTTACAATTGCACCCATTCCAGAACCTTCTTCTAAACCAGGTCCGACTTTGATGTTTTTCGCACGTCTGACAAACTCAGCAACAAATTTGTCGTAGATGCGGTCATCGACAATAATGCGGCTTCCCGCAGAACAAACTTGACCAGATCCATAGAAAATTCCGACTAATGCGTTGTCAACCGGTGCCTCAAAATCAGCCTCGGCAAAAATAATATTGGGTGACTTCCCACCTAATTCAAGGGAGATTTTTTTCAAATTGCCGGCAGCATTGCGCATGATCTGTTTACCGACCTCTGTGCTTCCCGTAAATGAAACCATATCACTAGAAGCAATCGCATTACCAATGATTGAGCCTTGTCCTAAAACTAAATTCACCACGCCTTTTGGAACGCCTACCTCTTCGATGATTTCTACTAGTTTCATCGCCGTTATTGGTGTGACTTCAGCCGGCTTATAGACAATCGTATTTCCAGCTGCCAATGCTGGAGCAAACTTCCAAACACTCATGAGGAAAGTGTTAATTGTTGAAACTTTCAAATAATTATGAAATAATTTAATAATAGTTGTAATATTCAAAAAATAAATAAGGAAGTGTGTTTTTTGGTGAAAACGTTCATTCTATCTAACGACCAACTGCTTCAAGCTTTTCAATCAAGTCTACTATTTATATATGATGAAATTCTCGTAACCAATCGAAATGGAATGATTCTACACAAAAGCGGAGAACTGAAAAACTTTTGGTCCACAGTTGGGATTATTGGAAGGATGATAACAGAACTAGAAGAAGTTTCATTTATTGGCGATTCCATTTTACAGCTATTAAAAGGTGAGATCCATTCTCTCGGATTAAAGACATGGAATGGCAGTGAAATTTTATTGACCGTTTTTCCTGTCGAAGATGATAATGAAGAACTTCTAGTTTGGGGGGTAAAAAACATTTCCAACCATTTAATAGAACCGGTTGAAATCACCGATTGTCTCGATTACAACAACAGTTCATCTATTGTTGTCCAAAGTCCAGAAATGAATGAGGTACTTGAGACGGTCGAAATGGTTTCAAACGTTCCTACAACCGTGCTGTTACTCGGAGAATCTGGGGTCGGAAAAGAAATGATCGCCAAACATATTCATGAAATCGGAAATCGAAGGTCTAAGCCTTTTATTGCCGTTAACTGTGGGGCCATTCCGAAAAATCTTTTGGAAAGTGAGTTATTTGGTTATGTCGGCGGAGCTTTCAGTGGCGCCAATAAAAACGGTTCACTAGGAAAATTTCAATTAGCAGATGGCGGCATCATTTTCCTCGATGAAATCGCCGAAATGCCTCTCAGCTCGCAAGTCAACCTCCTGAGAATTTTACAAGAAAAAGAGGTGACTCCTTTAGGAGGCTCAAAACCAATTCGTATTGATGTTCAAATTGTTGCTGCAACAAACAAATCCTTAGAAAAAATGGTCAAGGAAGGGAAATTTAGAGAGGACCTATATTACCGTTTAAATGTAGTGCCGATTGAAATTCCCGCCTTGCGAGAAAGGATTGAGGACATTCCTTACTTCGTCTATCATTTCGCTGCAAAGTATAATTCCTTATATAAACGGGATATTACGATTTTACCGGATGCCGTAGATTTATTCTGTATTTTCGATTGGCCTGGAAATGTACGACAATTAGAGAATACGATCGAACGAATCGTTGTGACGAGTAAAGAATCGAACATTGACGCCAAACTCGCACACCCTTACATTCCACGGGAAAAGGCCACCATTAAAGAGCCGCCGACCATTCATCACATCATGCCCCTGCAGGAAGCAGTTGATATGATTGAAGAACAGTTAATTACAATGACAATGGAAAAATATAAATCGGTCAAACTGGCCGCAAAGGTTCTCGATATTAGTCCACCAACAATGAGTCGGAAATACAAAAAAATACGGGAAAAACCCCTACAAGAGACAAGCTCCCCATCAAACAAACGAAAAATACTAGAAGAACATTTAAATAAACAATTGCGCTCCATGGCACTTATGATATCAGCGACGATTCTTCCAGAAGATATTTCTGCACTCGTGAATCACCCTGTTTCATCTTCCAATACTATTTTTAAAAAGGTTCAAGAAAAATTAACTAAAATACGAAACCAAGAAGGAATCATTGAATGGGTTTATATTTTTAAAGCTTCAGAGAATAAAATGTGTACCATTGTAGCTGATGAAGGTTTTCCAATTCCACCTGGAGTGATATACGATGGTCCCCCTGAAATGATGAAAGTTGGTTTTGAAGCAATGAACGGAAGAGCCGGGGTAACCCCATTGTATAAAGATATATTCGGGGAATGGAAATCTACCTTTGCCCCTTTAATGGATCATAATGGGAAAGTTCTTGCCACGATCGCCTTTGACTATCGTCGCTCCTACATCGAATCCGAATTAAAGAGGATTGAGAGTACATTGTGAATGTGAAGTCTTCCAATGTGGGATAAAATTTTGATATACTCGGGGACGGGAACACCGTCTCCTTGTTTTACCTTTTATCTCAGATTGTGGGTACAATGGTTATAAGTACCATAACTGAGCACCGCTTTAACATAAAAAATAAAACCCAGGAGTTGTATGTAATGAGATTATCCCCTTACTTAATGATGAATGGAAATACAAAAGAAGCGATTCAATTTTACAAAAAGGCTTTGAATGCGGAAATCCTTTTTAGCCAAACGTTTGGAGAAATGCCGGAAAATCCAGATTATCCATTACCAGCAGAGGCAAAAGAGCTTGTGTCACATGCAATGATAAAAGTCGGCGAGTCGGAAATCATGTTTTCTGATAACTTTCCAGGACAAACAAGTCAAATTGGAAATCAAGTGACCATCTGTATTTCATCTAAGGACGCAGAAAAATCGAAACAAATATTTGAGTCTTTGCAACAAGACGGCCAAGTGAAAATGCCATTCCAAAAAACATTCTTTAGCCCGGGTTATGGAATTGTGACTGATAAGTACGGAGTAACCTTTCAAATTCATACAGATGGAAATTAAGAAATGAAGGCCACTGGAAATATTTCTAGTGGCCTATTTTAAATAATCACACTAGAATGTTCCTTTCATGCTTAGATAATTAATAGTCTTCAACTTGTTGTTTTTTTGTAATTCGTTGTATTTCTGTCTCCACCTCAAAAACTCGTTTATTTAAAGCATCCGCTTTATTATCCATATGTTCAGTAATTCTATCCGTATAATCACCCAAGGTCTCAATTATATTTCTTTGAAACTTTTCTTGATTCTTTTTTAATATCTTCTACATCTTTTTCGATTGTGTTGAAGCGCTGATCTACGGTATCAAACCGCTTATCCATCCGTTCAAACCGTTCATTCATACCTTCAAGCTGCTCGTTCATACCTTCAAGCCGCTCGTTCATGCCTTCAAACCGCTCGTTCATGCCTTCAAACCGCTCGTTCATGCCTTCGAACCGCTCGTTCACGCCTTCAAACCGCTCGTTCATACCTTTTTCCATGACATCCAAGCGTTGATTAATTGGTTCTAATTCTTCCTTTAAAACAGAGCGTAATAATATTTCTAATTCTTTAGACATTACTATTAACTCCAAGTTTTTTAATAAAATATTGTAATTCAACTAATGGGAAGTCAAATCAACTCTTTTTTTCTAATACCATCAGGGATTCTAGTTGTGAAGAGATTTTCTAGTGGAGCAGAAGAGGTATTTTGACAGAACGTAAGTCCATTTATACGTCATAAATATCGCGAACATTTGTTCTGAATATAGAATAACCCTTTACTCTATATTTGTCAATCTTCTAGCAGCGGAAGTATTTGATTTGACTATAGCTATTTTTTAGATGATATTTCAAATAATTAAGCTTCTATCATAGCACCAATACATTATCTTTGAATAGAACCAAATATAAGCACACACTTTAAAAAATAGGGGGCGCTTAAACTACCCCCAAATAGTAGATCTTCATGTGTACACAATTTAAACTTCTTATTTTTCCAGGACTTTCAAAGGCCTTGTCCATCTGGTTTAAACCTTCTCAAGCTCCCAATTAACCATCTTAATATTAAACTCTATATAGCCTTGTCCTTTTGCCCATTCTACTGTATTCTCATATTCCGGATGATTCGGGTCGGCAGTTATCTGAAGAAATTCTTCATATCCATACTCCCCACCAACATCCTCTGGCGGTGTTGTCCCGTCTCCCTCTAGGCAAATAGGATAAGGGTGCTCATAATCTTCTATCACATTGACTACTTCTATATTATGCTGCCAATTATCTCCGAAATCATAATTGTATTTTATTTTTCCCGATAGGTGTTCCGAAAGTTTGATATCAGTATCGAGCTTTGTTGGGATTGTCTTTTCATAGGAGAACTCATCGTCACAAACGATGTTCAGAATCGGTTTATCCCCATTTTGTTGAGAGCTTGGTGTCTCGATATCATATAGATAAAATTCATACAAATGACACTCCTGCCAACCAAAGGACAATTGTAATATTTTATGAAATTCACGAAACGTCCGATTAACCGGGACCACCAACCTGCGCCAGACTTGGTGTTTTTCCAGTTTAAGAGTGACTAGTAACTCGACCGCTTTAGAGTCAAAAATCGGTTGGCCGGAAAAGGCCTCAAGGTCCTTATACAATTCTTCGTTTGGATAGATATATTGATTCTTTCCGTTACCGTATAGATCACGGCTAACCTTTTTACTTAGATCTGTTTGTATAAGAAGACTACTATCTAGTAAATCCTCAAAAAATTCAACCCCTTCACATGCTTTATTCATCCTTGCAACCGTAGTTCGATCCTTCGTTTTTGTGTAGGTAGTGTCTTTTGCCATCGTGTGCTCCATATACTGTTCAATAATTTCATCTTTAATAAACTCGGCCTTAAAGCTCTCACGAATAGCCTGAAAGACATGTTCATCGAGTTTGGCAAAATCCTTTGCCTTTAACCCGTGAAGGATAATCACATAGCGATTTTTATCGTTTACTAGAACAACCGTCTTTCTTCGGTTAATTGTCATTAAATTGGCATGCCAAGAGAAAAGCGGATCCTCCTCTACTTGAGGCTCAGGCTTCATCTTTAACTGATCCATTAATTTCTTTGTGCATTGTATAAGCATACAAGTCCCCTTTCTTTTAAAAAAACTGTAACACGGCGACGGTGTTTAGATTATAAACCGTTCTTACATTTCGTTTAACCTTTTGGCTAGTTAATCAAATGATACTATTTTCGCTGAAATTCCACCATGTTTATCAGGCTTAAATTGGTATGGTAATGATTGAGATCACATAGAAAAGAGAGAACCCGGTGTTCAAAAAAATAAATCCATGGGGCTCCCACGGATTCATTTTCAACTTTTATTGTACAACGGGACTTTCCCCAGTCTCAGGTGTTTCTTCCATTTCCATACCATTATTGGTCTCAAGATCGGTTGATTCTTCCATACCGCTATTTTCCTCGTTGCCATAATCACCGGACTCTTCTAACTCTCCGATCTCATTGTCAAGAGTCTCATCATAAACACTTTCATCATTATTGGTATCATTATTTGAACCGTAATCATTATCTTTATAATTGGTATCATTCGAACCATTATCATATTCATTATAATTGTTATCACTACTGTAGTTCCAACTATCATATTCTTCCGTTTCTACATCAACCTCTTCATCTTCCTCAAACCAGTAACCCCAACTATCTAACCAGCTATCATCGTATGGAATCTCATAGTACTCTAGATAATCATCATTAAACGTTCCATCTTCAAAATACCCATAGTCATCCATATAATCTTGATAGTAGTAGATTCCATCTTGATAATAGAACAATGAAACGATCTCATTCTCCATCATCGGAGTCTTAACCCATTGATTAACCGTGTCTATAATTTGATAGATGGGAATGCTAAAGCCAATATTTACTTCTGTCGTATGACGGGCGGAGTTGATCGCCAAAACCTTTCCCGTTGTTTTATTTAATAAAGGTCCACCACTGCTTCCAGGAGCAATCGCAGCCGATGTTTGATAAATGCCTTCATATTGGAAAGGCTCAATAATAAAGGTTCGATCTACCCCACTAATATTCCCTAACGTAGCTGTATTTTCAAATCCTTGAGGACTTCCTAATGCAATGACTTCATCACCAATTTCTGCAGGTTCTGTTTCTAAAGGAAGCGGCTCTCGATTGGCCAAGTCAGGTACACGAATGAGGGCAATGTCTGTCGTATTGCTATAGCCAATCAGGCTTCCCTGAAGCTCATTTCCATCAATCGTTTTGATGACTGGATTTAAGCTCCCTTCAACCACATGGGCATTCGTTAATACATCCCCATGTTTGTTGATTAAAAATCCAGACCCTTGTCCAAATTCGGTAAAAATAGTAAAAACCTTTGGCTGGGACATATTGATGATTTCTGAAACATCTTTAGGCGGTTGAATTAACTTCTCCTTCACTACAGGAGGCTGAGGTTTGCTCTTATTCTCTGGGACTACTTCTGTTTCTACTTTCGCTTGTTCCACTGGCTCTGTTTTAGCTGCAACTTCAACTTCTTTAGCAGACTTTGGCTGCATGATTGGACTAGCGATAAAAATTCCGATTGCTCCGACAATGATAATTATGAAGCTTAACATGAAAACTACTAATTTACTCGTTGATTTTTTCATACTTTGTCCACAACCAGAACAATATCTAGAATTATGCGACATTTCTGTACCACACTTTGGACAATACATAATAGTCCCTCACTTTATATCATACTTTTGAACTATTACTATTATACAATGTTGTGCTACTTTTTTCAATTTTCTAAATGATATTTCAACGTTCTCCAAGCGGCCGTGTTTCAGGCACTTTTGACTTAGCATTAAATAGAAACAATCCCATCATTACGAGCACGATTCCGAAAAAATTGATAAATGAAAGGAAGTCATTCCAAAAGATGATACCAATCAACGTATTCGCGAAATTCCGACTCCTGACCAGATGGCATATCCAATTGAAATGGAGCAGAATTTGATGGCTTTAAAAGCATCGTAGCAGCTACTTCAAAAATGATGGCGACGAATAAGGCGAGAAAAATAAGTTCCATCGTATCCCCTCGCATTTATAAACATTGATAAATAAAAAGGCTAAAACGCCCCTTGTTTCTGGTCATAATCAGAAGAAATAGGAGCAGACCTCTTGTTTCACCTTTTCTTCCTATTGCCATTTCAATATTTAAAACTATAAAAACTATTTTATTATTTATAAAGATTTCTAAAGTATATTCAATTGGATTTATTCCGATCTTACCTTTATAATTGCGTAACAGATCCATAATACCGGCCTCTTTTGTTGAGTTACGATTTCCGCAAGCCTTTTCCACATCCCACGTGAACATTTCCTCTCAATGAATCTAATTTTCTGCTCGTATATCTTAAAGGAGTTGAAAAAGCTTGAATCAAGTCAACTTGCTAGAATCATCGTCAAGTGCAAAACTAAGTGAAGAAATTGAAAAGATCGGGACATATAAGCGATATGAAAAAAACGAGATCATCTATTTACAAGATGATCAAGCTGATAGTTTCTACTTGCTTAAATCAGGTCGAGTTCGTTTGTTTCTCACTGCTTTAAACGGCAATGAAAAAACGATGAAAATTTTAAAGCATGGGGAACTATTTGGAGACGCATCGTATTTTAGCCGCTCGACAAGAATTACATCGGCGAGTGCCTTAACTGACGTTGAACTATTATCGGTTGATTTAGATAATCTAATGCCACATTTAAAAGAGAACCCAATTATGATCGCGGAATTATTAGACAGCATGGCGAAAACCATCCGCCTCTTTTCTATTCAAGTTTATAGCATGGGATTCCTAACAGCTGATAAAAAAATTGCTCATTTACTTCTTCAACTCGGCAGCAGCACGAAACAAAATCGATCCGATCAGCAACCATATCGGATTGATTGCACACACCAAGAATTGGCCGACTTAATTGGGCTTGCTCGAGTAACTACCACAAAGGAACTTAAAAAACTCGAAAAATATGGCTGGATTTGCCTATCCTACCGCAGTATCCTTATCAAAGATGAAGCTGCATTAACAGAATTTATCGCATCATAAAACACCGGAATGGTCCGGTGTTTCTTTTTTGTGTAGATATGGAATGTTGTTTGGAACCTCAAACGAACCGGGTACCCAATTCGGCCTACTTGACTGTTCGTCTTGATAGACATCGAAATATCAATAGAACTTCTCTTTCGGAAGAGCCTTTTTGAATCTACTTTCCTTTACTTTAAGTGAAATTTTCACAACCTCTATGTTTTTGTATCCTATGCAAACTTAAAGAAACACACGAACTTGTACCATTGATGAATTCTATTTTATAAATGATGGATTTGTCTTATGAACTTGTCCACACATATTTTCTCTAAGATTAATACACTATTATCATCTTCAGGGAAAGGGGGGGAACAGCATGTCTGATAGAAATAAAGTTTTATCTACAGGAGTCATTAAAAAGCACCCAGCATCTAATATCGCTCATATTGAAATCGTTAACCTAGACGTAAATGATTCACGAGCTGTAATCGTTCAAGTGTTTAACTGGGATACAAATCGTCCAGTTGCTATACCGGTAACGCCAGCTAACACAGTTACAATTAATCCAAATACACTTGTATCCTTCGATGCTTCTCTTGTAGGCGTACAAGACCATTTTGAAGTGCGTATTACATTTGTAAGAACTTCGGAAGACGTGGTTGCAAATGTGTTTGAGCTTCAAAATGATACTCCATTAAAATCAATTTGGCACGAAGAATTAAGACGAGTTTTTCTAGATTAAGTTTAAAAAGGAAGTCCTGTTCCTTTATGGAACAGGACTTTCTAATTGGTCTTTGTTCAACTAAACTTTCAAATTAATTCATTACATTCAATAATAATGGCCTTTTCCTCTTTAAGAAAAGCTGCCCGTCGCACAAAAAAACCACCTATTTTCATAGGTGATTTTTATTCAATTATAATTCCCATTTCCTCCACTTTATTATCTAGCCGTTTTGCAGCTTGGGCAAACCGGGTGAGTCGTTTCAAATTGGGTTCCGCAGTTGCGGCAAAATACAATCCCCTCAACGACTGGTTGTTTTGTTTCAATTGGCGTGTTAGTCGCTGTCTCTAATTTACCTTGCCCAATTGTAGGGGCCGGATTGGCTTTGTTTTTTTTCATTGACACAATGACCAACACCAAGGTAATGAGGTTAAGGATTAGACTGGCTGAAACCAGTCCAATCAATAGGTATGGATTTTCTAACATCGTCTATTAACCTCCGAATGTTTGCTGATCATCTTCTATGATTTCAATCTTTTTCTTTCGATTACGTAGAAGAAAGTAGGCAGAGAGGATGATCGCAATCCCTCCAACGCCACCGATCGATCCATAGAATAATGGAGTGTTGTTATACCAACGAGCAATTAGGTTCGTTGTGACGAGGAAGTCATTAACTTCTTCTACAAGTTCATTTCCTGCCGCATCGACCGCAACAATCCTCACATTTTGTTTAGAATTGCTATTGCCAATTCCAAATGTGAAGTTTTCTCCTTCATTTTGAACCTCTACTTCTTTATTATTCAAGTAGACTTTCGCATCGTCTAGCACTAAGTTATCATTGATCGACACTGTTGCCACTTTGCTATCAACCGGGTACTGAACTCCGCTTTCTATGTTAATGGGAACAATCACAGGAGCGGTTTTATCAATCCCAAATGAGATTTCAGCTTTTTTCACTTCATCGATATTTTCATTTACGTTTCCGGCACGATCCTCCGAGTAAATAGCAACCGTGTACTTCCCGTCCCCAGCAAACATTTCCTTCTTCACGGTATACGTATACTGACTCCAAGAACCGCCTCCGCCTGACTCTTGAACGGTATAATCACTTTCAACCGCTAAATCACTTGGCACACCGTTCTTCGTCATTTTTACATGAATACTATCTGGATTTAGGCTGTCCACATTTGTTTCGGTTACAATGACATCTCTTTCATTTTTTACATATTTTCCTTCAATGCTCTTCAACGACTCATCAAAGACATACACCGAACCAAAGCGGTTCACGGAGAATCGAATCTTTTCTGTCGTTTCATTTCCAGCATGGTCGACTAGAGTAGCTGTTAATGTATAGAGATCGTCTATTTCTTTTTCTTTGGCAAAATTATTAAATGTGAACCCTCCGCCATTTGCAGCGTCCGAATAACGACCATCTAATTTCACCGGTCCACGGTTTGCTCCTTGTAGCGTAATCGATACGGCCTCTTTATTAAAATTTGTATCAGAGTACGTGACAATTGGGGCAACATCACCGTTATTAGCCGACTGGTCAGCAACTCCCGTAATTTCCAGGGCAGGGGCTGTTTGGTCGATAACGAACTCTTCCATTGGAAAATCATCCATAACATTTCCAGCCATATCTGTATAGTCAATATCAAAGCTGTATTTTGCGTCAGCCGCATAGTGAATCGTTGCCGTGTTCACATCCCCACTTCGGCTCCAGCCGCTAAGTCCAGGGAATCCCACAGGCTCACCGTTATCACTAGCAGAGCCGCTTACGCGAATTCGACTTGGATCAAAGTTATGCTCGGTAATGGAAATCGTTGCGGTACGATCTGCGTTATAATAGTTTCCATTTGCAGCCGAGTTATTGTTGTAAGATACATGGATCTCAGGCTTGGTTTTATCAATGGTAAACTTGTCCTGCTGGATGGGTGCTGCCGTGTGTCCTGCATTATCCTGATAGCTAATATCAAAGGTGTAATCCCCATCCGCACTATAGCGTATCGTTGCCGTATGGGTCGTTTGATCAGGGTTGGCTGCATTTCTTGCTGTACTCCAACCAACTAATCTCGGAATCACTCTATCTGTATTCGTAATTCGATAATCAACATCTCCTGGTTTGAAGTTCCGCTCGGTAATCACAATTGTAGCTGTACGGTCTTGGTTGTAAAAATCAGCATTCTCTGCATCCGCCGTGTTGTTATCATATGTTACGGCAATACTTGGAGCACTCTTATCAATGCTAAATGTCATTTCATCTTCTGACACATTTCCTGCTCGGTCCGTCATTTTCACTTCTACAACAATATCATTACTGTTATTAGCAACCGTGATCGTTTTCTTCATCTCAGTCACAAGATTCTTGTCTGTCTTCGTTTGCTGCCAACCAGTCGTGTCACTGCCTGCTGCATACGTTTTATCATTGTTGATTTTAACTGTTCCGCCTTGATTTTGATCGGTATCATATGGAGCCTTCACCGACCATTGGATCTCGCTTATTCCTGAATACGTATCTGTTACCGTTAAATTTACATTGACATTGCCTGCATATAGATCTAAACCATTAGTATCTCTGTACTGAGCTTCAGCTTTTTCTAGGTTAATATGCGACTCTTGCGCATGCTTAGAAGCTGTTTCTACGATCGCCCCATCTGGTGTTTTAAAACCAGATGTATTTTGAACATGGTCAACAGCCTTGGCAAAAATTTGCCCTTTAAACGCAGCCGGTACGTTAAATGTAACTTCCTTCGTATTCGTTAACGGAGCAATCCGTCCGATTTCAGATTCCGCGATTCGTTTTAATGAACCATTTCCCTGAACAGCATAATATGTGCCAGTGTCATGATCCTGCAAGTAGACTGTCATCGATTTCACCCCACTGGTGAATTGATTTTCTACTTTTGGATCATCGGCTTTAACGGTCACTTTTGTTGCCTTTTTAAAATAATAACCATAATTCTTCAGTTCTACTGAACCTTGAAGGTTGTTTTCCTCTACTTTTACGGTTTTTTCTTCATTAGAAAAAGTAAGTTCCGTTATTATTGGATCCGTTTTATCGATAAAAACCGTTTCTTCTGTTGATTGGGTATTTCCAGCGTTATCTGTCACATGGACAGATACGACATAAGATCCATCCGCTCCAATTACATTTTCAGGATCATCTGTACGAATATTATACGTTAACGGAGTATTTATCTTTTCAGTCAAATACTCATACTCATATTTCTTTCCATTAACATCAATGGTTACAGAGTTTACACCTGATTGACTGTCTTGAACTTCAACGGCAAATGTAACATCGCCATTGTATTGGTTATCTCCATTAGAAGATACTTTTTTATTGGGAATGATTGATATGTCCGCTTCAGGGTTGTTTTTATCAAACATCACCGTATTGTTATCTGACACAATATTCGAGTTTGCGTTTGTGACTTCATACGTCTTGCTGTTTTTCACATGATCGGTTACTTCGACTGCAAATGTTCCAGTGAAGTCTTCATGATCAAGCGTAAAAGTTGCTGAAGCATTCAGGCCATCAAATACAAAGTCCTTTAACTGGGGAACCACTTTCTCGTCACTCGTATGCAATCCAACCGACTCGACTCCTGCAACATCGTCCTCCGCCTTTACTGTTACCTCAATCGCCTTATTGAAGAATGTTCCGAATGTCAAGAAGTTCAAGGCCTTCGCGACCGGACCGTCATTGATCATCGTAAAAGTAACAGCTTCACCTTGGGCTAACGTTGGTACCGCTTTGTCGATATATATGTTCTCGTCTGCCGAATGGGTGTTTCCAGCATTATCCGTCACATGAACAGAAATATCATACGAGCCATCTTCATTGATTTTATTGTTGGGATCATCTGTACGGATCGGGTATGTTAGTTTACTTGTCGTTCTAGCATCCTCTTTTGAATAATCATGTTCGTACTTTGTCCCATTAATATCGATGACGACATGATTGACTCCAGCCTCAGGGTCTTGAACATCAACCTCGAATGTAACGTCTCCACTGTAGTAATTATCTTTTTTAAAAGTGTCCTCACTTAGTGGAACTACATTGATTTCTAGTTCTGGTTTGTTTTTGTCAATCATCACGAGATTGTGATCGCCAGCAATATTGGAGTTATCCTTCGTAATCTCGTAAACTTCTTTGTTGTTTACCTTGTCAGTTACTTCAACCTTTAATGTTCCAGCAAAAGCATCACTCTCAATGGTAAATTGAGCTTGAGCTGCTAAAGTTCGTTTGTCGAAGTCTTGTTTCTGATTCACTTCTGGTATTTCGTTTCCTGCCTCGTCAAATGCTTTAAATTCAATCGATTCGATTCCGGAAACATCATCTTCCACTTTCACATCTACTTTAATTGCCTCATTAAAGAACGTTCCAAATGTCAGGAAGTTTAGGAATTGAGCCCATTTAGTATCATTGATCGTATCAATTTTTACTGGTTTCTCTTCCCCTTTTGCAAGGGTTGGCACGTCTTTATCGACATAAACGGTTTTGCTAGCGGTTGTTGTATTTCCCGCATTATCCTGCGCAACCACTTCCAGTTCATAAGAACCGTCATGATTTTTCACATAATCACTTGTTGAGATTGTATAGGTTAAAGGCGTTGTTTTTCTAGCCTCTTCTTTCGAGTAATCATGTTTAATCTCTTTCCCATTGATGTTCATTTTTACGTTGTTGACACCTGATTGTTCGTCATGGGTGTTGATCGTAAAAGTGACATCGCCGTTGTAGTAATCATCACTCGAAGAAGATTCGTTTTCGTTGTTTGGTGTTACGGTAATATCAGCCTTTGGAGCCTTTTTCTCAATCATAACGACCCCATTGCTGCCAGGTTCCGTATTGGAGTTTTGATCATTTACCTCATACGTTTGTGTATTGTTCACATTGTCTTTAACATCGACGGTAAAGGTTCCTTCAAAAACATCTAACTCATTGATATCAAGGGTAAACTTAGCTTGTGCAGTTAAGCCATCCACGATAAAACTTCCTTTTACCTCGCTTGGATCGACTCCATCCACGCTTGTATTCAAGTCAATCGAATCAATCGTTTCAAATCCGGATGCATCGTCTTTCACTATCACCGTTACTTCAATGGCTTCATTAAAGAATGTCCCAAATGTAAGGATGTTTAAGAATTTAGACCATGAATCGTTATTGATCACATTGAACGTTACGGCCTTTCCATCGGCTAAGGTTGGGACTCCTTTATCAATGTTAACGTCAACGGTTTTTACTTCTGACCTATTTCCCGCTTCGTCAACAGCCCACACATGATACGTTTGTGATAAAATCGTTCCTTCATCGGTATCAATTGAGAAACTATAAGTATTTTTTTCGGGATCAAAAGTTGCTTCTCCCTTGCTGCTTCCATCTTTAGCTTCATAATAAACGCCAATAATTTTTGTTGAATAAGAAACCCCATCAAATTCCTGGGCTATGTTATTAATGTTTCCTGACACAGTTACTTTGTCACTGTACCAAACTTTATCCCCAACAGGTTTTTCATTTGCCCCTGATAATGTTGTATTCTCTACTACTGGCTTTTCAGTATCAAATACTAGAGTCAGAGGCTTCGGCAAATCAACGTAAATTTTCCACTTTCCTCTATTTTTCTTTAATAAGAATTGATCAATTGTTGCATTGGAATTAATACGTAATTCCTGGCTCCATCCTCTATGATCATTATTGAGAAGATGAATCCGATCGTATAACTCAAGCTTTGAGGTAAGTTTTAATTTCGCATCATTAGAATAAACGAATACATTTTTTCCATGATCGCCTTCAACGATTGGTTCTGTGATTTTACTGCCTGAATCTAATGCAATCGATAAATAGTTTTCCCAGGCTTCCATTTCTGTGGAAACTTCAGTAAATGTAACCTCTATCGTCGTTTTATCCGTAAATTCGCTTATGGTAAAAGTGATATTTCCGTTTTCATCTTCTGAAAAGTTTTCATCGTTAGTGATCCCTGTTTCTTGCTTCACTTGCTCTTCACCATTCACCTTTAAAGATCCAACAGTATAAAGGCTATCAGGCGTCATCGTGACAACGACATTGCTGCCATGGTCGGCGACAACTTTTTTACCCTGATTTCCGTTGTTATCAAGCATCACTTCCCCTTTGTCACGATTAAATGAAGCCGACACTTCATATGTATTAATCGCAAACGTAACGACAACCGTATGATTTTTCCTTACATCATCAAGGGTATATGTATCCCCTTTAGCGTTTATATTTTTTAGCTCTTTATCGTTAATGACAATGCTTTTAACATGGTAGCCCTCATATGGCTTGACTGTAAAAGAAGTACTTTTTCCATGTTCCAGTTTGATGGTTCCACCAATTGATTCAAGCTTTTTGTCATAATCAATTGTTCCATGTTCATTACTGTTAAAAGTAATCGTATACGTTTTTTCACTATACTCAACAAATAACTTTGTGTTGCCTGTAATTTCAATTCCATTTGTATATGTTGAGGTAATAGTTTGCTCTTTTCCACCAACGGACATTTTAACCGATCCAACCGTATAGGCGTCATCCGGTGTTATTTTTAGAAAAGCTTTCTCTTCTGCCTCGAACTTAATTTCATCCAGGTTGTCAGGATCTCCAAATTTATATTTTTTCCCATCGGATGTTTTGATTTCCACCGTTCCATTTTTATTATGGTCGGTCTGAGCTAAAGAAACAGTGTACATTTTTTTCTTAAAATCAACCTGTACCACTGTATCGCCTTCAACTTCAACTTCAATTCCATTCTTGTAAGCTTCGGTAATATCTGTTTCCTCTCCATTTACCTTCTTTATGATGGATGCAATCTCGTAATGTGGATCTGGAGTAATTTGTAATTGAACGACTTTTCCTACTTCTAGTTTCTCTTTACCATCATAAGGAGCTCCGTCTACAATCATCTCGACTGTCCCATTCTCAACCTTTGCGACAGAGACTTGATACGTTTCCACTACCGGCTCAGGTTTATTGTCTATATCAGATTCAGTTTTATCTTCTTCTGATGAAGCAGCTTCCTCTGTAGATGGAGTCACTTCTTCCTTAGGTGAAGCTGCCTCTTCCTTAGGTGTTGGAGCCTCTTCCTTAACTGGAGGACCCTCTTCCTCAGCTTCTGTTGTTTCTTTTTCCGCAGGTGTTTCTACTACTTCTTCAGTTTCAACAGGTACCTCTTCTGATTCTGCAGGTTCTTCTACAGGCGGTGTTGGCTCTTCAACTGGAGTTGTTTCAACACTGTCAACTGTTTCGGCTAATGCACTCGAAAACACCCCAACTGGCGTGTTATAGATGATAAGCATTATCGCCATGATGATGGCCAAAAGGCGGGTCATCTTTGGTGTTCCCCTCGTTTTTCTCTTTGTTCGCATTTTCTTCTCTCTCCTTAAAAATTCCCCTTATCTCAAATCACCTTATCGGTATGGATGATCTTAATGTCTTTCACTACTTTGAAATCGACGGCTTGACTGACATGCTCTTCGTCAGATAAATCCTCGGTTGGGTTAAGGACGGTTGTCACAAAGTCTTGGGATAATCCTTCTTCCGTTCCTTGATTGCTCAGAACTTCTGTGGAATTCGCTAGCACTTCGGTTTCATTTGTCAACACTTCAGTTCCATCACTTAGAACTGCTGTTGAATTCGTTAGAACGACCGTTTCATTCCCCAGAATCTCTGTTTCATTTGCTAAAACTTCTGTTCCTTGTTCTAACACCTCTGTACTGTGATCAGGCATTTCAGTCGCTTCCATAGAACCACCTTTATCGTGCGAAACGTTGTTCACTTCTACGAATCGATTTAGTACGGTCGTTTCTTCAACTCCAGAAGCCGCTTCCTTCAATACGACTGTATCATTGCTAATAGGAAGCCTTTCACCTGTCAACACGGTTGTATCTTTAAAAACAGGACTTCGATTTGAAGAATTTTCAGGAACATGATTCTCAACTTTAGGTAACAGGCCTGTCGGTAAATTTTGCGTAATTTCTGGACGTGCGGTTTCTTCGGTTTGTCCTCTTTTCACTCGTTGCCATAAACTCTTCGTCGAGCCGCCTTCATTTTTACCTTTTCGACTTAATTTATGGGACCCCACCGGCTCCGTTAGTTTTCCACGTTCAAGATTAAAGGCGCTTGGTTGATAGCGTTTATTCCCTGCTTTTGAATTCCGCTCACGAATTTCTTGAATCTGCTTAGCTGCCGTTCTCCCTGTTAAATCTCCAATGATCGACCAAATACTCATTTTAAAAAACATAGTGATTGCGATAATAAATAATAAACCTGCAAGGGAATATCCAATAATGGAAATCAGCTGCCATGTTTGTGCATCCATTGTGTTCTCCCCCTACTCTTCTCGATATGCATTTTCAATCGCTTTTTCGGCTGTTTCAAAACGATTAATGATCTCATCTTTGATTAATTTCGTTTTATCGGTTGTCACATCTACTCCATTTGTACTTTTCCTAATCTGCTCATAAACGGAACGAATCTCTTCTTCTGTAACGCCATCTAATTTTAATTTTCTTGAGTAGGTTTCAATGGAATACATCACTAATTTATAGAGTTCAAGTTTCACAATTTCATTCTCATCATCTTTATTTTCAATCAGCGCAACCAATTGTTTCATATTTTCCCAATACGGTGCGTATTGCCCAGTGTCTGAGGCTTCTTCAATATGAAGGGTAATATTCCGATGAAACTTGCCGATATCTCGATAAATCGTAGCCATCCCATAATATTTCTTCTCTTCTGACCCATATTTAACGGCATCTTCAAACCATTTAATGGAATCTTTCATTCTCGTAACTTGGTTATCATTATTTTCCGTTTTTCCATAATCATAGTAATACCAGTACAACTTGCCGATATCAAAAGCTAGATCCGCATATTGAGGCGTCTTATAGAGCTCTTGAAGGTGTGGAGTAATTGTTTTCAATAATTCCGCTGCTTCCTCAACTGAAAAATTGGTATCCTCCCTATAGACAGATAATAATTTTTTATAACCATCACTTTCAGTGGGCTTAATATCGATTGCCTTTAAATAAGCCGACTTTTCCGTCATTTGAACTAAGTTTTTATAATCTGCATTGTTCGTCTGGTTTTTCATCGCATGACCTGTGATTCCAACGGCTAAAGACAAAATCGCTGCACCCGCAACAATGCTAAATTTTCGTAACTTCGACTTTTGCTTGGCCCGATACACATCATCAATTTCTTCATAATGATACAGAGCATATAACAGTTCTGCACAGGATTGATAGCGGTCTGCAGGATTTAACTGGATACATTTTTGAATAATTCGTTCCAACCCGCCTGATAATTGTGGATTCCAGTAGCGTATCGGATATAATTCATAGGGCGGCTCTGCAGGATTTTTCCCTGTTACTAAATGGTAAAGGGTGACACCGAGGCAATAAATATCGGTTCTTACATCTGTTTGGCCTTTTCCGCCAAATTGCTCAGGCGCTGCGTATCCCTTCGTCCCTAAGCTGACGGTATCTGCTAGATTTTTATTTTTATATTCTCTGGCAATCCCAAAATCGATCAATTTAATATTTCCATCTGGCTTTAACATCACGTTTGCCGGTTTCATGTCTCGATAAATAATCGGTGGATCGCATGTATGCAAATAATCGAGGACTTCACAAAGCTGGATCGCCCACTCAATGACCAACTCTTGCGGCTGAGCTCCATACTCCTCCAAAATATTGCTTAACGGTTCCCCTTCGATATAGTCCATAATGACATAAATCACCGATTCATGATCGATAATGTCTACAATCCGCGGCAATGAAGGATGATCCAGTCTTTTAATCATGTTTGCTTCATCAATCGCACTTTGAATAATGACTTCATTATTTTTGTCTCTTGCCCTTTTTTCAATTTCCTTTACAGCCCATTGTTTGTTCAGACGCTTATCCATAGCCAAATATACTTTAGACATCCCGCCTCGACCAATGAGCTTCAGTATTTCGTATTTTCCTTCGATTACAGACCCAATCACAGCCAAAGCGAATTCACATCCTTATAAAATCTTCATAAGCAGAACCGTGATATTATCTGTTTCATTTCGCTGCTTATTCAGTTCCACCATTTCGATTGCCTTTTGTTTCATAATGGTTTCATCTGTCAGATGAGCAGGTGAAAACGCCTCAAAAATCTCACGCTCGGAAATCATGTGACGAAATCCATCAGAACAAAGCATGATGACTTCCCCGCGTTCCGGCCGGCTTGTAAGAAAGTCGGGCTCAACGATTTTAGATGCCCCGATACATTGCAACAGGACATTTCTTCTAGGATCCTGCGCAGCCTGCTCAGGAGTCAAACGGCCCCGCTTTATTTCCCTAGCCACCACAGTTTGATCTTCGGTTACAATCTGAAGTCTATCCGCAATTCGATACACCCTTGTGTCGCCAACATGCCCGATTAACATTGAATAATCGTCAATAATTAAGACCGCAGCCCACGTCGTTCCAAGTTGAATGTTCATGTTCCTGCCATATTGGGCGATCCGTTGGTTTTGTTCTTTAATTAACCGATCCCAGCGATATTGAATGTCACGAAGATCATTTTTGCCCAATTGGATTGGAAGCTCGTATTGAAACCAATCAGAGAAGGCCTTGATGACACTTGCACTGGCGACTTCCCCTTGGGAAAGCCCGCCCATTCCGTCACAGATGACTGCTAACACGACTTTTCCTACCGACGTATCTGCAATTTTTAACAGGATGCTGTCTTGATTGCCTTCTTTCCTTATGCCAACATCTGTATGGATTGCCGTTAAGATTTCCATGTTCAGCCCCCTCTTCTTAGATGTAAAAAACGAACTCTTCATTGGCAAGCCTTAGCTTCGTTCCTGAGAAAATCTCTACCTCTTGTTGAACTGGAATGGCCCGTTCATCCACATATGTTTTATTTGTCGAGTTATTATCGATAATAAAATAACGACCATCTTTTGTAATAATGTCTGCATGACTTCGACTCACCGCATTGTTATTAGCAACAAAGTAGTCACAAAAGCTTTTTTCTTTTCCGATGCGAAAGGAAGGCTTGTCCACCGTTATTTTTTCTTGAGTCTTTTCTCTAATCAAATACGGAAAGGCAGGTTCCTCAAACAAATCCGCGCCAAGAACCGTAGTTCCGCCTGCAAAAGCCCCCTTGCCTAATACAGTCGTTTCCTCCTCAGAATCAACAATCCCCAACACCTCAGAAATATTGAGGAATTGGCTTTTAAATTCTTCCACAGGGTATAAAGGGGTCCCACAAGAAGAACAGTACTTCGCCGTTAGCGGAGTTTCTTGACCACATTGCGGACAAGACTTTTGTGAAGAATCAGTGGTTCCCGTATCTCCCTTTGGTTTATTTGAAATCCTTTGACTTTCTCCGAATTGAGTAGAGCCAGTAAGAGGGTGAGAATGATTTGTTGTCTTTTTTCCCGACAAATCATTGATGAGCTTTTCGAAGCTCTTAATCGTGAAGGAGGAATGGCTTTTAAAATAATGCAAATAATCCGTTATGTAATCATGGTTCTCGTCTTTTGAAAAAATCGTCCGAAAAGGAAGTTCATTAAAAAATTGAGATGCCTCGTAAACATGTTCATTATTAAATATCGGCCAGAAGATACATTTCACTTTCTGAGTCGTTGCATCTATGAAAATATATTCATCGTCCAACATGAGGTTATTGACATTCATTAAGTTCCTTTCGCATTCCTTCACAATCGCGATCAATTGACTGACGATGTCTAAAAACATATGTTTACTCACAACCTCACGAAAATAAGATTGTAAGGAAATCATTCCAACAACCGTACTTTTGATCACTACCCCTGTTCTCTTTTTTTCCGTCTTAAGCGGAATGAAACTTTCAACCAAACCGTCAGCAACAACCTTGAATTCGCGCTCATTAATCAATTCAGGCTTTGCCAACTTGTTCATAATAATATATTTATTTTTTCGTTGTTCAACTGTAGTAATCCCCATATTAATCTCCTACTATAAAAAGTTTGAAATTTTTGTCCGAAATCTGTCGAATTTGCGTCCGGATTTTTTACCGAGATCGCTCGATTGATAGTCCTTAAAAATCGCCTGATCCTTAACTGCATTCAGCCCGAGTTTGAACCCCCACTGAACCGAAGGAGCCATTTAAATAATCCTCCCCTAGTAGAAAAGAGGGATGAATACTGAATGAAGTTAAAATAGGTATATATTCATATTGCTATAAACACTTTACATCATTTAGTAGTTTTTTGTCGATAGACCATTGTTACTGTTAGATGGTATTTACAGAAAATTAACTACAAAACTTCATTTATATATAGTACAATACTAGTCGATTTAAGTTTATACTTCTTTCTATGTGAAAAGGTTGGTTGATCTCCTGGGAAAAGATTTTTCGTCAGAAAACCAGAAAGGCTAATTTTTTTACAAAAAATACGCTAAACATAGATTTACTAGATTACAAGGGGTTAACATATGCAGCTTTCTCTATTGAAACAAGAGGAGATCTATACTTGTATTTTGCCTGAGAAGAAAAAAGGACAGTATTGGGTCACCCAAAAAAATGAAGACGGTTCTGAAGAACGAGTGATCAGTGTTGAAGGGTTTGAAGACCACTGGGTTTTAAAATCAAATAAACATGCGGTCATTCTTAGTCAAGGGAAAAAGGTAAAAGAAACAAAGGTTGAAAATACATCGATTTATACGATTCGATTAACGAAAACAGGAGAAGACGTCATTTTGCTTTCGGAACCAATTACGAGAGACCGAAAGCAATTCAAAAAATTACGTTTGCCTCGTGAAGGGTCGATAACCATTGGGCGCGCTGATCACAGCGATATTCGTTACTATAATCCTTTCACATCCTCCTTACATGCCCAATTGGTCATACATAATAATGGACTATCGATTCAAGATACCAACAGTTCGAACGGCACATTTGTGAATGGGAAAAGAGTCCATCAAGCGATGCTGAAGCCAGGGGACCTTGTTTATATTCTTGGATTCAAAATCATTATCGGAAATGGCTTTATCGCCCTTAACAATCCAAACGGCCAAGTCACTTATAAGGAAACCATCTTTAAAAATTACATCAAACATCGGCCAATGGTCGAAGCGGAAAAAGAAGAGGATGAAGAGGACGCAGGAAACGACCATCATTTTTATGTGTCTCCCCGTTTTAAACGGGACATTGAGGAAGCGCAATTAAAAATTGACGGTCCACCTGCTCTAACGAACATGGAGGAAACTCCTTTAATGCTCATGTTGGGACCATCCATCACGATGGGAATGGCCTCTGTATTAACTGCCTATTTTACCGTTACAAACGTGTTAAGTTATGGCGGAAACATGAGAACAGCGATGCCATCTGTGATCATGTCGATAAGCATGTTGCTCGGAATGATTCTCTGGCCGATTTTAACGAGAAAATTCGAGAGAAGAAAACGGGCACAACAGGAAAAAATTAGACAAGAAAAATATCGGATGTATTTGAAAAGCATTCGACAGCAACTGATTGATGAAGCAAAATATCAAGAACAAATTCTTCATGAGAACTATGTAACAATTGAAGAGTGTATCGACCGAATCATCCATCAAAAACGTAATTTATGGGAACGAACCCATTTACATGATGACTTTCTTAAATTACGTCTTGGAACCGGTACGTTACCACTATCATTAGACCTTCAATATCCTGAGAAAAGATTCACGGTTGAAGACGATGTCTTACAAGCTGAGTTGGATCAACTTGTTTCAGAACCGCGAAACTTACATGGGGTCCCTGTTTCCCTTTCATTTAAAGAAGATTGGATTAGTGGGATCATCGGAAATCGTCACTCGATTATTTCCCTTACCAAACGGTTAATTGTACAATTTATCGCTCTCCATAGCTATGAAGAACTAAAACTTGTTTTTCTTTATGATGAAAAGGAACAAGATGTATGGGACTTTGTGAAATGGTTACCACATGTTTGGGACAATGAAGGAAATGTTCGTTTTATTGCGACCACCCCTCAAGAGGCAAAGGAACTTTCTGCCTTTCTCGAAGGAGAAATCTTATCACGTGAAGGACAATCCTCTAATGACGAGAGTCTCACACCGTATTATGTGATCTTTGCGATGAATAAGAGTTTGGCTGCAAAAGCGGAAATGATTGGGATGATTTTAAAACAGAAACGGAATATCGGATTTAGTGTGATTCATCTATATGATGAAATCCAAAACTTACCGAAAGAATGTACCATTGTTGTCCAAGATGATGGAAATGAAATGAAAATGTATGATAAAGATGACATTACAGGTCAATATTTATCATTTAAAGAAGATCCAATCTCTAATCTCAATGAAATGGAACTCGCCACAACAATGGCTAATATTAAGTTGGACAACTCGTCCTCTGATTACACGTTACCCACTATGATAACGTTCTTAGATATGTTTGAAGTTGGGAAAATTGAGCATTTAAATGCTCTTACACGTTGGCAGGAAAATGATCCGACACGAACCCTTGAAACCCCCGTTGGAGTCGATACTTCCGGGGAAATGTTTCACTTAGATCTTCATGAAAAATTCCATGGACCACATGGACTTGTTGCCGGTATGACCGGATCAGGGAAAAGTGAATTCATTATGTCATTCATCCTCTCTCTTGCAGTCAATTATCATCCACATGAAGTGGCTTTTATTTTAATTGACTATAAGGGTGGTGGCATGGCCCATGCATTTACCGATTTGCCTCATTTAGCCGGAACCATTACCAACTTAGATGGTGCAGCGATTAATCGTTCATTAGTATCGATTCAAAGTGAGCTAAAGCGCAGACAAGCGATCTTTAATGAGGCAGCGACAAAGCTTAATACGAGTAACATTGATATTTATAAATATCAAAGACTTTATCGTGAAGGACAAGTTACAGAGCCATTGCAACATTTGTTCATTATCTCAGACGAGTTTGCTGAATTAAAAACACAACAGCCTGAATTTATGGAACAACTTGTGAGTGCAGCCCGAATCGGCCGAAGCCTCGGGATACATTTAATTTTGGCCACACAAAAGCCTTCCGGTGTCGTCGATGACCAAATTTGGAGTAACAGTAAATTTAGAGTCAGCTTAAAAGTACAAGAAAAAGCAGACAGTATGGACATGATTAAACGTCCAGATGCAGCCGAATTAACAGTAACAGGAAGATTCTATTTACAAGTTGGGTTTAATGAGTTGTTTGAACTTGGACAATCCGCTTGGAGTGGAGCTCCTTACTATCCTTCTGACCGTGTCATCGTCAACAAAGATAAAAGTGTTGTTGTCATCGATAAATTAGGTCGTCCGTTAAAACAAGTGGTACCGTCCAACCGCCAAACCTTTGTAAAAAATCCACCGAAGCAAATTGATGAGATTAATGACTATTTAGCAGGGATAGCTAAAGAAGAAAACATTCATATTCGTCGTCTATGGTTGGAGCCGATTCCTGAATTCATTTTTGTCGATGAATTGAAACAAAAATATGGGGTCACTCGTAAACGATATGAAATAAACCCAGTGATCGGTGAATTGGATGATCCCGCTAATCAACGTCAACTCGTTTTAACTTTCCCGCTTTCAAGAGAAGGAAATGCAATTATCTATGGTTCTGCCAGCAGTGGAAAGACGACCTTCTTAACGACGTTGGTCTATTCATTAATGGAGGATCATTCCCCTTCAGAATTGAACCTTTACATTCTTGATTTTAGTGCGGAAACGCTTCGGGCATTTGAGAAAGCTCCACATGTAGGAGATGTTCTGTTGTCTCATGAAACGGAAAAAATCCACAATCTCTTTAAAATGCTTGATGATGAGATTTCAACTCGGAAAAAGCTGTTTGCTGATTATGGTGGCGATTATTATTCCTATGTAAAAGCAACGGGTGAAGAAATTCCAGCGATTGTGGTCATGATTCATAATTACTCTGCTTTCACCGAGACCTATGAAGAAATGGAAGACATGATCTCTTATTTAACACGTGAAGGCACAAAATATGGAATTTATTTTATCGTTACCGCGTTAAATACAGGTGCGGTTCGTTATCGATTGCTGCAAAACTTCAAGCAATTGTTCGTGCTTCAACAAAATGATTCTAGCGATTATTCAGCGGTTCTAGGGAATACGAATGGAGTTTATCCTTCTAAATTCAAAGGCAGAGGAATTTTCAAAAGGGATGAAGTGTACGAATTCCAAATTGCCCATGTAGACAAAGATGTTGAAAATACGTTTGCTTTTATTCGGAACTACTGCAGTGAACAAGCAGAATTGATACAAACACTTGCCAAACGGATTCCGATTTTACCAGAAAAAGTCGATATTGAGTATTTAGAACAAGACATCGATCGTCACGACTCAAAAATTCCGGTTGGTGTGGAAAAAGTAAGTTTACTAACTTCCTATCTTGACCTAGGCCGCTCGACTACCCATCTTTTGTTATCTCAATTCAACGATAACGATCGCTTCTTGCACGGGATGGTTGAAGTCTTCGCGCAGAAAAATGTTGGGAAACTTATCGTGATTGATCCAGAAGGAAAGCTCCGTTCCAGCGAGAAAAACGGGTATGAATATGCGGGTCGTGACTCCAACTTAAATGATATTGTTGTCGAGCTATTTAACTTAATGGTGTACCGCAATAACACGTATAAAGACGCCATTGCTACCGGCGAGCAAAAGCCTGTCTATGAGAAAGTGACTTGTATCATTACATCGTTCACTTCGCTCACTTCTGTTCTTACAGATGATTCATTAGATAAATTAAAGATTTTGTTGGAAAAAAATAATCTTGAGTATCACGTCACTTTTGTTATAAATGAAAGTGCCGCAAATATTTCAAGCTTTTCCTTTGAAACTTGGTTTACCCAACATGTATCCTTATCCGACGGAATTTGGGTCGGTAATGGAATCGCTGAACAATACCAATTCAAACTTAATAAACTCTCCCATGAGTTGTATCAGGAAATTGAGGAAGACTTTGGGTATGTCATTAAAAATGGGAAACCAACGCTTGTCAAACTAGTAACCTCTAGCACTCTCGAATTGGAGGTCATGGTGTAATGGATAAAATTTTAGTCGAGGTATTTGTACCCGTTTTGGAGAAAACCTATGATGTTTTTATTCCCCTCACCGCAAAATTTTACGAGATTGAGGGATTGCTAGCAAAAGCGATAACCGAATTAACGAATGGGTATTTTGCCGCTTCAGAGGATTGCTTAATTTGCAGCCGAGAAAGTGGCGTAGTGTTAGATATTAACAAATCAGCGAGAGAGCTAGGGTTACAAAATGGTTCTAAACTGATGTTGATATAGAGAAAGATTAATGATTTATGAATTGAAAGGGGATTTACAATGGCTAGAAAAATAATGGTCGATCCAGCAAAACTTGAAGTGGCATCGCAAAAAATTGAAGCGAATGCACAAGAATATCAACAAAAGTACAAGCAACTTTACAGTGAAGTCGACGCAATGGGCGCAGCTTGGAAAGGAACAGATAACATCGCATACGTCAGCCAAATTCAAGGATTTATGGATGACTTTCAAAAAATGGTTGTGTTGATGGAACAATACTCTGATTTCCTAAGACAATCAGCTAGAGTCTATCGTGACACACAATCAGAAGTGATCAACTCAGCTAAAAAATTAACAAACTAATCTAAGGGGGAAAGCGAAATGGCTGCCGAAGGAATTAATATATCATTAGCAGAAGTAACAAAAACTGCTCAAACCATCAGAACTCTTAATCAATCTCTGTCAGAAAAACTGACTGAAATCAAAAAAGAAATGAATAACTTACAACAACCATGGCAATCAGATGCCTCAAATACGATCCGCGAAAAGTTTAATGCATTAGCACCTAAATTCGATAACTATGAACAAGTCATTAACTCGTACGCTACATTCTTAGATACGACTGTTCAAAGATATAACGAAGCTGAAACAGCGATCAACAATAACGCAAGCCAATTTAAGTAAGACGAGGAATGAGGGTAACGTTAGAGCGTTTACCCTCATTGTTCTAGTTTGTATAGTGTTCATAGGACATGGAGATAGGCATCATGTCTACGATACATGTGATAAGGAATCTGTCGAATGTCTCCTTATTGGAATACATATCGAATCTATAGCGATTAGGGATGGGAGGTTGCGCAGGTGGGAATTAGCATTAGTGCGGCTCGTACGCAGGCAGGGAAAGTTAGCGATTGTGCTGCAACATTAAACGGAATAAAAACCAATGTCGGAAATGTAAAGTCTGATCTTCATTCTTCTTGGCAAGCGAAGGAAATCAAGTATGTAAACCAAGCTATTGACGAGATCAATCGACGACTATCCATGCTCTCAACTGAACTAAATTCCTTAAGTTCTGATATTATAGCGGTTGCCTATGAAATTAAACGAGAAGAAGAAGAAGAACGTGAACGGGCCTTAAGAGAAGCTGCAGCTAAAAAAGCCGCTGAGGAAGAAGCCCGCAGAAAAGCAGAAGCGGAGGCTAAAGCAAAAGTACAGGCTTAAGTTGCTTTATGAAAAATATGACTAAACGGATGGTCCAGGAGGTGGAATGAGTGGACACGATTAAAATCAATATTCAATCGGTAAAACAATCTAATGTGGAATTAGTTTCTGCAACTTCTAAACAAATCAATGCCAGTAGAGCTCTAGGTTTGGTTTCCGTTGATTCACGCATCTCGGCTAGAAGGAATATCGGATCACGCCTTGCAAGTGCTAAAAGCGAAGCTGCTAAGCTTCAAAGGGAGTTAAGCGAGTTACAATCCTTTATTAACCAATCAGCCAACCGGTATAGTACAGCCGAGGATAAAATCAATGCAATGGCGAATCGAATTGGGACAGGATATTTCCCTTTTGCTGCCCTCGCTTCCATTTCTGGGGCTTTATTTGGGTTTAATGGGCTAAAGGCTAAAACTGATAACGGCAAGGAAGTTTATACTACTCGGGATTATGCTAAGGAAAATAGCTGGGAAACCTTAAAAGCTATTTTAGGTGGATTCAGTTTATTGAATGATCGGAACCTTCTTCGAATTGCCAAAAACCTGAGATTTAAATTTGAAACAGTCAATGGCAAACAACATATTAAAATTGTTAATGGGAACTTAACCAATCGAAACTATAATCAATATCGAGATACCCTTGTTCGAAAACTTGGAGGTACAAACTCCGATTGGAAAAAAGGATATCTTAAAAGGCTGATGGGAACAGATGGGATCCCATTATATAATCCACAAAACAGTGATTGGTTTAAAACGAATCGAAATCAATTTAAAAATACAGCGATTCCTGAATTAAACCAATATGTAAAGCAACTTGATAAAAGTCCGCTCCGAAATATGTTTAGTAATTCTGGTCGTGCCGGGCTCGATGAATTGAAGATTTGGGAGGACTTCACCTCTTGGAAAGGATGGAAGGAAGCTTCTAACTTATCAAGAGCTGGACAAATTGCTGGTATTTTCGGGACAGTTAACACCGTTAGAGAAAATTTTATTTCCAATACGACAACAGGAAAAACAAATTGGCAGGATTTCACGGTTGATACAGCAGTTGATGTCGGCACTGGAGCGGCTGCCACAGCAGCAGGTGCAGCGTTTGGTTCCCTCTTCCTCCCACCAGCTGGAACGATCGTAGGTGCGGCTGCAGGTGCGACGATCAACTTAGTAATTAACTGGAAATTTGAGCCTGATAAAGAAAGTATCGTTGATAAAACGAAAACCTTTTTTAATGACGTTGTCGATGATCCGAAGAAAATGTTAAAGTCTACGGGCGATGCCATTAAAGGAGTAGGAGAAAAATTAAATAAAATCTTTTGGTAGGTGGAACAACAAATGCAAAGCAATCAAGAAGAAAAATTTTTTATGTTAAAAGATGTTGCATTAGGGCGATTAAGTCCTGATCGAATTCCCATGTTCTTTTGGGGCAGTCTTATTTATAGTGCCGTTGCGACTGGGGTTTCCTTGTTTGGAATATTGCAGAACGAACATTTGATCACTCCTTTAATAAAGACGATGTTTCAAGTCTCAATGATATCGTTTTTGCTTCATCTTCTTTTTACATTGTTTTATTCAATACCAAGAATGTCATACAAGTTTCAGCGGTTTCAAATGGTGATCGTCTCCTTGATCACTATTAAGGTTTCGTTGGAGGCGTATCAATTCTTTTTTGTGGCCTCTATAACCGGTCTTGCACCAGATTATGTGATCAATACCGGTATAATCGTTCTCATAGGCGGCTTTGTTTATTTTATTATTTCATTAATAAGAGGAATTAAGCGCGTACAACAAGGGGAATTGAAAAAAGGCGGAAAAGGCTTATATGAATTTAAAAGCTCAAAGGCTTATATAAGTATTCCGATTATTTTCGCAGCATCCATGCTTGGGGGTTCCATTGGAAGAAACTTTTCGGATCCTTCTACAAGCTTTGGCTTGTTTTTCGCCCTTTTCTTATGTGCAGTTTTGCAATATACGATTGCGATGGCCTGGCCGGAGTTTCTCCTTGTCACCTATGCAAAGTATAAATTTAAGTCTTTTAATGTTAAATACTGATGGAAATGAGGTACCAACAAAATGACGATCAAGCGTACTTCCCTTGTTTTTCACAATGTAATTCAAACAAAAAACACCTCATGCAAAGTAGATGAATGGCCTTTAATTGCAAGGGATCTAAGAAATCACGTGATTAAAAATGGTCTTTATGCAACTGGTCCCGTTTTTTACCAAGTCAGTCATTTTAATAAGGAGCAGCATGAGGCCGAGTATACTTTCTACGTCCCAGTGAACGCTCCTGTCAATATTCCTGAAAACAGCCAATATCAATTTACTGAACTGCTACAATATAAGGATGGTTTACTTTTCCGTTTAACAGATATGGAAGCAGATATTGAAATCGCCTATGAATTTTTAAAAGCAGCCGCACAAGATTTAAATCTGACGTTACAAGAGCCATTTTATAATATTTACTTAGACGTTTATGGCGAAGGAATCATTGATATTTTTGCCCCGATCTTAGGGGAGGATGCACATGATTAATCCAAACGATCATATTCGTTATAAAAATGTGATTTCAAGAAGATATCGGTATCATTATCATGACATTAACAATGTGATGAAGGAATTCATTAATGACCTTGTCCAACTAAATGTAACCTTTAAGGGTCCAATGTTTTATTCGATTAATAATGTTCCGATGGACGAAATTGTGATTGGTGAGTTCTACATGCCTATTGAAGAAGAATTTGTAGAAGGGCTTCAAGATATGGAGTTTCATAGCTACTTCAGCATCGAAGACATGATCTCCATCTGCATCTATGACGACCTAGAAAGGAAAACAGAAATGGCCTACCTGGCCCTTTTCCAACATATAGAAAAAAATAACTGCCGGCAAACCACCCCCATATTTCATATCCTTTCAGGAGACGAAACCCTACAATACATGTTTATAAAAGTGGGTATGAGTATGTGAAACATGGGGACGGTTCTGCTGTTTCACTAGCTTGGCTGCAGGGCACTACTGCTGGGGACACAGCGGTAGATCACTGGCGGAGTGACAGTGACGACCCGAATGATCGAGGCGTCCCTCATTTTTTAGGGGCGTTTTTTTATTTAAATTATTTAAAGACCGAAAATATTAAGCAGGTATAGCTAGAAACAAAGGAGGTGTGAATAGTTTGCTAGGTAATCGTGTAGAAGAGGATTTTCGATTATTACACAAAGTGAATACAGGCAGATTAAGTCCGGATGGAATTTCCGTTTTCTTTTGGGGTGCCTTTATGTTCGGAATGGTTATGACTGGAGTTGCATTATTTGGAATGAGTGAAAATGCGGAGCTAAACAGCCCTCTGCTAGAAATAATAATTCAAAAAATATCCATTCCTTTGCTTGTCATCCAATTACTATTTACATTATTTTTTACTTATGAAAAAAATGCATTCCGTTTTCAAAGGCTACAAATGATTTTATTATCCTTTATCTCTATAAAACTATCACTTGATGCATATCAGTTCTTTTTTGTAGCTGCTGTAGCGTATCAAGCGCCTAGTTATGTGATAAATACAGGATTATTCATTCTTATAGGGGGAATCATTTATTTACTGATTTCGTTAGCAAGAGGAATTAGACGGTTTCAAAATGGAGAATTCAAAAAAGACGGAAAAGGATTATACGATTTTAAAAGCTCAAAGGGATATGTCGTAATCCCAATTATATACGCTGCTGCCATGCTTGGCGGGTCTATGGGTCGAAATTTTTCAGACCCCTCTACTAGCCTCGGTTTGTATGTAGTCCTTCTTTTATGTGCTACGATCCAATATGGGATTGCGATGGCATGGCCGGAATTTTTTCTACTTACCCACGCTAAGTTAAAATTTAATTCCTTTATTGTAAAAACCCCAAAACGTCTGTTGTGAAACATGGGGACGGTTCTGCTGTTTCACTAGCTTTGCCTCATAACAGAGTTGCATGAATGATAGACGAGAACCGCTGAGCTATGTTTCAAGGACAATTTCCTCGAACAAAAGCCCAGCGGTTCTCGTGTTAATTTTCAGGGCCGTCATTGGCAATTAGACAACGATCCACCCTCATCCCCTCACCTTTTCCCCTAATAATTATCCACAACCACTTTTATTGGTGAGTGTTTTTCAATTTCTGCTACGAAGTCTACTTCAGGATCGGCACTCGTGTAGAAGTAACACATGCTATTCGTTGTTTTATGATAGGTTGGTTTTTCAGGCAAGGTGCCATCCTTGTTATATTTGTACCAAATGCCTTCCACAATTCCAAAAATGTTGATTCGTTTGGTTTGTGCCCGATATTGGCATTTCTTAATGTCTTTGTAATAGAACTTATCGTATTCTTTTCTAATCATTTTTTTATGATAATAATGCCTTTCACGATATACAATCATATAGTCATCATAAAACCGAATTTCAAAGGGGGTTGGCACTCTTGTATACCCACCACCAAAAATTGCCCCTATCGCAATGATAATGAACAGCATTTGAGTTGGCCCCGAAAGTTCACTGAACAGATTTTCTTGGAAGATCAGGGAGCCCAAGATCATGACGCCTATAATGATCCAAACAGGCATTCTTAACTTTCTAAGCAGCGAGTTTTCATTCTTAGGAACTAAGGCGGCTTCATTGGCTTTTAGTACATAATTTGGTTTTTCCATATCGTTTTCTCCTAAACTACTTTAATATTACCCTCCATAGTTTACAGTGACCACCCGAATGTAGTTTCTCTAATGATTATCCACAACTACTTTTATCGGTGAGTGTTTTTCGATTTCTGACACGAAGTCTACTTCAGGTGCTTCAGTTGTATAAAAGTAGCAAATGGCGTCATTTACTTTACGGTCATGAACCTCTCATGACTGAAGTCACGAGTTTCAGGGTTGGTGCTATCGCACATTGACCACTAGAGGCTGGGAACACACAGCCGCTATGCCATTAGCAAAAGCCTTTGGCACTACTTTTCTTAATATATTAGCTGCACCATTTATGTCAGCATTTAGGAAAATTCCGTTTTTGGAACGATACAACCCTCTTGAAATGCGCTTTCCACTGAAGATGTATTTTTTGTCATTCCCCGCTTGATAGGTCGGAATGTCATCTTCGTCAAAAAAACTTGCTTTAGATGTATAGCTTTCCTCATTTAGTACTACTGCAATTCCTTCTGCTTTCGCTTTATAAGTAATCATATCCACCAATAACGAATGTGGGATTTGAACAAAGTTTTGGTTGTTTCGTTTACCTAAATTAGACTCTTGCTTCCAATCCATGTTCCTTCCAATAACAATGGTTTCAATCTCTTTACTTTTAGCAATATTAACAATGTTATAACTTATTTTATGAAACAGGTCATTTATTTGATGGGATCGCTTACTTTTCAACTTTCGTAGCTTTTTAGAGTCGAAACTCCCTTCTCTTGAGCCTTTACCGTTTCTCAAAGCAGCGTAATAATAGCTTCTCAATTTATTGTACCATTGATTAATGGCTTTGATCTTTCCACCTTTAAATAGAATCGGTTCGGTACTAGTATTAAATACCAGTGTAGCAATATTCTCAATTCCTAAATCGATACCCATACAACGGTCCGTTTTGACTAAAATTTCAGATTTTACTCCGAGTAAGAATACGATCTCTAGTGTATAGTAGTCGTAATTAGGGATGATTCTTACTTGTTGGTATTTCCCATTAGCATTAGAAAGTTTTCCGATATTTAATTGCTTATTTGTTTTAGGAAATCTTAAATACTTAGCATTGACTATTTTACAGATCTGGTTTGATAGAGTCACTTCTTTTCTACTGCCCTTTTGAAGGTAACCAGGTATATTAGGTCTAGCTTTGTATTTATCTGGGTGTACTTGATAATCCTTTAAACTTTTAAAATAACTCTTCCAATTTTGAATACAATTTTTCATCACCTGTTGATTAATCTGTCCGGGTAAGGAGACATAATCTTTTTGTTTAATTGTTTTAAACAAACAATCTAAAAAATTATATCCTACAAATAACTCTTCCTTCGAGGGTAGTTCAAATAGATTTAATTTTACCTTCTTTTGCTCGCTCTCAGGTTTACTTTTTTCCTTCAGGATCTTTTTATAATAGGCGATCGTTTGTTTATTGTTCATACTATCTATGTTTTGATAAATCGTTTCCATTACTTCTTGTTGTAAAGGCTGTAAAGGTTTATCTTGCATTAACGCTGTATAGACCTGGCGAATGTAAAAATTGGTAGTGTTATAAAGATTATTTGCATTGGAACAGAGGTCATCAAAATACGAAAACAATCGATTTCCCTTTTTAACTTTAATTTGATAGGTTCTATATTCTTTTTGGGCTTCGGTTTCTTTATTCAATATTTTCACCTCCTTAAGTAAATTATACCAAACATACGTTCCTAAATCATTGAATTAGCTCAGAAAAATAGCGAAACTTCATCCCATCACTAAAGTAACGGGTGTTCGTTTCGCAATTCATAAAAAGGTTTTTCAGGCAATGTTCCATCCTTGTTATAGTTGTACCAAATGCACTCCACATCCCCAAATATGTTCATCCGCTGGGTTTGTGACCGGTACTGGCATTTAGTAATTTCTTTGTAATAGAACTTATTATATTCTTTCCTTTGCACTTTTTTGCTATAGTAATATTTCTCTCGATATACAACGAGATAGTCATTGTAAAATCTGATTTCAAAAGGGGATGGAACTCGCTTATGCCCACCAGCAACGGTTACTCCAATCGTAAGAGCAATTAACAGGAATTGGGCTGTCTCTGAAAGTTCATCAAACAAGTTTTCCTGGAAGATCAGAGAGCCTAGAATGATGATACCTATAATGATCCAAACAGGGGTTTTAAGCTTACTAATCAACGAGTTTTCATTTTTCGGAACTAATACTCCCTCATTGGCCTTTAATACATAATTGGGTTTTTCCATAACTATACAACTCCTAAACTCCTATTTGAAACAGAGAGACTGTTCCATGGTTCATTATCCCGATCCGGAAAAGATGTTCTAGGAATGAAACAGGAGAACCGTCCCCCTGTTTCATTTCACTGTAACTATATTTAATTTTTATCAAAGTAATAGTATTAGAAAACCCTACTGATATCCTATCGGAACGGACCACTGTGACACGGTTAAGACTAAATGACTCCCTCCCTATTAAATAAGGTGAAACTTTCATCAGGGGGTGAGACGTTCATCCTCCTATGATTAGGACATAGCATGTTCAACCTGTAGACTTTGCCGTAGTTGTATTTAGTCTGTGTTCAACTTTCGAATCTTTATGGACAATTGTTTTCCTTTAACTGTATTCAGAATCTCAGTTGGGGATCCTAACCCGTTAAGCTTAATAAACTTTTCTATATTACTAATTTAAAATATTTGAATATAATGATTTTTGTTATATAATTAGTAACATAATAATAGTGATAATGCACTAATCTATTAAAATTCATAAAAGGGGGGAATCTGTGATGCCTTTGATTGAAATGAAAGAAATCGTAACTCCTTTAAAACTTTTAGGTATTAAATTGTTTAAATCAGGAGAAGGCCAGTTATTTATAAAGGTTTGGAGCAACCCTCGAAGAAGAATCTTTTATTAAATGGGATTCCTACAAATATTCCATCATTTATTTTGGTTGATTTCGGGGTGTCACTGTGCCCCCGTAATACATACATTCAAATCGTATACTTACTTATCAAATTTTGCGCAATAATATAAAGCTACCTACTCCTTTCTTATTGCTAAATATGGTGTTTTTTTATAAAAGGAGCCACTGTGAAACATATTTTTTTTGCAAAACCCTCCGCCTTTTGATCTAAATGAAAACGGAGAAAGTGGGAGAAAATCATTTTCTACTTCACTTCCTTAAAAAAGCGATCCTTCATAATTGAAGCATCGCTTAGTACTATATGGTCAACCAATTATTTTAGGTCAATTGTTCACCTAAGTTTACTCATCAAAAAAATCCCTTAATGATTCTGAATTTTTATCTTCTGTATTTTGATAGTAAGGATTTTCTTCACTTGGGTCCTTTGGGTCCAAATTCGTTTTAATTACCAATACTGGCCCCGATGTATTTCGCTCTGCAATGACTCTGTCATCTAACTCTTTAAAATCAGGCAAGTTTTTATTTCCAGGCTGCTGCGGCTCAGTCATTTAAAACACCTCCTTATCTGTAGGTTGCTTAAATAGGAAGAATTTATGTAAGGTGTGTTATATGAATGGTGTTGCAAAACTCTCGGACGGAGTGTCACTGTGACCACGCGCCAAGTAACCAAAAAAAGGAAGGAACGCAGCGTCCCCTCCCATAGTCCAAGTACCTTTAATAACCTGAATGATCAAACAATCGAATCCATGTAACAACCTGTGAAACAAGATTTTTCGGAGCGTCACTACGACCCTACTATCCCCAAACCTTGTCTGTAATCTTTTTGATTAGTTCCAGTTTTTTCCATTGGTCTTCTTCTGTTAATTCGTTTCCTTCTTCCGTTGAGGAGAATCCGCATTGCGGGCTTAAGCAAAGACGATCGAGTGGTACATATTTTGACGCCTCTTTGATACGTGCAATGATATCTTCTTCGTTTTCCAACTCGGCTGATTTTGAAGTCACAAGACCAAGTACTACCTTTTTGTCTCCAGAAAGATATTGTAGGGGCTCAAATCCGCCTGCTCGCTCTGAATCAAATTCAAGGAAATATGCATCAACCTTTTCTTTGCCAAATAATTCTTGTGCGACTGGATCATATCCGCCAGAATAATGCCAAGTTGAGCGATAATTTCCACGACAAACATGGGTAGTTACAACTAAATCTTCTGGTTTATCTGCAAGTATACGATTATTGATTTCTACGTATTCTTTTACTAACTCTTCTAAATCCCAATTCTCTTTTTCAATCTTTTCACGATAGTCTTTATCACAAAGCACTGCCCAAACTACTTCATCCATTTGAAGATTTCGGCATCCTGCATCATAAAACGCTTGGAATGCTTTTTTGTAAGCCTGGACAATATCCTCGTATAAATCTTCTTTGTTTGGATAATGCTTTTTTGTATTTTCAAGATTATGTGGCTTTGTAATTTCATATAAAAATTGAACCGCTGAAGGAATGGTTTGTCTTGCTACTACTCCTTCTGGAACCAATGATTGCAGGTATTGAAAATCTTCGATAAATGGATGGGTGGAAAAACCGATTTTTCCTACAACACGGGCAGTTTCCCTCCGTGCTTCAACTCCTTTAAAAGCAAGTCCTACTTCAGAAGCGGCTTTCTCTACTCCATCTAATCCCCACATGAAATCAAGATGCCACCAGCTCCGGCGAAATTCACCATCTGTTACAGATTGGAGTCCAATTTCAATTTGTTTATCAACAATTCGTTTAATTTCTTGATTTTCAATCTCACGGAGCCCTTCAGCCGTAATTTTTCCTTCCTGATAATCTTTACGGGCCTGATGAATACTTTCTGGACGCAATAAACTTCCTACATGATCCGCCCTAAATGGAGCCTTAACTAAAGTTGTTGTCATACCGATCCCCTGCCTTTTTTTCTATCTCTTTTAAATATATTTCTAAATTAATAAACTAAATATATCATTGAAAACCAACTATAGCATAACACTTAAAATCTATCGTTTATTATAGTTTCAAGCTATATCATAAAGATTGAAAGGCATTCATTTTGGAATAAGAAAATTCGGGGCGTCACAGTGACGCCCCGAAAAAGTTACCTATTCAACCATTCGTTGACCAGGTCTTGGTTTTCTTCTACCCATTTTTCTGCACCGATAATGGCTTTTTCCCCATTTTCTTCAGCCTTTGCTACTTCGCTCATTAACGAACCAATTGCTTCATCATCCATTTTCCAATTTTTAATCCATTCGCTCACTTCTGGATATTCTTCGGCAAATCCTTGTCGGGTAGCATGGTAAATCTTTTCTGCTTCCCCGTATACCTTTTTCGGATCCTCTAAATATTTTAATTCCATTTCAGAAAAAACACGGTGTGGATTCCATAATGGGACTACAATCGGTTCCTCTGCTTTAATTGCATTTTCTAATTCTGTAACCATTGCTGGTTCTGAGCTTGGAATTAATTTATAATCCAACCCATATTCTTCAATGACATCCTGTGTCACAATCATGGTTCCAGCCCCAGGATCAAATCCTGTAATTTCCCCGTCAAATTCTGCTTGATATTTATTTAAATCCTCAATTGAGTGGATGTCCTCCAAATAGGTTGGGACCACTAATCCGACTTTTGCATTATCATACCAAGTTTCTTCTGAAAAGTTGACCTCATCTTGATATTGTTTTACATATTCCGCATCCTGAACAGGTAACCATACTTCCAAATTAATATCCAATTTATCATTCGCTAGTGCTGCCATTTGTGTCCCCATGTCTAACAGGTTAAACTCCACATCATATCCTTCATTTTCTAAAATAACCTTCCACATATTGGTCACGGCGATATTCTCTGCCCAGCTAATTTGTCCCATTTGAATAGTTGGCTTTTCTTCTGCTTTCCCGTTTGCACTACTTGCTGTTCCTTCTGTACCCCCACATGCACTTAGAAGCACGATCGCAAGAATACAAACTATCATGAACATTCGCTTTTTATTAAAACTCATTTTGTTAGCAACTCCCCTTTAGTTCCATTATTCCTTTGGCAAAAAGGTATATATCTCCTCGGAACGGATACTATGAACGAGCTTTTCTACCCAACGATAATATACCTTTGATTGATTCAATAAATCGTAATATTCTTTTGCATCTTCACGAAGTTCATCTGGTAGACTCGCATCCTCATAAATCTCCTGAAAAATCTTCTCCGATTCCAGAACTGCTTCCATATTCATTTTTACTTCTCTCTCCCACATCTGACAAAAGTAAGCCATGAATGAATGGAAGAAATCCTTTTCCGCCACGTACGTATGTTTCCTCGTTCCACGCTGGAATTTTTTCTTTACCATTTCAATTTGCTGTAATTTACGGATATTTGTGCTCATGCTTGGCTTGCTCATTCCAAGTTCTTCGCGCATTTCGTCTAAATTCATTTGCTCTTTAAAATACATGGTGGCATAGATTCTACCTGCTGCCGGAGTGACTCCGTAAAGATCCATCGTTTCTGAAATGGCTTCAATCACTATGTCTTTCGCAAGTTCAAGCTTTTCCATTGCCCTCTCATTTTGTGATTTATCTAAATCCACTAAAAATACCTCCAGTGCGTTCGTTCAGTTAATTAAATTTTTTCTTAACAAACTTAATATTACTGAAATGAGTTTTAATGTCAAATCAAAAACCACAAAATAAGCAAACTTTCCGATCGTTTGATTATTTTTTTAAAAAAATCATTCCAAGTTATTTCCTACTATATAGGCTGAAATCCAACTAATCTTTTTTTCCTTTTAGTTTGACAAGTTGAATTTTGTTTGTGTATCATTAAATTTGTTCAGAACGTTAAATTTTTTCTTAACAAACTTAACAAACTTAACAAACTTAATATAACTAAAACAAGGAGGGATTCGTTTGGATACCAAACTTAACTACATAAACGGGGAATGGGTTCCTGCCCTCTCGAAAGAAACAAGAGAAATTATTAACCCATTTAACCAAGAGGTCATCACTGTAGTTGCAGAAGGAAATGAAGAAGATGCAAAGCTTGCCATTCAAGCAGCAAGGGATGCTTTCGATAGCGGAGAATGGTCTAGCACTTCTGCAACAGAGCGCGGACAGATCGTAGCAAAAATTGCGGAACTTGTTGAAAGAGACAAAGAAGAATTAGCTAGAATGGAATCCCTTGATACAGGTAAAACCGTCGAAGAAAGTCGCTGGGACATGGATGATATTGCCGGTGTTTTTCGTTATTATTCAGAGCTTGCTGATAAAGATGGCGGGGAAATCATTGATTCACCTGTACCCAATTCCATTAGTAAAGTAGTCAAAGAACCTGTTGGGGTGTGCGGACAAATTACGCCTTGGAATTATCCATTATTACAAGCATCTTGGAAACTAGCCCCTGCGTTAGTCACAGGAAATACCTTGATCATGAAACCAAGTGAAATTACTCCACTTACAACGGTAAAAATTTTCGAATTAATGGAGGAAGCCGGTGTACCAAAAGGCGTAGCAAATCTTGTTCTTGGTCCAGGTCATACGGTTGGAGAAGAGCTAGCAACGAATGTCGATGTTGATTTGATTTCGTTTACTGGAGGACTTCAAACAGGTAAGAGAATCATGCAAAAAGCAAGTGAGAATGTGAAAAAAATAGCACTAGAGCTTGGTGGGAAAAATCCGAATATCGTGTTTGCTGATGCTGAATTTGAAACAGCTGTTGATTCAGCATTAAACGCTGTATTTTTCCATGCTGGACAAATTTGTTCAGCCGGAACGCGCATCCTTGTGGAGGAAAGCATTCATGACAAATTTGTTGATGCTCTCGTAAAGCGTGTGAAAAACATTAAATTAGGCAGTGCTTTTGAAAAGGACACACAAATGGGACCACTCATTTCAGAACAGCATCTAAATAAAGTCATTGACTATGTAGAAAATGGTAAAAAAGAAGGTGCAACGGTTGTAGTTGGCGGCAAGCGCCCTGAAAATCCTGAATTACAAAATGGCTTCTTCTATGAACCTACGATTCTAACAAACTGTACAACTGACATGGATGTTGTGCAAAATGAAGGATTCGGTCCTGTTATTACAGTGGAGAAATTCACAACAGAAGAAGAGGCAATCAAACTAGCAGATGATTCTATTTATGGTCTTTCTGGTGGAGTTTGGACAAAAGACATCGCCAAAGCAGAACGATGTGTAGCGAAAATGCGCATGGGTACAGTTTGGATTAACGAATTCAACGTGTACTTTCCACATGCACCATGGGGCGGTTTCAAGCAATCTGGGATTGGCCGTGAGCTAGGAAAATCCGGATTAGAAGAATATCAGGAAACAAAACATATTTTTCACAACTTAGATCCACAAGCATTGAATTGGTTCTAAGAGATGGCGCTGAGTAACCATCCGTATATTACAATTTAGGAGGAATTAAACATGAGCTTACACATGAAAGTCGAACATATGCATAAATTTCATCAATTCGAATTACCAACGGTTATTAAACACGGAATCGGGTCCATTAAGCACGTTGGAGAAGAAGTTAAAAATCTTGGTGTAACAAAAGCACTTTTAGTAACAGACCCTGGAATCTACAATGCTGGAGTCACAAAACCAATTGAAGAAGCCCTAGCTGCCGCTGGTGTTGAGGTTGTTCTTTTCGATAAAGTGGAACCAAACCCACCTGTACGATTGGTTGCAGAAGGTTCGGCATTATATAAATCAGAAGGATGTAATGGGATTGTAGCAGTTGGGGGCGGAAGCTCAATGGATACCGCAAAAGGAATCGGTGTGGAAGCAACCCATGAAGGGTCTGTTTTAGACTATGAAGCAGCAGAAGGGAAAAAACCATTAGAAAATCGGATCCCCCCATTAACCACCATCCCAACAACAGCGGGAACGGGTTCAGAGGTTACGCAATGGGCCGTTATTACAGATGAAGAACGTGAATTCAAGTTCAATACAGGTGGACCATTAATTGCTGCACACTTAACTATAATTGATCCAGAGTTACACATTTCAATGCCCCCACATGTAACGGCAATGACAGGTATTGATGCATTGGCACACGCAATCGAATGCTACACGATGCATTATGCACAACCCATCACTGATGCAGTTGCACTACAAGCGATTGAATATGTCGGAAAATACATCCTCCGTGCGTTTGCTGATGGCGGTGACATTGAAGCACGTTATGGAATGGCTCAAGCGGCAATGCTTGCAGGGCTGTCATACGGAAGTGAATCAGCTGGTGCCGCTCACGCGATGTCTCAAACATTAGGCGGCATTATCCCTGTTGCACATGGCCAATGTGTAGCAGCAATGTTGGGACCAGTAATGGAATACAACTGGAAGGGTCATCCAGCTAAATTTGCCCGAATCGCTCAGGCTCTAGGTGTCAATACCTTTAATATGACAACAGAAGAAGCAGCCAAAGCCGCGGTTAATGAAGTATATAAATTAGTAGAAGAATTAGAGATTCCTACATTAGAAGAACAAGGTGTATCACCAGACATGATCGAGCGTTTAGCGAAAGAAGCATTGAAAGATCCACAAACAATCGGTAACCCAAGAGACCTAACGGAAAAAGATTACCAATGGATCTACAAGCGCTGCTTTAACTTAACACCAAAGACAGTTTAATATTTTGGAAAATATAGATGAAACAAGGGTTTAAGCGTTTCATTAAATGGTAGGAACCAGGAGAATAGGTTGTAGTGCACCCCAAAAGTTAATGGAAAAATGTTAACTTTTGGGGTGTTTGATCTTGGTTAAAAATACTGAGAAGCAATTTGAACGATTTTTTATACGCAAACGGCAAGTCTTATATAGGAAATATTCTCATATTGTTGAGTAAAAGCATTTAAAAGGTCGAGGAGTGACTTGATGAGGGAATCTAGGAGAAAAAAATAGTATAAATACAAGATCGATTAGAGGCACCTTTAATTTTTTCTAGAGGCATTCAAATGAAACAGGATTCTTTTAATCATAGGTGGAGTTGTGGCATTAAACTCATCTAAAAAGATAGAAATAGAAAAAGTGCCTTAAAAGCTAACGTTCTTCTATTATCTCTCCCCCCCTCTACCTGTTAATTAAAAAACAACCAAATCACCATTCGGGGCGTCACCATTCGGGGCGTCACTGTGACCTGTCAGTGATGGAGATACATATACATACGGTTAGGCGTGATTTTAGGAAAAATATTATTTAAAAGGCGCATTACTAATAGAGAATACGCCTTTTACTTTTCCAACTTTATTATCGATTGTTGTTATTGTTGTTGCGGTTACGTGCATTTTGTTGGTTATTATTTTGATTTTCTCCAGTAAGTGTATCAACCATATCTTCAAGAGCTTCGCCAACTTGATTGAAAAAACCACCTTGATTGTTGCCTTGTTGATTATTCTTTTGGTTACGGTTATTTTGATTTTCCACTTTGTTCACCTCCGCATATAGGTTGTGCTATTTCTTAAAAAATTAAAACCTTTAAATAAAAAAAACGGTTTCAGTTTTCCACTGATTTTTCGGGGCGTCACTGTGACCTGTCATATAGTGACCTGTCATATAGCTTTAAACTATATCCAACCATAGTTTATACGTGTTACCTTATATATCTTTTCTCATGCTACAATTACTTTCAAATAACAAGTCCTGTTGATGCATCGACTTTTAAGAAGCTTTATTTATATTGGGTTGGGGGGAAATAAAATGAATCCTATTTCATTTTTTGAGCAAAGCAAATTAAAACCATTTCACATTTTGTTTGTTTTTTGGTTGTTTATCATTATGATGTTTGAAGGGTATGATGTCGTGATCTACGGAGCGACGATTCCTTTCTTAAAAGAATCTTGGGGAATTTCCGATATCGTCGCCGGTTCAATTGGCAGCTATACAACAATCGGAACCGCTATTGGTGCCGTTGTATTCGGACTCTATTCAGATCGTTTTGGTCGTAAACGTATCATTATTTTAACAACGGTGATGTTTAGCCTTTTTACAATGCTAGCAGGATTCGCACCTAATGCCGTATTCTTTACGGTTTGCCGAGTCATTGCGGGCTTAGGATTTGGTGGGGCCATGCCGAATGTCGCTTCACTCATTTCTGAATATGCACCATTGAAATATCGAGCGGCGATTATTTCCTTTATTTTCTGTGGCTATTCAGTTGGTGCGATGGGTGCTTCCTTCATCGGTCAAGCGATGTTGACTGATTTTGGATGGCAACCCGTTTACTGGATTGGTGCCATTCCATTACTTTTTCTACCATTAATTATTAAAGACATTCCAGAATCACTAGAATACTTGCTTGATCACAAACAACATGACCGAATTGCCAGCATCGTTAATAAAATACAACCCGGCACTTCAGCTACACTTGATTTTACTTTTAAAAAGAAGGAACAAGCGAAGAAATCACCAGTCAGTGCTCTTTTCACTAAAAAATACGCGGTTTCAACGCTGATGTTCTGGTTTGCCTGTTTCTGTACGTTTATTCTTATGTACTCGCTTAATACATGGTTACCAACATTAATGTTACAAGCTGGTTATAACTTATCATCAAGCTTAATGTTTGTCGCCGTTCTACAAATCGGTTCAATTGTTGGAACGTTAATCCTTGGTAACGTTATCCAAAGACTTGGATATAAAAAGGTATTAATGCCGCTTTATTTTGTGGGCGCTGTTAGTTTAACACTCATTGGTTTTTCGACTAACCTTTATGTGGCCTACTTTTTAATTTTCCTTATTGGGGCTGCAACAGTGGGGCTGCAAAATATGTCCAATGCATTTGTTGCCAATTATTATCCGGTCGAGATTCGTTCGGCTGCACTGGGAAGTACAATGGCCTTTGGTCGTCTTGGATCGATTGTAGCTCCAACCTATGTTGCGGTATTGCTAACGATGAATCTACAGCCGCAATTCAATTTCATACTGATTGGAATTGCCGCTATCTTCGGGATGATCGCCTTGTTCTTCATTAACGACAAAGCAGCAGATTATCAAACCGACCATCAAGTAGAGAATCGTAACACCAAAATGGCTGAATCAATTTAAACATAAAAGGAGGTCCTGAAAAATTCAGGACCTCCTTTTAATCATTCGGGGCGTCACTGTGACGCGGACAGACGCGGACGGTGGTGACGCGGTAGTGAGTTTATGCGACAGCTTTCTTGTTTTCACTCTTCGGCTGTTTTTTAAAGATCCCAAAAGGTTTTCCAACGGGTAAAACAACCTGACCAAAATGCGCGTTTAGTACGGCGGCAGCTGAGCCATAGAAGGATAGCAAAGCGATCAGCAATTCAGAAATACCAGCAAGCATATGTGTGAATTCGTACATAATATTGAACGAGCTTAAGGATAATCCTATAAATAATAGGTCAATGAAAACGAAAATAAAAAATAAGACTTTGTGAGTCTCCATTGCACCAATCGTCATGAACACACTAAAGATCAAGTATCCAATAAAAGCGATACCTAATTGCTTTGCGTCGGCATTGGCGAGTAAGTTTTCACCAAAGGCCCCCATCTGAATTAACCAAGTCGTCCCAACACCGAGCCAAAATAAACCAAACCCTCCGAAAGCAGTTGTTCCAAATACATTGTTGTGCTTTGAATCTAAAAAGCTAGCAATTAATTGGGCAAACCCACCTAAAAAGAATGCCCACGGTAAGATTAACGAGGTCCCTTCTGTCCATCCTAACTTTTGTGATGAAGCGACAAGAGTGACCATCGCTAAACCGAATAAACCTAATGCAGATGGGTCTGCAACTGTAATTTTAATTGAAGTCTGATTATGTTGATTCATAAATAATTTCTACATTCCTTCCAAGTTTTTTTCGCATCTCCTTAAGATACATGAGTCAACATGTTTTGTCTATGAAATAAGTCACCCAACAAAGGGAGCATAAGGAAAAATTCTTTCAGAGAATAATCGTTAGTTGCATTCCCCATCTATTTTGTGAAACAGTTTGTGAAACAAGATTTTTCGGGGCGTCACAGTGACCGTAAATGGTCGATAACTTCCTCAAAGGCTGGGTCCTGTCCGCCAGTTTTGAAATAGATGATGTCATTTGGTTTTAAATAGGAATCAAGGAATTTTTTCATTTCATCTGCTTCTGAGAAGTGATACACATGATCTGGATCAATTCCGGCCTCTATTGCAGGCTTAACAAAATCTTTCGCAATGAATCCTTTCGTAATTAGAACTTCAATACCCAATTGAGCGAGCAGACGCCCTGCCTTTTCGTATTCCTCGTCCCCATATTTCCCTAGCGATGCCATTCTGCCTAGAACCGCAATTTTTCTTTGATTTGGCAAAGCGATACGGTCTAATGTTTCTAAGCCTGTTTTTAAGGAAGCAGGATTTGACTTCCACGTATCATCGACCACGGTAACTCCGTTTCGTCCTTTAATGACTTCAAAATGGGATCTCATGTGATGAAACGTGGATAATCTTTTGATCGCATAGGGAAGGTCCACTCCTAAGATGACAGCGGCTGCCAGAGAAGTAACCGCATTATAAACATTGTGTTCACCAAGACCCGGTATATATCCCTCGAACTTACGCTGTTTATATTCGATACTAAAATTCATACCTGAGGAATCATGGCGATATCCCTTAATTTTAAAATCAGCATCCTTATGTTTGCCAAATGTAATAATTTTCCCCTTAAACATGGATGTATCAAGAGCGGATACATGTGGGTCATCTCGATTAAGAATCAAAGTTCCCTTATTGTTCATCCCTTCCATTATTTTTGCCTTTTCTGCTACATAATCATCAAATGATCGAATTTTATCTGTATGATCAACATCAAGCATGGTAATGATCCCAATAGTTGGGTAAAAGTATTTACAAGACTCGGTCATATCTCCTCTTTTAGATATAGCTGTTTCAAACACAGCTACATCGGTATCTTTGTCAATTCCCATTAAATAAGGAAGGTTGTAATAATCGGCATTTTTACTGGATACAGTTGCTTGAACGTTGTATTTTTCCTTCAATATATGTTTGAGCATTTCCTTTGTCGTAGACTTTCCACAAGTACCAGTAACGGCAACTACAGGAATATTAAATAAATGCCTGTAATATGAAGTAAACTTAAATAAACTTTCTTTGAGATCGTTTACCATAATGATTTGCTCGGGGTTTAAGCGATCCATATGTTCAAATGGTTCGTCTGTAACAATAAATACGTCCTCATAATTCTTTATCCTGTTAATGGGAATCTCTTTCTCATGTAAACGAAAATATACCGTATGAGGATAAATATCATATCTGTCGATCGTGACTGTCTCAATTCGTTTCCCCTTTTGCCTTTCATTAGGCCGAATGTCCATCGCAGTTAAAATTTCTTCCAATAATAAAGTTTTCACCATGCTCCTCCTTTTTTTAAAAAAACGCTTATGGATAATAGCGCCTGATTCTCCTTGAATTTTAAAACTAAAGTATTATATGAAGTGTCCCGTCATATAAGTGCAGGATTGTGGTACATCCTTAATCTTTTATAGTCAAAAACCAGATTCATATTTTTTGAAACAGGCCCCTAGGTGGGCTTATTTTCGTTTACAATCTCTCTATTATTTTCGCTAAACGAATGTCTATTTTTTTATTTATGGACAAACATCCATTCATTATTGGTTTTAATAAATATACTGCTTTTAGAGGTTATTTGATTAGTTATTTAACTCAAATTTTTAACACCTTGTTAACCTATGGACAGGCTAAAGTAAAGTTGAAGAGGTCATTATTTGGCATTTACAAGAGGTTAAATGGATAGGTTGACGATCGTGTTGTGAAAAACAAAATTACCTAAACAGAAAAGAGGGAGTCGTCAGTTGAGAACCATTATCTTTCTTCACACCATGAAATCGGGCTCAAGTAGAGAAGCAATTAGAGCAGCCGAGAAATTAGGCTATTTTACTGTTCTTTTTACAGACAACGAAAAGCTTCTTACACAAAGAACTGAATTTCCGGACGTTCATCAAATGACTTTAGTTGATTTATCAAATATGGAAGAATTAAGAAACCGCATCAAAAAAAGTCAAAGCCAAGGATTAATCATCGATGCCATTGTCAGCTTTGTGGATCCTTATGTGTATTTAGCAACAAAATTGCATGGAGAGTTCTGTAACAATCGCTTGTCGATTGAGGCCATAAGAGCAATGGAAGATAAAATTTTAACGAGGGAAAAACTAAAAGATTCTCCTTACACCCCAAAATTTATCAAGATTAACGGGAGGGAATCTAAAGAGTCATTAACTTCTCTCCTAAAAGATTATTCGTATCCATTAATGGTTAAATCCCCCTACTCTACCGGATCAAAAGATGTAATCAAGGTTGAAAATGATAAACAACTATTTAATAGCGTCAATATGCTCACAAATAAATATCCAGATGTACCAGTTCTAATCGAGGAATATCTGGATGGCCCACAATTCCTAGTTGAAACGGTTGTTCTAGATGGAAAGGTGCATATCATCGCCATTATTGAACAAGAAATCACCCAGTTTAAGAGATTTATTATAACGGGATACAATGTTTTGAAAAAAATGGATAAGACTCTCCTCCAAAATATGAAGCAAGCCGTTGAAAGGATCATTCAATCCTTTGAAATGAAAACGGGTACTTGTCATTTAGAGATAAGAGTGGTTCGGGGTCAATGTAAACTTGTTGAAATCAATCCAAGGATTTCAGGTGGGGCCATGAATAGAATGATAGATATTGCCTATGGTATTAACTTAGTTGAAGAAACATTAAAACTTTCCCTTGGTACTCCTCCTAACTTAACAAGAAAATGGGTGAAACCTGTTTTCACACAATATGTCACGATTTCAACAAGCGGAATTTTAGAAAGAGTAACGGGTAAAAAGCGCGCTTCTCGGTCCCCAGGTGTACAAGAGGTTTATATAAAACCAAGGAAAGGGAAATTACTTTCTCCTCCTAAGACAATGGGACAAAGGTATGCCTATGTTATTGCAACAGGGGATTCATCCGAACAGGCGAAAGAGAACGCCAAAACAGCAGCAAAGGAAATACAATTTCATTTAATCCCTGTGTCTTTACATGAATAGCAGATTGTTATTTTTCTATAATAGATAGTCGGTTTTAGGAAAATCTTTAAAAAAACATTGGAGGGATATCGTTGATCACAATTGGGATGCTACATTACCGGAAAGATCCGCTAACGGTTTTTAAAACATATGCCTATGCGGCTGCAGCAAAAATGGAGGGAATACGATTTTTTTATTTTTCCCCAGGAAAAGTCGATTTAGAGAGAAAACGAATCAATGGTTTATTCTATGAAAATGGCGAATGGGTAGAACGGGAAACCAATTATCCAGATGTTGTATTTAATGCTGGAGGAACCCTCACCGAAAAACAAGATCTTATTGTGGATGCTTTAGCGGAAGAACTCCCTTTTACAAGTCATCCGATAGGAGATAAAATGAGCGTTTATCATCGAATCCAAAAAGGGAAAATGTTTGATGGTTATTTAATCCCTTCGGAAGAATTTGAAGAAATGGACTTAGCCTTCTCATACCTCCATCAATTTAACGCGATCATCATTAAACCTCTTTCTGGTGCTAAAGGGGAAGGGATTATTTATATCGAAAAAAAACAAGATGGTTTTCTCCTAATCGAATCGGGAACGGAAAAATTATTATCGAAAGGCCAACTTGAAGATTGGTTAAATGAGGAGATTCTATCAGATTATCGAACCTATCTTGTTCAACCATTCATCCAATCGAAAACGAAGCAAGGTCAATCCTTTGATGTTCGCCTTCATGTACAAAAAGACGGGGAAGGGAAATGGACGTTAACAACGATGTATCCACGAATTGCTAGCAAAGGAATTGTGGCAAATATAAGTAGCGGCGGCTACACGAGTATGATGACGTCTTTTCTAGAGGAACAATTTGGCGAGAAATACTTCGACTTCAAACGTTATTTAGAAGTGTTTGCCATCCAATTTTCAACGCATTTCGACTCTTTGTATGAAGATCCATTGGATGAACTTGGCATTGATGTAGGGCTTGATAGGGACGGGAAAATTTGGATTTATGAGGTAAACTGGCGGCCAGGTCAACCGGTACTATTTTATTTGGAAATGGATGTAGCGAAGAAAATGATTCAATACGCTACTTACTTAGCAAAAGAACACAAACGGAAAAAGCCAACCACGAATGAACAGGAATGTCCGATCGAAAAGCCACAGCCACAGGTACATGAAAAAGCCCTTAAAAAGGGGATACACCGTGAAACCATCTCAGTTGATGGCAATAAGTTTAACCATGCTAAAATAGAAGCTTTGCTTCAACGTAAACATTCCTTTGGAAAGCCGGCCAATTTATCACCTGACCAAGAACGAGAAGTTCAGGACATGCTTAAACACAGTACACCAGCTAATGAAGGGTATCACTATAAAACGAGTTGGAATACATTGGCGATAAAATATGTACTAGAAACAAAATACGGGATTATACTATCCCGTAGCGAAATCATCAATATGCTTAAACGATGGGAATTCAGCCTCCCTCGTCGAACTTACACACTGAAATCAGCTAGACGACAAAAACAAGAGTCTCACAACAAGCTTTAGAACTTAATTCAGGGAATCACTGTGACCCGGACTATCCTCCGATCATAGCGACCAAGGTTCTGAGCTTTTCCTTAATCGGTTCCTTTAATGTAAGAAAAGACCTCTCGTCCAAATACAGCAACCCAACTAAAAAGGATCCTAACAACACACCATACATGACTAAAAGCTTTGTAATCAACTGATGTCGATAAACGATTATACTAAAAATCAATGTGGGGATGGCAAGTCCTGATGTCACTCCTATTAAATTAGCTACTGCATCTAATAACTCAGCACTTCGATTTGGTAAAAAATATTGCCGATATTCTTCAATCACCCCAACAGCTACTAATCCCATCCATAAAAGGCTAATATTTTGAATCATCGACTTTCTATCGGAAACCATGAGGACCAGCGTGCCTAAAACAACCGAGATCAAGCTATAACTGAAAAAGTGCATTTGTTTATCTATGCCAAAAACCAGTGAATAATCCAGCTCCACCTGCATCACTCTCCCAACTATCAGCTTATCCAGTGTTTGTGCTGAACAAACCCCTGATAAGATGATCGTCATGAGCCTACGGTGATTTGTGTGAATCGGAGCGTCAATTTGGGGCGTCACAATTCGGGGCGTCACTGTGACCCGGACGTGTTCGTAACAAAAAAGGAGGTTAATCAACCAAATGATTAACCTCCTTTTTCGATAAATCCCGTGAAACTTTTAGTGAAACAAGATTTTTCGGGGCGTCCCTGTGACGGCGCGTCCCCTAATGTGCTGGAAAAAAGATTAACTGAATGAGAAATATGATACAAAAGACGTAAAGGATTGGATGCACTTCCCTGCCTTTTCCTTTGACGATCTTAAGGATTGGGTAAGTGATAAATCCTACGGCAATTCCTGTTGCAATACTAGACGTTAGCGGCATGGATAACACAACCAAAAATGCAGGAAAGGCCTCATCAAATTCTTGCCATTTAACCTTTGCTAACCCTTCAATCATATAACTCCCCACAATGATTAAAGATGGGGCAGTGATCGCTGATAGGGATGAAATGGCTGCCACTAATGGCGAGAAAAAGAGAGTAATTAAGAAAAGAATGGCTACCACAAGTGAAGTTAAGCCTGATCGTCCACCAGCCGCTACCCCTGCTGAGGATTCAACGTAAGCACTTGATGGAGTAGTTCCCAATGAAGCACCTGCGACTGTAGCTACAGCATCTGCTGCAAGCGCTGACTTAGCCCTTGGCAATTTTCCATTTTTCATAAGTCCTGCCTGTTCTGCTACCCCAATCATGGTACCCGTTGTATCAAAAATGGTTACTAGTAAAAAGGCAAACACGACGCCAAACAGACCATTTGAGAAAACACCTGCCAGATCTAAATCAAAGAAAACAGGAGCAGGTGGCGCTGACGCAAATCCATCTAAATGTAACATTCCCGTGAAATATCCAATGACTGCAGTAATAAACATCCCAATAAACAGGGCTCCCTTAACTTTTCGGGTCGTCAGAATCAGCGAAATAAACAATCCAATAATCGATAATACCGTATTAGGTTCCCTGAAATCTCCTAAAGCTACAAGGGTATCAGGATTATCCACAACAATTCCCGACATTTTCAAGCCAATAAAAGCAATAAAAAAGCCAATCCCTGCCGTAATTCCATACTTTAAAGGGGCTGGAATCGATTCAATCAGCAATTCACGAAGTTTCGTAAACGTGAGTAAAAGAAAGATTAGCCCTGCTAATAAAACCGCACCGAACACAACTTGATAGCTTACCCCTTGTGTAACAACGACACTTGTAAAATAAGCATTCATTCCCATCCCAGGAGCAATTGCAATCGGATAGTTCGAAAAAAGAGCCATAATTAACGTTCCGATGACCGCAGAAATAACGGTCGCGACAAAAACTTGATCAAAAGGTACTCCTGCAGCAGATAAAATCGCAGGATTAACCACTACGATGTAAGCCATTGTTAAAAAAGTTGTAAAACCAGCTAGTACCTCTGTCTTTACATCTGTTCCTAGTTGATTTAACTTGAATAAACGTTCCATAATTCCTCCTAGACCAAAAAGAAATTCTACTTCATAGGTTGTCCTAAATCCTCTATTCGTAGTTAGAAATTTCCGGTTCCTAGTAGAAACTCTCAGACCCTATTACTGAGAATATACGAATGAAAATATAATTATATTATTGATAACTCCGGAAGTAATAATAACTAATTTTCGAGGTAAGGTCAATAGCTAATGTTCGTGTTTATCCTATAAAAAAACCTGCGTATATGGATAACTTATGTCCATCTCCATTAAATTACGAACAATAAAACTAAAAAACGTTACCCTGTTTTAAAATAAAAAACCAATCTGAGATTATGTCTTTATCCTACCTCTCAAACTATCCGAATAAACATCTCAACATCCCTTTCACCCCTGTGAAACAAGATATTTCGGGGCGTCACTGTGACCGCGACGATAGGGCTGAGATTCGGGGCGTCACTGTGACCGCGATAAGGGGGGGGCTGCGACTTGTATCCTTTTTAAATGAAAGCTATTATTTAAAATGGATTACATATAGAAAGGTGCCTATATATGGATAAACGTGTTTATTTGTTAACGATTGTCTCATTTGTTGTGGGGATGGTCGAATTGATTATTGGTGGTATTTTAGATTTAGTGGCGACGGATTTAGGGGTTAGTCTTGGGCAGGCTGGGTTATTAATTACCATTTTCTCGATAACGTTTGCCATTTCTGCCCCCATCTTATCCGTATTAACAGCGAAAATCGAACGGAAACGTTTAACATTAGTCACTTTGTTTGTATTTTTAGCAGGAAACTTAGTCGCTGTCTTTAGTCCTTCTTATTCTGTTTTATTCATTTCAAGGATCGTTTCGGCAGCAAGTAGTTCGTTGCTGATCGTCTTATGTGTCGTCATGGCAGCGAATATTGTAGATCCACAGTATCGCGCCCGCGCTATTGGGATTGTCAATATGGGTGTCAGTGGTTCTCTTGTACTTGGGATCCCCTTTGGATTAATGCTTGGGAATACTTTTGGCTGGAGAGCCCCATTTATTTTCATCTCAGTACTGAGCATTTTCTCAATCGCTGGAATCTATTTTTTCATGGGGAGAGTCGCCCCTGCCCCACAAGTATCACTCGGAAAACAGCTGGCATCCCTTAAAAATTACAGATTATTATTTGCTCAACTAACTTCCGTGATTCTCCTGGCAGGACATAGTACGTTATATGCCTATTTAACCCCCTTTGTAAAAGCAACATTGGGATTAGGCGGAACTTGGATTAGTATCATTTATCTGATTTTCGGAATTTCGGCACTGAGTGGTGGAGCCATCGGTGGTACATTGGCTGACCGATTTGGAGAAAAACCTACGATCCTAAGCATTATTATCATTTTCGGTATCGCTATTTTCTCAATTCCATATAGCACCTTTGCCTTACCTGTGTTTTTAATGGTTCTAGTGATTTGGGGCATGATGAGTTGGGCCATCACCCCTCCAATGCAAAGCTATCTCATGGCCCTTTCACCAGAAGCAACCAATATTCAAATCAGCCTAAATAGTTCGGCCGTTCATCTTGGAATTGCCTTTGGTTCTTTAATCGGTGGGGTCGTCATTGACCAAGCATCCGTCGAACAGACCGCTACTGTAGGTGGACTCTTTACGATTGTCGCTCTTGGGACATGTTTCATTTCAATGGCAAAATCGAGGAAAAGAGCAATGATTTAGATAGGCTTATTTAGTGATTGGATGTGCTAGAAGGCACTTCGAATTTCAATTTAAAAAGGATTCAGCGGTGTATCAGAACTGAATCCTTTTTTATATTCCAGTTATGTAGTCTCCCGTCTGGAACGCAATGCACCAAACGTTGGGATATTTAATTACCTCTTTTATTCGAATAAAAAATGTCTCGTGAAACTATCTTGTGAAACAAGATTTTTCGGGGCGTCACTGTGACGAGGTAATTTCTCGGCTATTTAAAGGTTGAACGGGACGATGGTTGTCAGGGAAAATTTCTTTGAATGCTTGAATTTGCATTTTTGACATTTCAATCGGTTGTTCAAAAACGATCCATTTTACTTCTTCTGTACAAGGAGGCGTCGTTAACGAACCGTTATATTGGAATGTTGTTTGATCTTGGGGCAGTAAAGCTTGTACATCAATTGGTTCCTTTACAGAAATCTCTTTTTCCGTTTCTTCGTTCGGTAATAATTCCCAAACAGATGCTAGATTTTCATTTTCTTCTCCTTCTTTAATCATCAATCCAATGACGGCAAGTTTTCCGTTCGCATCTTGATGGACAAGGTGTAACTCCATATCATAATTCTGGCCGTTAAATTGATGTTCACTTGGAGTGTGGAAATGAAATTGAGCAAGCTTGTATTCCTTTCCTTCAATATTAATGCGGCTGCTATCTGTTGTTGCATTCGCTTGAACCGTGCTGCCGTTGTTTAAAAGTGAAAAGGTTGTTGGCTCATATTGAATCTGAATTTCCTCCAGTTTTTCATTTCCTTTTACTTGGGCAAATTCAATATTTAGAGGTGATTGCTCACTTCCATCGGCACAAGCTAAGTTGGCTTTGTCTAGCATTCCCCAGTGTTCAGGTCCTGTATCCCCATTATAAGACCACTGAGCAACCTGGGTAATTTCCGTCTCCTCTGTTTCATTTTCGTTCATCACAGTGGATGCTTCCTCTTTCACATTACTTGTCTTTTCTTCTAGTGAGGCTACTGTTTTCGAGTCTTGAGACGAACAAGCTCCTATTAAAAAACTTAAAGATACAGCAAAAAATAGATAAACGAGTTTCTTCTTCATGGATGATAGGATTCTCCTTTTTCTGATTTCTCTGATTCATCCATTAAGATACTAAAGATTCTAAAAACTATAAAGAGTTATTTTCAAAAAATGATCTATATTTCAAATTTTGATAGAAAATGACTATCATTCTATCGTAAAAAAAATGAATCTATGACCTATTCCTCCTACTAAATAATAGTTATTCAGTAGGAGGAAATCATCCACATAAGGAGAGCCACATTTTATGAAGAAGGTGCCCTCTATATTATTCGGGGCGTCACTGTGACGACGACAGAAGTGACGACGCTAAAACCAGTTGACTGACTTCATACGCACTTGAAAAGGAGAGTTCGGATAATTGTCCTTTTGCCTGACACCAGTCGCCTGCAAAGTATAGATTGTGGTAGTCAGGGAGGAAGATGGGCATGGCTTGCTGGTTCATGGTCCATTTAATTTCTTGAGCGCTCGCTCGTTTCGATAGTCGAGGCACCACCAATTCCTTGCGCCAACCTGGAAAATGCTTATCATACAGCTGTTCAATTTTCTCCTGATGCTCCTCTAACGCTTCTTTATTCCCTAAGTCCTCCTGTGTTAAATAGGAAATGGCTTGAAGCAATTGTCCCCCCTCTGGAACACAGGACTCGTCATAGTAGGAAATATCGGTGATAAAAATTTTATTCCTTTTATCGTATATATACGTATAAGGCGTGTCGATACGGTTTTTTAGTCCAATGTCATACACAAACACGTAACTTGCATCATATCCCGCATAATGTTTCAGGATATTTTCAATTCTAGTTTCCTCAAACACTTTACGTAATTCAGCTGGGGGAATACAGAAGATAAACTTAGACCCTTTGAAAGTTTCTTTTGTCGTCTCTACCGCTACAATTTGGTCCTCTTCTGTTTGAACACGGGTAACCTTGGCCTTTGTTTTAATTTCTCCTCCATTCTCTTCTATGACTCTTACAAATTCGTTGATCAACGCCTGCCATCCCCCTTCTACATAAGTGACCGGCTTATTTGTAGAAAATAATCGCTGATAGTAGTTAAAATAAACATCTGAGGGTATTCTTTCAGGCTCCCTCGTGAAAAAATTAGACGAAGCCAAAGTTAACATCATTTCCTGAACATCTTCAGTAACTTGCTTATCGTCCATCCATTTTTTAATTGAAATACGAGGATGTCCCTTTTCTGTTCCAATTAATGTTTTTAAAATTTCATAAGTAAATTTAACCTTGCTGGCATTTTTCATCACTCTCGTTCGGAATAATCCAAAAATATTAGCCGGAATATCCGTCAATGTTGAACCAAGGTCATACTTTGCCTTTTGAGGATTAAAATCACGCCAACCGATATCAATCCCTAACTCCTTTTCCAATATTCTTAGAGTAGAAGTGTCACGCCCATAAATCGCATGTGCGCCAAAATTAAATTTATACCCCTTTATATTCATCGTAACCGCTCTTCCCCCTAAGTTTCCCCGCTCAAGGACAAGCACCTTTTGGCCTTGGTTAGCGAGCAAAGCCGCAGCAGTCAGGCCTGCCAACCCGCCTCCAACAATAATGGCCTCATACTTTTCTCCAATATGATTTTCATTCATTACAAGAACCTCCTCTTCTCTCTAAAAATTCAACCAACCCTCTACTTTAGCATTCTCGAACCATCCCCATCTTTCCTCTAAATGAACTAAACCTAAACAAGATATTATATGACATCCCATTTCAACAATATTAATAGAAAATATAATTGATATTTTCTATAAGTTTCGGGGCGTCACTGTGACGGGGACGAACGAGGAGGACGTGACGGGGGACGTATGAACTTTATGCTTGAATGTGAAGGGAAACGGGTAAAGATGAAGTAGTAGAAGTAAACAGGAGGTTTTATTTTATGAAGAGTCATGTGATTGGTGTATACGAAACTGAACAACAAGTGGCTAAAGTGGTTGAAAATTTAAAAGAGAAAGGCTATACAACTGAGGAAATTTCAGTTATGGCTAAACATACAGATGAGCGATCTGAAATCACAGAGGAAGTAAAACCCTCCACTACGGATGGGGCGATTGCTGGAGCTACAACCGGAGCAGCAATTGGCTTAGCGGGCATAATCGCAGGGTTATCTACTGTATTGATTCCTGGATTTGGCGCTGTGTTGGCTACAGGTCCTATCCTTACAACCGTTGGAGGGGCAATCGTAGGAGCCAACGCGGGTGCGGGTGGCTTAAAGAATGCACTGATAAGAATTGGAATCTCAGATGAGGAAGCTGAACGCTATGCTAAAGATGCTCAAGATGGTAAAATTCTGGTCATTCTTCATCCAAAAGAGTAAGGCAAATTGAATGGTTTGATAATGCACAAATAACACGCAGTTTTTTAGCTAAAATTACTAAATCACTGCGTGTTTTTCTTTCTCTCAGGAAAGAATTTATAAGGCCCTTTAAGATGTGGTGGACCCTATGAAAATTAGTGAGTTCCGCTTTTTATATGAGTTTTTACACATTTGCACCCTAAATTAGAACACCTCTATCATGAATGATTATTAACCTTTCTCACGGTCCCATCTGTTTATCACATAGCCTTAATTGCACTTCCTCGTTCGTTCCCCCTTAGACTTTTTTCAAAAAATACAAAAGGACACATTCAATAATTTTTTTCAAAAAATTGTAAATTATTTATTTTTAAACGTTTCAAATGAAAATCTCTTGGGTACATAACTAATGCATGTGGATGACATTTTTTTCCACATAAAAAATCATTTAAGGGGATGTTAGGATGAGTATCGAAAAAAGAATCGTTGGAACATTTAGCTCAGAGCAAGAAGTCTTGTATGCAATCGAAGGGTTGAAACACCAAGGGTATCGTGAAACAGATATGATGGTAGTTGCGGAAAATAGAAGTTCGATTCCAACAGTCACTTCTCATACCGGTGTGATGGTAGAAGCAGACATGCAAGCGAACACCACTTTAGCAGGCGTTATGATGAACAGCTATTTGACCATGATGACCGGAGGAATGAGCGGTACAAAGACTAAACCTCTGTCCCGTAGACTTTTGGAAAGAGGCCTACCGGAATATACGGCAAAACTGTGTGAAGCGGAAATAAATAACGGTAAAATCATTTTGTTAGTTGATACGAATGGAGTTCATGAAAAAACGGTTTATCAAGAACATTATGAGAGTGAAACACCAAGAGCTGTCCGCCTCCGTGAAGAACAACTTGATATCGTAAAAGAGCGTGTCCAAGTCGGAGAATTACAAGTTCGTAAAGAAGTAGTAGAAGAACAACGAACGGTCAATGTTCCCCTGCTTCGAGAGGAAGTATATGTAGAGCGCCGTCCTGTGATTGATGGAAAAGTTGATGGCAGCCCGTTTACAGGGGATGAAATCATTCGTATCCCTATTATCGAGGAAAGAGTAGAAGTAATGAAAAGACCGGTAGTCGTTGAAGAAGTTATTGTAGGGAAGCGAAAAATTCAAGAGACAAAGCAAGTACAGGATCGCATTAAAAAAGAAGAAGCGCGAATTGAGCGTGCGGTCCCTTCTGCAAGAGTTGCAGAGAAATCTCTCTACCAATATGAAAATAGTATGGAAAATTCCGATATTGTCATTGTTGAAGGAAACCCTGATATCGAGAACGTCATGGCAGAGGTGGATAAGGAAGAAACCCGTGCAAAACGGACAGGCTCCCTTAATATAACTCCAGAATATAATCAACAAGCGGCATCGGCTAGTAACAAGAATGAAACGAGCGAGGCACAAACAGATACTCCTGTTTCAAAGGCAGATGAAAATAAAAGCTCTGCAGAAACTCCAACAGCTGCGAAAAAGGAAGCAACTCAAAATAATGCTAATCCTTCTGTTGAAAAAGAAAACAAAAACAATAAAAATCAAAAAGGTCAAAACAAATAACCTTTAACAAAAAAATGACTGGATAGACAATGAAAACAATCAAAACCTCACCTAAAAAGCTGATTTCAAAAATCACTACAAAGTGACTTTTTGAAATCAGCTTTTTGAAACATCGGGACGGTTCTGCTGTTTCATCCATATATTTCCTTAAGTGAAACACCGCGTCAGCTTTTAATATAACAGGGCATAAACATGGCCTTCGATTGAATACCGGAAACCACGTTTAACCATTTGTGTGGAGGGTATTACAATAATGAGAAATCGTAAAGGAGGAAAGAGCATGAATGTAGCTGAAGTAATGACAACCGATGTTGATAGCTGTAGGCCAGAGAGTACCTTTACAGAAGTAGCCATGAAAATGAGGGATCTTGACGTTGGGGTCGTTCCAATTTGCGAAGATGAAAAGTTAGTTGGAATTGTAACCGACCGGGATTTAGTTGTTCGGGGATTAGCTAATGATCTTTCAAGTGAATCTACGGTTTCTGTACTATTAACTGACAATGTTGTAAAAGGCAGCAAAGATATGTCAGTGGAAGAAGCTGCAAGAATCATGTCGGAGCACCAAATTCGCCGTCTTCCTATTGTAGAAGGGGATAAATTGGTAGGAATCGTCTCCCTAGGTGATTTAGCGGTAAATACTCAGTCGAGTGACGAAGCAGGACAAGCCCTTGAGGATATTTCGTATCCTGCCGAACCTAGAAATTCCTCCGTTAATTAGACAGTCCAATGTTAAAAAAGTAAGTCGACCATCGTAAAATAAACAATTGATTTTGAACCAGAAAATGACTAGGTTGAAACAGCAATCCGGTTAGAACAATCACATTACCAAAAAGAAATCCTTAACGATAAGCTGAAAAAACAGGCCTCTACAACCAAAACATGCTCTATGTTTTGGCGTAGAGGCCTGTTTTAAACGTGAAACACCGGGACGGTTCTGCTGTTTCATCCATTTGCTTCCCCCTCTTTACTAGGAGACTCTCAATATCTTTAAAAAATCCCAAAACCTTGCGATTGAAAATCCACTTGTGGAACAAGATTTTTCGGGGGCGTCACTGTGACAAAGAAGCAATGTGAAGAAAAACAAAAATGAAACACGAGGGCGCCCCGTGTTTCATCCGTGTTCCTAGTCCCTAGTCCATTAAAACCTTACCGAGAACTTTAATTTCAACATCTGCTTTTTTCAGCATATTTCCGACTTCACACACTTCTTCTGCTTCTTCTGTCGCTCTTTGCGCAGTCTGAACTTGTTCATCTGATGCATCAGCCGATAAAATGACCTCTGGATAGTGGATAATTTCAAATCCATCATTTGATATCGTTGCCTCTGTATTCACCTTTAGTTCATCTACAGGCAGTTCTTTTTTTTCAAGTACAGATGTAAGGATGGCTGTATAACAAGTTGTTACTGCAGCAACGAGAACCTCTTTTGGATTCGCTCCATTGCCACTCCCCCCTAAAGACGTAGGTATGGCGATTTTCGTATCCAGATACTCCGCTTTAAGAGATCCATTTCCTTCTACCCCACCATTCCAAACTGCATCCACATTTATGTTCATATCAGCCATGGTAACACTCCTTTTAAATCATTATTTTAGTAAAAACGTCGGTGAAACGCCGAGACGGTTCCAATGTTTCATTTGTTATCCTTAAAGAACAAATGAAACGCGAGAACCGTCCCCATGTTTCCTAAGATCACACTTCATTCCAAACCTTATCTAAATTTAAAGGAACATAGACCCTATCCCCTTGGATTTCCCTATGAATAATCGGCTCTTCAAAATGTAACTCCAACTTTTTAGGTTTACTAGCCTTATGCCTCGCTCTTTGACTTGCTTCAAATAACATATTGACGTTTAAATCAGAAAATTTCATGTCGATTCTCCTCTCTTTTTGTTTTTAACGAAACGCCGGGACGGTTCTGATGTTTCATTGCGTATTCTTGAAACGCGAGAACCGTCCCCATGTTTCACTTAACGGCGACTACAACGCATCGTCCGTGGTCCATTTCTTCTTCGTAGCGCTCTGCTTCTGTTATTGATAAGCCTAGTGACGTTAATTTCGAGCGGAGTTGATCTCCCCTGGATCGAAAAACGTTTGCGATTGAATCAAAGAAACCTTGTTCATTAACACCTACATTGTTAATGTCTAGGGCTTCCGTTAGATTTTCGGAACGGTTTCTATCATGTGCGAATAAATAGATATCATCTTTTCTAAAACCTTGTATGATTAATCGGTCAATGAACTCTTTTGCCTGTACTCCATTTTCTACAACTTGTACAATGTCTACGTTTGTTAGTTTTTCGATTTTGCATTCCTCCTTACGTATAAATAGGTCTACGCTATTAAAGGATCTGCTAGCGTGTGATTCTATTTGTTATATAACCTTTTCTTGAAAAATCAAAACCTGTTTTCCTAACATTCTATTAGAATTCATTTTTATGTTATAACTAAACCTCTTTTGGGTAATATAGATACTAAGAAATCAAACTTTTAGAAAAATACGATATAAAACATTATTAAATTGGAGGGGTTTTTTATGAGTAGACTATTATGTGAGTTTTGCGGAAACGATAATTTTAAAATGTTAAATGAAGACAAGGCACTATGCAAATACTGCTACCGATTTACCAATTTAAGCGTCGATCATAAAGAAGAGTTAGAAATGTCTGAAAAAAATATCGAACTTGTTCATAAGCGGCAGGCCTCAGCAATCACTAAAATCAGTTTATTAAAACGGGCCATTGACGAATCTCTTGATAAACGAGATAAAAACGAATTTTATTCATTAACTTTCAAATTAAAATACTATCAGCAGTTTTTACAACCAAAGGAGAATCAGATTCCAGTAAACTCCCAAGAGGAATTGAAGCAAACAAGATAATCCTTAAATCAATAAATGAAACGTGAGAACCGTCCCCATGTTTCACTAACAAATGAAACGCGGACATGTTTCACAAATTTATGGTTTATGTTTTATAAATGCGGGTATTTAATAACCATACGAAACAAATAGAAAGGAGAGAGATTAATGGAATTTATTTGGTCTTTAATTATCGGAGGTATTATCGGCTGGTTAGCTGGACTTATTCTAGGACGTGACATCCCAGGGGGAGTCATCGGAAATATTATTGCAGGGTTTATTGGTGCATGGCTTGGTTCAGCCATATTAGGAAGTTGGGGGCCTGTAATTGGAGGTTTTGCAATCATTCCGGCACTTATCGGTGCAATCGTATTGATATTAATTGTAAGCTTCATCCTTAAAAAGGTTAGACGACCTCATAATTCTTAAGGAAAGAAAAGAGATTGCAAATTCTTGCAATCTCTTTTTTACTGGATAAAGTGAAACTTCCATCAGTGGTTTTTTTTTTTTCATTTCCCACTGATGGTTAGTTGAGGCCAGCAGACTTGCTGGTCACACAGATGTTGCCGCAGGCGTATTTAGTCTGTGTTCATTATTTCGGAGCTTTACGGGCAGTTGATCCCCCACCTATCTTCTCTTATTTTACTCAGGATCTTAAGGGGGCCTTATTGCCCGCTAAACCTTATAAAAACGCTCAGTGTAAGCCAGTTACCTCCCATTAGGGATTGAAGCCAAGCTCTCATTCTATTTAACAAATGAAACGCGAGAACCGTCCCCGTGTTTCAAAACGCTACACGTTTCACATTTTTCGGTAGATGTGTTCGTGTGGGTTGAATTCTTCGTATTTTAGGTTGTTTGGGATGCAGAGCATGGATTCTTTGCTTCCGAGTCCGATGAACCCTTTGTCAGCTAGGCTGTTATAAAATAAGCGGTGGACGTGCAGTTGTAGTTCTTTGTCAAAATAGATCATGACATTTCGGCACAGGATGACATGGAACTCATTAAACGAACTGTCTGACACTAGATTATGTTGTTCAAAAATGAGATTGTCGCTCAGGAATGTATGAAAATACGCAAACTGATAATTGGTCGTATAGTACTCAGAAAAAGCCTTTTTCCCGCCGGCTTTCAAGTAATTTTTCGTATACTGCTGCATTTTCTTAAGTGGAAACGCTCCCTTTTTCGCAGCGTTAAGGGCTTTTTCATTAATATCCGTTGCGTAAATTCTAGTCTTGTCCGCGAGTCCCTCCTCAAGCATAAGGATGGCCATAGAATAGACTTCTTCCCCGGTCGCACAACCCGCATGCCAAATCCGAATTTCAGGAAGGTCCCTAACAAGAGGGACCACTTCGTTACGAAAGGCAGCAAAGAAACTAGGATCTCGATACATTTCCGTCATCTGGATGGAAAGATCATTCAATAATCGTTCCAGATACCCTTGCTCGTGAAGCACTTTTTCCAACAGAGCGGTAATCGTCGGAAGTCTCTCCCGCTTCATGCGGTTCAAAATTCTTCTACGCAAGGATGAACGCACATAGCCCCGGAAATCATATCCATACATTTGATATAAACCCTCAAGCAACAAATTAATTTCGACTTCTTGAAGCTCGTCCTGTTCAAATTCCTCTGTCTCTGATAGAAAATCGTAAGAAGGTTGAACGGGTTTGTTATTCATCTCGATTCACCTGCTCCGTCAGCCACACTCGCATCAACGAGAATAGCTGATCCATATCTAATGGCTTCGTAATATAATCAGAAGCTCCTGCTTCGATACACTTGTCGCGCTCTCCCTTCATGGCTTTGGCGGTCAAAGCAATAATTGGAATGCTGTGCATTTGAAGGTCATTTCGGATGATTTGCATCGCCTCATACCCTCCCATGACTGGCATCATGATATCCATGAAAATCATGTCAAAATCGGAGGATTCCTGTAACGTATCGATTGCCTGTTGCCCGTTCTTGGCTATGACAATCTTCATTCCTTTTTTCTCTAGAACTTTTACAAGTGCCAATATGTTTCGGCCATCATCCTCGACTAGAAGCACTTTCTTCCCTTTAAACAGCTGTTCATCAAAACTTCCGTCTTCAACTTCTTCCACTTCTTCCACCGATGACGATTCCACTTCTTCCTCTCTCGTAGATTCTATCCTCTTTTCCATCTCACTCGTGGTGGTTGCCGCCGCTTCTTCCAACGCCAAAACTTCTTCTTGAGCCTGAGCCTCGAGTTCCTGCGTCATACTTGGTACATATACGGTAAATGTACTTCCCTTACCAGGCTCACTTTGTAATTCGATGGTACCTCCGAGCAAACGGATAAATTCGCGGCAAATGGATAACCCTAGTCCAGTTCCGCCAAATTGCCGGTTTGTGGTACCGTCGACCTGTCGAAAAGCTTCAAAAATAATTTGCTGCTTTTCATGTGGGATTCCAATTCCCGTATCGGTTACAGAAATTGCTAAAACTGGGACCTCTTCATCTAGATCAAGCAATTCTTCTACCTTTTCAGACTCTGCAGAACTGATTTGTAAGGTGACGGAGCCTTCATTAGTAAATTTGAAGGCGTTGGATAATAAGTTCTTCACAATTTGCTGCAACCTTTTTCCGTCCGTCAAAATGACAGGCGGGATATCTGAGTCGGTTTTAACTTCAAACGATACATTCTTTTTAGCTGCCACCGGATCGAATAGGTTTTTCATCAATTGCGGAATTTCTGTCACGTTCACTTCATCTGCCAAGATTTCCATTTTACCTGCTTCGACTTTCGAAAGATCCAAGATATCATCAATTAGCCGCAGTAAATCTTTCCCAGAAGTAAAGACGACCCTCGAATATTCCCTCACTTCTTCCATGTCCATTTCCTGATTATTTTCATTTTCCATCAGCATTTGTGACAAAATAATAATACTGTTTAATGGCGTCCGAAGCTCATGAGACATATTTGCGAGGAAATCAGATTTGTATTGTGAACTTTTCTCCAGCTTCAATGAGTATTCCTCTAGTTCGTCTTTCGTCATTTTGAGATCATAAGCCCGTTGCTCAGCAAATTGCTTCTGCTCTTCTAAAAGTTCATTTGTGAGGCTGAGCTGATCTTGCTGCATCTGCAATTCTTCAGCTTGTGCTTGTAATTCCTCTGATTGCACCTGCAGTTCCTCGGTGAGTTGTTGAGATTCTGCTAACAACCTTTCCACTTCCATCCGCCCGTTCACATTGATAATAGCTGAACCAAACTTATCCTGAAGCTCATCCAGTAAAGTAAGGTGATGGGATAAAAATGGCTGAAGTGCTGCAAGTTCGATAACGGCCTCGACCTGCCCATCGACAATTATCGGGGCAATTAATAAATGTCGCGGAGAAGATTCACCTAGTCCTGAGGTCACTTTAAAGTGTTCCTCTGGCATATCGTCAATAAGGAAGATTCTTTTATCAAAAGCAGCCTGACCAATTAACCCCTCTCCCATTCGAAAGCTAACTGTACCACCAGGCTCATCCGTTATCGCATAGCCTGATACTCTCACGTAATGAGTCTCGCGTCCTTCACTTTTTCGCAGATAAACCACTCCATATGCAGCCTCAAGCAAAGGAGCAAGCTTCGTAATAAAGGTTTGCGACAATTCAGTGGTATCCGTAATTTCCTGATACATGGCAGAAATATCCGTCGTATTTTTCTGTATCCAACTTTGCTTCTCAAGACTGCTAAGAAGATCATTCATCGCGTCAGCCAGTTCCCGAGTCTCGTCATGCGATTTCACTTTGATACGAGTAGTAAGATCAATCTCGGAGTCTGTAATACTTCTAATGTTTCTAATTACCTGTCTAATCGTATTAACAATTGAATTAGACAGAATAATAGCTGTAGAGATCGTAATCACGGTTACCAAAATAATCATTACAATTAAAGTGATATTTAAATTCCTATTTTCTTGATTGAGTTTTTCGATCCGTTTGGCCATTGTATTCTTTTCCGTATCAATAAAAGAATCAAATTGGGTTCGGATCTCATCCATCATCCTCTTCCCTGTTCTCCTCTCGAAAAACTCATTTAAAGCCTCTATATTATTTTCCTTTCTTTGAGTGATAACAAATTCTCCGCCAGCTGATACCCAGTTCACAATAATCGGCTTGATTTTTTCTAAATGTTGCTGCTGCCTCCCATCCTCCTCCAACAACGAGTATAGTTTGTTGTAGTTATCCTGCCAACTTCGATTCCCTACATAATAAGACTCAAGATACTCCTCATCACCCGAGATGACATACCCTCTCATCCCAGATTCCATGTCAAGTAAATTTTTTTGAATATAATTTGTAAGATTATGGACTTCTATTTCACGTTGTGAAACATAATCAATCTCATTCTGCAAATCTGCCATTCTATTCATTACCATAAGCAAAGATAGAACCATGCAAATCAAAATGATGAAATAACCTGTAAAAATTTTATTACGTATGTTGTAATTATAGCCTTTTATAGGAATCCCCCCTGTCCTTTTTTTAAAAATAGATCCTATAGTTTAAGCGACATTAAGCTCCGCCCTCAAACCTATTAAAACATGTATTCATGTTTTTTATGTTTTAAATGCATCGTAATAGGGTAAAGAATAGATGTCAACACTATTACTATTAAAATAGTACAAATGGAGGTATAAAAAATATGGCATATACGAAAGAAAAAAACGCTCAAGTAACAGAGACACTCAATACTCAAGTGGCGAACCTCTCCGTCCTTTATATGAAATTACACAATTATCATTGGTATGTAAAGGGAAAGAACTTCTTTACCTTACATACTAAGTTTGAAGAATTATACACGGAAACGGCTGCACACTTAGATACAATCGCCGAGAGAATGCTCTCAATAGGTGCTTCACCAACAGCGACATTAAAAGAACATTTAGAGCTTGCTTCCATTAAAGAAGCGAAAGGCAATGAAAGTGCGCAGGAAATGGTTCAAGCGCTATCTGATGATTTCCATACGATCTGTAACGAACTTACAGACGGCATTACTTTAGCCGAAGACAAGGATGACCAACCGACCGCTGATTTATTCATTGCTATTCGTACTTCATTAGAAAAGCACAGATGGATGCTCGAAGCCTGTCTAGCAGAATAAAAACGATTGGAGTCCAGACCGCCTTTCATTAAAGTGAAACTTCCATCAGTGAGATTCTCTCCCCCACTGATGGATAGCCTCAGGCCACAGGATCCTGGTTACACAGACGTTGCTCAAGGCGAATGAAGTCTGTGTTTAACTTCAGAGTTTTAGGGGCGGTTAAACGAAATAAATATAGGATCAAATGGGTGTCAGTGATTCTGACACCCTTTACATGTGAATGAGAGAGGCTCACAAATTGAAAACAATGTTATGAAAAAATGGAAATAAAACGAAGAAATAAGTAACTGAAGGAAGCTACGCCTTTGCTGAAACCATGACCAAACACATATCATCTTTTGGGGCATTAACCCATTCAGAACTTGGATGTAGTTGATGAAGCAAGGATTCAGGATTTACTGTTTCTTGCTCTTGAAAAATGCTAATTAATTTAGATACCGCATCGTCGTATTCCTCTTCCAGCCATTCTGATAGCCCATCTGTAAAGAGTAAAATTCGTACAGCCTCTTGGTAAGGAATAACCTCTTTTTTAACTTCGATCTGATCAAAAAAGCCAAGCGCACAGCAACCTTCCGTCAGCAGCTTCACTTCACCATCCACAATGACAATCCCTTCCGGATGCCCTGCATTCACATATTCAATGGTTTGACTTTCCGTGTCTAAAACAAAATAAATCGCTGTAAAATAATAGTTTGTTGAACCATCTGATAAATTCAACTGATTCATCCGCCGATTTAATTCTTTCATGACCGCCACAGGATCCCCCATTCCTGTAATCGTATCCTTTAATGCGGAATAAATATACATACATACAAGTGAAGAGGAAATCCCATGCCCCATCACATCTAGTAAAATAACAGCATAGCGATTTGGACTAATTTTATACCAAGCATATAAGTCGCCGGCAAGCTCAAATGTAGGTTTGTAGACAGCTGAAATCGATACATTTTCTTCTACTAACGGACCGCTAAGCATGCTTCTTTGAACTCCCTTGGCTAAGTCTAATTCATATTGAATCCGCTTCTCCCTTTCCTTCCGTAAATCCTTCTCTTTTTTTACCCGAAGGACCGAACGAACTCGAGCCAGCAGCTCAACCTTATTAATTGGTTTCATGACATAATCAAGGGCACCCGCATCCATCGCCTCAGCCATCTTATAAGAATCTCCCATTGCTGTAACAAAGATTATCGGAAGGTCCTCGAATCGCTCCCGAGAGAGAATGGTTCGGCAAGCCTCGATTCCATCAATTTCTGGCATCATCAAGTCCATTAAAATTAAATCGACTGGCACTTCAACTGAGCTCGGCGCATCAAGTTGTAAATATTGATATAACTCCTTTGCAGATGAAAATAATTCCAGCCGATGATAGCCAGCTTGCTGCATGATTTTTTCAACAATCATGAGATTCGTTGAATTGTCGTCTACAATGGCTATTTTCATAGGCATATAGCAAATCCCCCCTTTATATATAAATGATGCCTGACCTTTTGTTCAGATGAACATGTCGATCAGGCATTTTGTTCCATCTTAACAGACTCCCGCCTTAAGATTCTACTCAATAGAAGGCGGGAGAAACTGTAAATCATGATCACAGACTTCATACGCCTGCAGTTAGATCTGTGTGACCAACATGCTATGGCCTAAGCCTTCCATTCGTTTAAGGGTAACCGGAAACTCGAAACCCCTACTGATGGGAGTTTCACTGGATCCGTTCACTTATTGCGAACTCCGTGATACATTCGTTTTTTCAAGTTCCTTCCTTAACTTGGCAATCGCCTTTTTTTGTAATCGTGAAACATGCATCTGGGAAATCCCCAAGTCCTCGCCGGTTTTCTTTTGGCTTTTATTTTCCACAAACGTACAATGAATGATCTCCCTTTCTCTTTCTGTCAGAACATGAAGAACACTCTCAAGCAAAAGCCTTTGATCGACTTGTTCGAACCCTTCATCATGGGATCCTACAACATCTAATGTCGTCATCGTATTTCCCTCAGAACCCGTTTCAATCGGTTGATCCACGGAAGCGGCTTGATACCCTTTTCCCATTTCCATCGCTTCCAATACTTCTTCTTCTGAAAGCTCTAAATGGTCAGCGATTTCATGGATTTTTGGCGAACGTTTATACTCAATCGTCAACTCGTCTACGACTTTTTGAATTTTCGGCCACACTTCTTTTATTCGTCTCGGCACATGGACACTCCATGTTTTATCCCTTAAAAACCGTTTGATTTCTCCGATAACGGTAGGGATTAGAAAGGATTCAAAGGATTTCCCCATGCCTGGTTCATATCTTCTGATCGCCCCTAATAACCCGAGCATTCCGACTTGCATGAGATCTTCATGAAAATTTCTACCTCTAGAATATTTTCTTACGAGACTCCCGACCAAGGCTGTGTAATGTTCCACTAAGATGGTTTGAGCTGATGAGTTCTCATCCTGTTGAAACTCTAAAATTAAGCTATCAATCTCTTCCTTGCTTCGTTTCACCATTTGAGGCGGTTGTGCCATGATTCTCACGCTCCCCCCTTAGATACTTCACCATGTAGACCGTTACTCCAGAATCATTCAACACCCGAACTTCATCCATCAGTGTCTCTATCAAGTATAGTCCTAACCCTCCCTCTGTCAGTTGATCGACTGTACTTGATTCCGTATAAGGTCCTAATTCACTTTTTGTCTGTTTAAAATTAAAGCTCTTTCCATTATCCGCTACCATCAACTCAAGCTTGTCCTCATAAATGCCAAAACCTACGATCACATCTCCATCTTCATCCTTTGAATAGGCATGCTGAACCGCATTTGTACAAGCTTCACTTACAGCAATCTTAATATCTTCAATTTCCTCGTATGTATATCCCATGCGATTCGCGATTCCTGATAATGTTAATCTAATAACCCCAATATAATCAGGCTTAGCCGGAATTTTTAATTCAATATAATCCATCATTTTGCTCCCTCATCCTCCGCCTCTGACTTTGCCGAAATGTTCAAAATGTTACTTAATCCTGTGATTTCGAAGAGTCTCTTTAATCGATTCGATAGCTCGATCAGCTTCAACTCTCCGTTATTTTCTTTAAGTTGCTTGAATATGCCAACAAACACGCCGAGCCCTGTACTGTCTAGGTAAGTTACATCCTTTAGATTAACAACCATGACTTTATTGCCCCCTTCTGCAAGCGGCAATAACTCTTCTCTTAGCTTTGGCGCTGTATAAGCATCAATTTCTCCTGCCACATGGATCAATATTTCATTATCATTTTGTTGTTTATCTATTTTAAAAACCACTACGATCACCTCTAAAATCTTTTACTTTTAATTACCCGCTTTTATTAAAACTTAAACCTCTTTTTTTAAAAAAATGAGCATTTATTAGGTTATAACCTTTAAAACCTATTTAAATCCGATTATACCAAAAGATTAATAATGAACGAATAGATAGAACGCCCCATCCAAATTTTACTAATTGGTAAATTAGGTTTTATTTTCAAAATATTGGGTAAATAAAAAAGGCATTTATGACAAAGGAGGGTGTTCAAATGAATAAAGAAACAAAACAAAAGAAAAGAAATTCCCACTTGAAGGTCATTACAAATGACAATAGCTCAATGGCCCAAGACTTAAAGGAAATCAAGAGACTTGGCAAAGAAATGGATCAGGCAAAAACTGGAACCGAGTTGCAAAAAGAAGATGATCAAACCCAAGATCCGAAGCAATAAAAGATAGAAGAGGCCTACACGATTTGTGCAAGCCTCTTTTTTATCTAGCTGTCGAATCGGATATCGAAGCCCAGTCGTCCCATTGATGACCTATGATACTTTTTACTTATCTTTTGATCATCTTGTTTTATGATCACTTTTCATTTTTTGTTGATATCCTTATTTTTTTCGATGTTCTTTTATAGTCGGGGAGCCTGTAGTTCCAGTTTCCGGTCGGTATTCCTTGATCGTCTCGGAGCTAGCATCCCCGGCTCCTGGTCGATATTCGATTAAGTTGTTCTCTATATCGATATCTCTGAATTTCTGTCCATCGTTTTCTACTAGTTCTTTTTCCTTCCCCTTAGAAATACTTTCTTTAGGTTGTTTCCCTACTTTATCTCTCGCTTTTTTATCAAAATAATAGTCAGCCATGTGATTTTCCCCCTTTGATTTTGTAGCCTTACAATTGTTCTACCACCGTGTCAGAATTCTAAACTTTGCTTATGATCAGGCTTGATGAATGCTTCCTAAAGACCTCTTTCTTCTGTGAAGACATTATTTAAAAAACGATCCAGGTTTTTTAGCTTTTAAAAGGTCGCCTGTCCAGCCTTTTATTTTCAAATAGCCATAAAGCAGGAAAGTGGAGATTGTTATTAGAATGATCGACACAAGATAGCCAAACCGCCACTCCAGCTCAGGCATATTCTTGAAATTCATTCCCCATAAAGCCCCGAAGGCCATAACCGGGGTAAAAATCGTAGTAATGACTGTTAAGGTTTTCATAATTTCGTTTCCACGATGGGCAGAAATGACTTCTTCTAATTTGATAATCGAATCCATTTCATGTTCATATTCGTTGAGGAGAGACATGACTCGATCGATCCGTTTGCATGTACAAACAAAAACCTCCCCTTTGTTGACTCCCGGAAAATTCGTTTCCTCAATTACCATTTTAAGTTCGTTGACGGGAATCAGTAGATTTTTCCAAAGCAAAAGTTCATGCCTAAGTTGATAGACGCGTTCGAGATTCTTTATTTCATTCCTTTTTCGTATATTCCATATCAGCGTATGGAGCGCCTCCTCAAACTGATCAATCTCCACCAACATATCATTTAGCAAGGCCCCAAGAAAAGTTAATAAACCATCAACCGCATTTTCAGTCCGGTCCATAAGCCGTAATAGAAATTCCGGTTTGATTTGTTCCAGTTCGGACAACTCCAAATCGATCGTAACCAACCTGTCCGTAGTTAAATAAAAATGAAAAATCTTAAAATCCCGCTCCTCAGTAAAACTCTTTTTATAAATAAGCGAACCATTCACAACCTTCTCCCCATCCTCCAAATAATCCACCCGCAAATAATTCGACTTCCTATCACGAACATTATCCAACCACTCATTAAAACGTGGGGACTCTTTGAAACCTGGGCTTTCTTTGGAACGTGGGGACGGTTCTCGCGTTTCACTTTCCTTCAATTGAAGCCATCTCCACTTACTAGTACCGAAATAGTTCTCCAACCTGATCTCTCCTTTGAAACATGGGGACGGTTCTCGTGTTTCATTTTGAGTATGAGCCAATCAAGAACTCCATGGTCCGGTCCCGAACCAAGTGCTCTACCTAGCTCCTACCGTCTTACTTTTTTTGAAACAGCAGAACCGTCCCGGCGTTTCACACTTTTTTATTTAATTTCCCTTTATTGCTTGAAATGAAACTTTGATAGAAACGTGGAGACGGTACTCTTAAATGGGTTTAATGGGAAGAAAATGGGGGTAATTATAAAGCAAAGAGATTTAGAATTGTTAGTTTAATAGAGTTCAAATTAAAAGGAGGATATCCTGATGAGAAGAACGGTAGGTTTGAGTTCACTAGTTTCTGTGGGTCTTGGCGCAGCTGCGATCTGGTTGTCAAAAAAACCGAATCGTATTCAAGCTAAATCCTATTTAAGACAAATGAAGCGGAAGTTATCACCCCCTTCATATTCTCAAAGCACGCAACGTGTGATTGAAAAGGGCGGAAACCCTCACCCACGGGATCTTGAGGATAACGAAATGGTGAGTGAAGGTGCGATGTATTCTGTGGATTACTATAATGATAAACTTCAATAACGAAAAATGGTTGGGACAAGTTCCCAGCCATTTTTTGAGTTGTGGTGAAACGCGGGGGAAACGCCGGGACGGTTCTCGCATTTCATCCTATCAACCATGAATGATCCGATGCGAACTGCCAACATTGGAGCCCATAAACAACTCCCGCCGCTTCAAGTTTTTATAACATCAACAAAAAGGAGCCTGCACGGAACGGTGCAGACTCCCTTTTATTCATCAACTATTTAATTGGGACGGGATTTTTTGCCTTTTTCTTCATTCCTTTGATTGAAGTCTTTATCTCGGTTTTTAATACTTTCTTTCCCATCCATGCGTCCTTTTTCGCCCACATACAATCTGTCTTTTGTATTGTCAGCCATAAAATTCCCCCTTTAATGTTTAAGTATTAAACGAAGAATAAACTTCACGCGGGCTTTTATTCGTCATCATCCTCATCACGTTTGTTTTTGCGTGATCTTCCGCCCTTTTTCCCATTTTCTTCGTAGAATTCTTTATCATGGTTTTCAGCGGTTGTCTTTCCGCCTTTTCGACCAATTTCTTCATAGAATTCTTTATCATGATTTTCAGCGGTTGCCTTTCCGCCTTTTCGGCCAATCTCTTCATAGAATTCATCGTCGTGGTTTTCAGCGGTTGCCTCTCCGCCTTTTCGACCAATCTCCTGATAGAACTCTTTCCCATGTTTTTCAGCGGTTGTTTCTCCACCTTTTTGACCGATCTCCTGATAGAATTCCTTCCCATGCTTTTCAGCAGTTGTTTCTCCACCTTTTTGACCGATCTCCTGATAGAATTCCTTCCCATGCTTTTCGGCGGTTGTTTCTCCACCTTTTTGTCCGATCTCCTGATAGAAGTCACTATCATGGTTCTCTGCGGTTGTTTCTCCGCCTTTACGTCCAATCTCCTGATAAAACTCTTTATCATGGTTTTCAGCCGTGGCTTCTCCACCTTTACGGCCAATTTCCTGATAAAACTCTTTATCATGGTTTTCGGCAGTTGATTTTCCGCCTTTACGTCCTCTTTCTTCCATACTCATATTTTTATCCTTGTTTTTGCTTTTGTTTTTGTCAGCCATTTAAAATTCCTCCTAAAATGTTTTTAATCCATCAGATTTGAAAAATTAAAATTGCTTCCTTTTACGTCATGTCTCCCCACTCAGGATAGAAGCTGAGGTACTATTCGAATATTTCTTTAAAAGATTCATTCCTAAATACCTCCCTCTTCTTAAAAGTGTGGTTCAACAGGTTGTCCCTGTAACCTTATAAATGTAATACCACCATTCTGAGAATCTTAAACTCTTTTATTTTTGTTTTACTAGATTTTGTCTCGTATTTTTTTTAAAAGCTCTTTTCTCATGCATTGTTGCTTATAGTATGAAAAATAGAATGTTTGATCTAAGTTTCTCACTGTGAATCAAGTTCTATCAGAAAAAGAAAAGAGCTGCAAACTGAATTGAAGCCTGAAAATAACTATGTCCACGTTAAAATTGGCCTTTAAATTTTAACAACAAACTTTACGAAAATAGCTTTTTTTAAAAAAACCTGACTCCGAATCAGTAAGCATCGGGGAACAGGCTTGACAAGCAGGCTTTTCTTACCGTTTCTTCACTTCCAAATACCAGATGTGATAGCCATCAGATCGATGGACCTTAAATACATATCCTTCCGCTTCTACTTCCACATGAGCAACCTCTTTCGTATCGGCTGTTTGTGTGAGAAACCAGCCGCCAATCGTATCTACATCTTCAGCGAATAAGTGGACCCCAAGTCGTTCGTTAACATCCCGAATCGATAATTTTGCATCAACGATATAATGATCCGCTGTGATTGTACGAATTTCTGCCACTTCTTCGGCATCAAATTCATCCCTTACTTCACCAACAATTTCTTCTATAATATCTTCAATAGTAATTAATCCAGAGGTACCGCCATATTCATCCATTAATATCGCCATATGGGTCTGTTCTTTCTGCATTCTGATCAATAAATCATGAATGGGGGTCGTTTCAATGACTTGAATAGCAGGCTGAATAAAGGACTTCATGTTCCAATTTAGCTGAGATCCTTTCGCTTTGGCTTTTGCCATTAGTAGCATTTTAACGTTCATTACTCCGATAATATGGTCTTTATCTCCATCCATGACCGGATAACGAGTGAATGGTTCTGTATCCAGCTTTTGAAAAATCTCGTAAATCGTATCGTCAATCGATATACAGCTCATTTCGATGCGAGGCACCATGATTTCTTTTGCGACCCTCTCATCAAACTCAAAAATATTATTAACATATCTCCATTCGTTTTCGTTAATCTCCCCGCTTTCATAGCTTTCCGCCAGGAGGATCCGCAATTCTTCTTCCGAGTGTGCTAATTCGTGTTCGGTCGCAGGCTTTAAACCAAAGATCCCAACAAGCCAACGTGAGGAATGGTTGAAGGCCCATATAAACGGATACATCATTTTATAAAATAGAATAATCGGTTTTGAGAAAAGCAGGGTGATCTCCTCAGCCTTTTGAATGGCGACTGTTTTGGGGGCTAGTTCCCCTACGACTACATGAATAAAGGTAACGATCGAAAAGGCAAGCGCAAAGGATAAAACTTGTATTACCGCTTCATTCAGATTTAATGCAGCTAAGATCGGGTGAAAAATCTTTTCTACGGTAGGCTCTCCCAACCAACCGAGTCCTAATGCCGTAACCGTAATTCCGAGTTGACAGGCTGATAGATATTCATCAAGATGGTTCACAACCTTGATCGCTGAGTCAGCGTTCTTTCTTCCTTCAGCTTGCAATTGTTCAAGTCTGGAAGACCGAACTTTTACAATGGCAAATTCAGTTGCGACAAAAAATGCAGTTAAGAGGATTAATAGAAAGATTATCAATAAGTTGATCAGTACCATTCGGCACCAGCACCTCCTGTTTGTTGTTTTTTTACTAGCTAAAAAATAAACACTCCGAAATCGTTGAGAGTTTCGGAGTGTTGTAGTCGAGCTTACAGGTTACGATTTTCCTTATCTAGTTTGTTGTCAAGTTTACTTAAATATTTTGCCGCAAAATCCTTCCCGCCAAGGCCAAATGCGAGACCAAACGCAAGTGCCAAGCCGCCTAGGATGAGAATAAAGGCAGCATTAACGATGGAATGAGCCACACCCAATTGATCCAATGCCATGAATACAGTAATAACAAAGATCGTATATTTAGCGATAGCCGCTAGAGTGCGAGAGTAATTGTGTTTGACAGTATTTTGTAAAACACGCTCGATTAACTGGCCTAAATATAAACCAATTCCTAAAATAAAAATGGCTGCAAACAGCATTGGCAAGTAGGCGATGACCCCTGATGCCAAGGAAACTAAGAAGTCTAAACCAACAATTTGTAAGGCTTCCGCCGTAAAGATTAAAATAACAACTACTTTGGCAAGCATGCCTACGATTTGAGAAAGACTGTACTTCGGTTGTGCCGAGTTTAATGAGCCCATCCCTATATGAGTAGAGATATTATCAAGCTTTACACGCCAAAGCATTTGTGTGACCAATTTTTCCACCCATTTTCCAAGCCAGATCCCTATTAATAACAGGATAATAGCTACCACGATATTTGGGATCAGTGTCAGGACATCCTGCAGCATGGCAATGGCCGGATCAGAAATTCCTCTCAGCTCTAGCTTTTCTAAAGCTGTAATAATCGTTGGAATTAAGATCAAGATAAACACAATATTTCCAATCATACTGGACAGACTTGTGTCTTCGCCATTTCTTAAAATTTCAAATCGCTGTCCAAGTTTGTCTACCCCTGTACTTTTTAAGAAGTTTGTTAAAATATCGCGAACGAGTTTCGCAATCATCCAACCGATAAACACAATAAGTGCGGCTGCAAATAACTTAGGAATAAAAGCAAGCATCGCGGAAAGTGCGTTTGAGAATGGCTCTGAAATGCCTTCCAATTGTAGAGCGCCCAATACGCCTGGTAGGAATAGCAGGAGCACAAAATAGAAGATGGCTTTAGCAATATTGTTCACTTTGCTGCCGGCTTCCAGTTCATTCGTCGCCATTTTCCAATTGACTAGTTTACGATCTAAATGAATCATCGATGCGCCTTTTGTAAAAAGAAAACGCAGTGCGATAGCAACCACCCAAGCTAATAATAGAATAAGAGCTGCTTTCAATATATTTGGAATAGCGGAAGTAATAATTGAAACCATATTTACGAGTGGTTGTGCAATCAGGCTTAAATTAAGCATATTGAAGAAGATAATCCACACAAAAATCAATAAAATATAGTAAACGATTTTTCCAATAATGAATTCAATTGAGTATTTTCTCTTTTCTTTTCCCGCACCTGAAAAAAGTTTATTATCTAAACTTGTTTTCTTTAGGGCAGCTTCTACCCCTTTTCCAATTCCTTTAGCAACCAACCAGCCTATCAGTAAGACCAGCAGCGCAAAGAGGAGGTTGGGAATTTGATTCAAGTACACGGACCAACCATCCATCATATCTCTTGCATTCATTAAACATCTCTCCTTCTCTCTCTCGAATTAACTCGCTAATTGACTACCCCTTTCAAATGATTTCAAACATGGCTTACTTAGAAAAAGGGGACCTTCCATCAACGAAGATTTTCTTTCTCCCCACTGATGGAAAGCCTGAGGCCACAAGATCTGTTCACGCAAACATTGCCGTAGGCGAATTTAGTCTTTGTTCAACTTTTGAAGCTTTATGGGCAGTTATCTACCATCTACCTTCTATATATTTACTCAAAATCAAGATGTCGAGATTTTCTGCCCATTCAGCGATAGGTTAAAAAGTTTTAGTAATATAGGTTTCACCTTCACCCTCACCGGGAATACATTTAACAAAATTTTTAAAGGAGGAGCAATAATGACGAAGAATTTATTTTTAGTAGGGGGATTGGCTGCATTACTTACATTTGGTTTAGCTGGATGTGGGGATGGAGTTGACCAAGATAATGGCATAAGTGATGGCGAGCAAAAAGATCAGTTAGATACAAACACAGAGCAAGAAGCCGAGAAGCAAGTAGAGGAAGGAAATGAGAATTTAGAAGAGGCTAAGAAAAATGTTGAAGAAACATTAAAAGAGGAAGGAATTGAGGCTAAAAAGAACGTTGAAGAGAACTTACAAGAGCAATGAAACATGGGGACGGTTCTCGTGTTTCATTAGGCTGCAATCCCAAAATGAAGGACGAATGAAATCACAATAATTTTATAAATAAGTTTAGATCTCTTTAACAAAGGGTAGAGATCTATAGATAAAAAGTAGAGACGGAGGGTTTATTATGAATGAAGATAAATTAAAAGGAAGTCTGGATCAAGTAAAAGGTGAGGCAAAAGAGCAATGGGGAAAAGCAACCAATGACCGTTCAACGGAAACAGAAGGAAAACTGGATAAAGTGAAGGGAAAAGTCCAGGAAGGCATTGGGAAAATAAGAGAGTCATAGCATCATGTTTATTCTTAGAGCAGTTGTCTCGAACACAACGAAGAGGCTTTCATCTCTTCGTTGTGTTCGAGACAACTTTTAAATGATTGTTAAAATAAAAGTCAAAAGGAGAATGAAGTATGACTATTACCGTCATAACTAAAGCAAATTGTGGATCATCAGTCAAAGCAAAAGAGTGGTTTGAAAAAAATAACATTCCTTATATTGAACGGAAAATATCGAAGAACCCACTAACCATCGGGGAATTGAAAAGTATTCTTCGGTTGACGTTAGAGGGCACTGACGATATTTTGGCGACCAAATCGGACGTATATAAAGAAATCAAAGTGGATGAACTCTCATTAAAGGAATTACTCGAACTCATCCAACAACATAAAGAATTACTAAAATCCCCCATTATTACAGACAACAAAAAAATTATGACAGGATTCAATCAGGATGAAATACGCAAATTCATCCCCCGAGAAAAACGTCAATCTCAGTGGTTCCTTTGGAAAACCCGACACCTACAATTTGCTGAATGAAACTTGAGGACAGTTCCGGTGTTTTGAAACATGGGGACGGTTCTCGCGTTTCACTTATGTGTACAAATCGACATGAAACATGGGGACGGTTCTGGTGTTTCATTCACTGTCGATGAAACATGGAAAAAGAAGATTACATATACTTTTGGAGTGAAGAATCGTACCTTTCCCCGTGCCCTACCCCTTCCACCTCACGGGAATTTGATCTTATTTTTATACATACTCTTAACCCTATTCAACCTTTATGGCCTATCTATGTATAGGAACTTCTCTATATTAATCATAAGCTAAAGACCATAATAAGGAGCTGTTTCCATTGAAAAAACCGTTAGTTAGAGCCTATAAAAGGTTATCGGCAACTGCTTTGGCATTATCCGTCCTCGTTGCTCCTCTTCCGTATCAAACTGTATTGGCTGCCAATTCAGAGCAGACAGGAACACCCGACTTATCTTTAAGGATTCTTGGAACGACAGATATTCACACGCATCTTTATAATTATGATTATTATGAGGATGCTGAGATTCAGAAAGTTGGTTTAGCCAAAACCGCTACTCTTATCAAGGAAGCAAGAGCAGAAGCGAAAAACACCCTGCTTTTTGATAATGGGGACCTCATTGAAGGAAATCCGCTTGGCGAATATGTAGCAAAAGTTGACAAGCTTGAGGAGGGTGAACTTCATCCAGTTTTTCAAGCAATGAAAAAATTAGACTATGATGCTGCAACGGTCGGTAACCATGAGTTTAATTTCGGACTAGAGTTTCTCGATGAAGTACTGGACGATGCACCAATGCCTTATGTCAATGCGAACGTGTATAAGGTTGACCATGATAACGATCCTTCTAATGATAAACATTATTTCAAACCGTATACAATTTTAAAGAAAAAGGTAGTAGACGACAGTGGACATTCGCATGTGATTAAAGTAGGCGTAGTCGGTGCGGTTACTCCACAAATCACTGAATGGGATGAAAAACATCTTGCTGGTAAAGTAATTACGAAAGATATTGTTAAATCAGTACAAGCACAAATTCCGAAAATGAAAGATGAGGGTGCTGATTTGATTATTGTCTTGGCCCACACAGGAATTGGGGATGCAGAAGTCAAGGAGTTTGAGGAACTTGCGGCCTACGACCTAACAAAGGTAGACGGCATCGATGCGATTATTGCCGGTCATACCCATACCACATTCCCAGGAAACGATGGAAATCTCCCAGGAGTTGATGCTGAAAAAGGAACAATAAACGGGGTACCCGTTGTCCTGCCAGGGTTCTATGGAAGCCACCTCGGTGTCATTGATTTAAAACTAGCACAAGAAAAAGGAAATTGGGTGGTTAAACATTCTGAGGTAGACTTACGAGCCATTTATGATGAAAAAGAAAATAAAAGCTTAGCTCAGCCTGACAAAGAAGTATTAAAAGCTGTTAAAGAAGCCCACGATAATACTCGTACTTTTGTCAAAAGTACAATTTGGCTTCCAAGCCGCTTTCTCCCTCAAGGAGGATACAACCTTATATGGCCATTTGTGGAACTCTTTTCCCAAAAACGCCAGGAAGGTTCTTGAGAGGTGAGTGAAACGGCGGTGGAACGTCGGTGGTGGGAACGTCGGGACGGTTCTGCTGTTTCACTTCACCTTTTTGAAACATGGGGACGGTTCTCCCGTTTCACCACCTCTTCCCTCTTAAGCTCTATAAACTAGACTCAAAGAAACTCCCAAGATTCTTGCAGCTTGCCTTAGTGACAGTCCCTCAATTCTCTTTACTTTTCTCAATATCTCGTTTCTCTCGGTTTTAGGTAGACACTTAACCTGTGCAATTTCCTTTTTGAATCGTCGGGACGGTTCTGCTGTTTCACTTCACCTTTTTGAAACATGGGGACGGATCTCCCGTTTCACCACCTTTCCCCTCTTAAGCTCTATAAACTAGACTCACAGAAACTCCCAAGATTCTTGCAGCTTGCCTTAATGACAGTCCCTCAATTCTTTTCACTTTCCTCAATATCTCGTTTCTCTCGGTTTTAGGCAAACTCTTAACCTGTGCAATTTCAATTATTCCCAATCGCTTCTTAATCTCCATTCCGGCCTTCTCATCTGTTAATCTTTTTTGATTTGATGGGACTTCTACTCTATTATCATTATCCTTCGTTTCTCTTTCATTAAATTCTCTAAATCTTTCCCTAGCTATCATAGGATTACTAGAAAACCTTTTTAAAACCATTTGACAGTTCAACATATTGCCTTGATAAAGAGGCTGCCCATAGTATCCCCTGCAACTGCTCCATTTCCATTCTACTGCATGATTCACCATTCCCGCTTTTACTGGATTTTGATGGATATATCGCACTACTCTTAGAAAAGTGCCTAATGTTTCAATGTTTTCACTTTTGAACCGGCCCTGAAAGAGATGGCCGGTTGTAAAGTACTTCTCGTGATAATACCTAGCATAACTGATCCCGATTCGTTTCATTGTAACGGAAATATCCTCATTCCCCTCTTTTATAAGCAAATGAACATGATTCCCCATTAAACACCATGCATAGATAGCCATTTGATGGGCTATTTTGTATCTTTTAAGAGTATCAAGAAATCGAATCCAATCCATATTGTCATGAAAGATTTCCTGTCTATTCGCACCCCTCCAAATAATATGGTATATGCGTGTCTGGCTTTTCTTTCTTGCTTCACGCGGCACCTTTATCACCATCTTTCAAAAATTCAGTTTGGTATTTTCTTAAGATCAATGTTCTCATCGGAGAGCAACCGCTCGATAAATTGAATATGTTACGATCTTCTACCTTTTTTGAATGCAAAAACAACAAAATATCCATTCGATCATGAATGGCTGTGAAAATCATTTTATGGGATTGGATTTGTTTGTGGTAAACGAACAGTGGTGGAGGTTGGCATAGGATCTAAGGTTTTTAGCGGTAAGAAGGATAAAAGTGGATAGATAAGTTTCAGCAAATCAATAATGATCTTGGGAGGCTTTTTCCTACAACCTAGACTTGAATTCGGTAGCCTTCAAGGCCTTACAACCAACACTTGGAACTTTGACCGTCAATACAAAGGAACCTCCTTTTATTTTTTAGTACAATCGATCGCAAAAAAAAGCTGGAAAACGTGATGGGTAAAAAGTTGAAGCTAGCTGCAGTTAAAATCGCGGAGAGTGTAAGAGGGAATCTATGTCCATATTCAACATTTAGTACTAAATACCTGCCACCTTTTTATAAAAGATATATAGAAATAGTGAACAATGACTGTTGAATAGACAAGAGGAAAAGCAGAAAACCAACCCAATTGTTGAAAAAGCAAATGAAACATGAGAACCGTCCCCATGTTTCGTTTTAGCGTACGCTTCTATTCCAGCAGCGAGTTGTTTGATTAGGTGTGTGAGGTAGTCTTCATTTGATAGTTTTTTATCTTCTTCGGGGTTGGTCATGAAGCCGATTTCTGTTAGTATGACTGGTACTTTTGACCAATTAAAGCCTGACAGGTCATTTCTAAAATAGAGGCCATTTTGATAAATCTTTACTTCTTTTGACATAAGGGAAAGTACCGTTTGGGCTGCCATGTAGCTATCATCGTAGATAGCCACTGTATATGGATTATCTTTTCCAGGAACGAGAACTGAAAAACCGTTCATTTCTGCACTTTCTGATCCATCCGCATGAAGGCGTACAAACAAATCAGCTTCATGTTTATTCGCTATTTCTGCTCGTTCCCGATTGCTAATATCTACATCATGAGAAGACCTTGTTAAAATCACTTGAAACCCCTTCTTTTCTAACTGTGCTTTTAACAAATGGGCCGCTTCAAGCGCGAGTACATATTCAGGCTTCCCCGTAGCAACCCCTGTTGTTCCACCTGTAACTTTATACTTTGTCTCTCTGGCATCAGGTCCAATGGGCTCTTGTTCAAGATTCGCTTTTGCTTGATGACCTGGATCAATCACAACAAGAAAAGGTTCTGTGATCTCGGTCGCTGGAGGTGTTTCATCTGTTTTTTCCTCTGATCGCTTTTCTATCATGACAGTATTCTCCCGCTCTTCCTGTTCCTCGGTTAATTCTGTCGCAACCATGCTCTTTTCGCGGACATTCTTTTCCACCTTATTGCTTGAAAGGCTATTTATAATTCCTATTTCTGTTTGAGAATCTAATCGAAGAACGATAAATGAAATGATACAAGCAATGATGACGACGAATATGGAAAGTCTTTTCATCATGGACTTCCTATTCATAAGACTTAATGAAGTCTACATTATGTTTCTCTATAGATGATAAATTTCCGTTATAGCTTGAATCTGGATAATACCAATCTTGGCTGTTAAAATAAGCCCTCAAGTCATCCGATTGAAAAATATAGCCGTAACGAGCATAAATTTCATTTCTCGCTAAACGTAACTCACTTTTTGAAAATCCAGCAATATCAGAATAACTTAAGTAAGAATAACTGCTATGTGGCAACAAATAATAACTATTTCCCGTGCTCACCGGAACTTCTCTGATCACCTCTTTTATAACGGTCTTCTCTTTTACTTCTTCTTTCTCTTCTGTCGATCCAATATTTAGAGCAACCTCAGTCGTTGCTTTTGTTCCTGTTAACGTTACTGTAAGGGCATCTTCATTTGTTTTCCCATCTTTTTTATAGGCCGCTTTTACTGTATAATTTCCTGCTAAAAAGGGGCCAAATTCTGTTGTTTCCTTCGATCCATCCAAGATCCCAATTTCACTTTCATTTAAATAAATAGTCGTTTCTACCCCGGGATCATTGAACGTAATAAAATATCCTAACGTATCTATGACATAACGGTCAAATATTCCGAAATGCTTCCCGTCCATTCGTATGGAAAATAAATTGTTGCCAAGTTCCTCTTCACGTAAGGAATCTTCAATATCCTGGATCAAAGAAGGCTGATTGTCAATCAGGGAAAATAAAGCATCCAGGCTTTGATTATTCACCTTTACGCGAGTATCAGCGGGTACAATCAATTCCTTCAACACATCTTTGTCTTTGCTAATAAGAGCGGATTGGAATTGCTTAATTACCGCTTCCTCACTATACTTCTTTGCTAACAATTGATAGCCCGTAAACAAGCCGATAAAAAGGATAGCAACCAACGCGATAATGATTGGTGTTTTATTATTGTTTATTTTGCGAATATTTTTATTACCATTTTCCTTGTGTGCAGCCCTTGAAGGTTGATCAATCAATGAAAATCCACATTCTGTGCAAAAGGAATTATTTTCTTGATTCTTATGACCGCATGATTGACACTTTTTTATCCAATCCCCTCCTAACGTTTCATTACTTTTATACTACTAAATTACCAACTTTATTGCTATCTAAATGGGATTTTCAACCAATTATTATTATTATCCCTAAAAAAAGGTCCCAGAACTTTGAATCAATTTGGAAAACCTTTTTCTCAATTTCTAAACAGCCCAATAATAAAATTAACAGTTTAATACACAAAAGAAATAGCCGTATATATTTATACTGATTGCTTCAGCAAAATATACGGCTACTTGTTTATCATTTTTTCGGGGCGTCACTGTGACCCGGTCTGCTCTATTATCAAATGAAACGCGAGAACCGCCCCCATGTTTCACTCTACTTTAACAAGTTCAGAGACTACTTTTCCGTTTTGAAGGGATTGGATCATTCCTATATTTTTGGCATAGTAAACGGTGAATCCATTTTGCTTAATTTCAAGGCAATTTGTAAATGTACCGGCTGGAGTTTCTACGGTTTTAGATAGAGAGGTTATTTCCGCTGTCCCCTCGCCCTCATATCCGATATCCCATGATGTTCCTACTTTTGCTGGATATTTAATATCGATATAATATTCAGATTCTGGCCAACCTGTATAAAGTCCATCCTGATCTTCAAACTGAAGAAATACATCTCCATCATTTGTTCCCCACTTATCCCACTTATCATATTTACCCATATAGGAATACTTTACTGTTTCTCCATTACTTTTATAGGTATAAGCCTTCGTTTTATCCATCAAAAAAGTTGGTTTTTCATATAAAGCCAATTCAGCTCCCACAGGTTCAAACTTAATTCCCTCTGATTCTTTGGTAAATAAGTCCCCACCTAAATCAGAGGCCACAGCAGCTCCTGCTACCCGATTGCTTTGAACCTTGTACTCTTCACCCTTTTCAAAACCTTGATCCTGGGTTAAATCGTTACCATTTATCTTTATCACATTGTCATTTTCAAGTGTCGTTACTGTTCCTATTTGCTCTAATTCAGGCTCTTTTTTTCCTGCCATTAGCTTTGCTGATACGATACTCGTTGAGAGGATCAATAAAAAGATAGCAAAAACACTAATTATGATTACTTTTTTGTTTTTCATACCTAAACCTCCTATTCAGTACACTTATTGTAAAAAATCAACTATTAGTAATAGATGATTATTCATACCCTATACACGGTTAGATTTCATACGGCTAAAGGCTCAGTAAATTTATTTATTTCAGGGCAATACAAATTAGTATTACCAATACTTGACAAGTAGACCATGAACATTTGTCAATTCGATTCAGTTCAGTCCCTTTTGCCTTCACTGATAAATACTTTCTACCTCCACCGCTAATCTGAAAAATCCACTTAAAATAAGCATTCGTTTCAGCTAGAAGTTTACCCTCTCCGAAACAGCCATCTTTCCAGCGATCTCGGTAAACCCACTATTTTATGTACATTTTATTACTTTTATATACCCCTATTTGATATAAGTTGAAACATGGGGACGGTTCTCGCGTTTCACTGCTCCTTCCCCCTCTTAAGTCCTCTAGACTAGACTCACAGCAACCCTATAAATCATCACTATTAATCACCGTTCCTTAATTTGTTTTTTGGCATTATGAAGTCCCTATTTCGTCATCTTTTTTCATTTTTCTCAAAATTCATATTGTTGAATCACCACTTTTGAATTATAATTTTCTAGAAACAGATAAAAAATTAAAGGGGAAAGAGTATGAAAAAAGTTCTAAGTATTTTATTTGCGGTTTTATTGTTATTTGGCTTGTCTTCAAACTTAACTGCGGCGGCTCAAAACACTAACTTTGAGCAGGATCTAACAAGCTATTTAGAAGAAGTGAGCAGTGAAAGAGGATTTATCGTAACAAAAGAGGATATTCAAATGTCTCTTCTATCTTTTTATGATGAAAGTCTAGAAAGTTATGAATCAGTGGAAGAGTTGTCCGAATTTTTAGGCGAAGTGATCAAAGCAGATTTGAGTAACTTACAAGGCCTTTTTGAAGATTATGAACTTGATAAAGATGGTCTTCAGCATTTGTTACAGGAAAATGGCGAAAATCTTGATGATTATATCTTCTTAGATGATCTGGATAATGCCCTTTTACTCTATACAGGAGACATTGATGAAATTTTATCGGAAATAGATGAAGAAATGTTCGCTAGTCTTCTATCTGCTTTTCAAGAAGAAATAGGTCTGACCAATGAAGAACTGCAAAAACTAGAAAATCATATACTGTCTTTAGAAGAACATCTATCCAAACCTGAAACTGCAGCACGTCTTGAAAAATTGGGGAACCGCATGATGGCGTTTGGGGACTTTGATGTAGTAAGTGAGATTACAGCACAACAAATGGGTGAGTTAGTGTCTATTTATGAAGAATTCATGTCAATTTTTCAACTAAAAGCATCCTTTAGCTTAGTAAATGGTACTTCTGAAACTCCATTATCGTTATGGGATTTAATGAAAATAGAGGAATTAAAAGGTGCTAATTTAAAAGTTTTACTATACAGCGCGAGCGGACAATTCCTTGCCGACCTTCTGATAACAGGAGAAATGGTCGAGTCTGATACCATTATTGAAACAGGTAAACAAATTGAGAAGTCTGCAGAAGAAGTAACAAAAGTGGTAAAACAAGCACCAGTTACGAAATCTGAAAAACAAGCACCAGTTACGAAGTCCGAAAAACAAAATAATTTAATCGAAAAGAAAACGACGGAACATAAAACCGTTAAAGGGGCCAAGCTTCCCAAAACAGCTTCTGACTACATTCCAAATGCCCTTTTAGGAATGTTCATCATGTTTGCGGGAATTTTTATGTTTAGAAAGGTAAGGAATATGTAAGGTGGCACGCTTTAAAAATAAGCGATCGCATAGAAAAAAACGAATCTATCTTTTATCGTTTTTGGTCGTTGTTATTTTATTTGGGGTTTGGTTTTCAACAACCAATATCTATAAGTTTGCCAAAGGTTATTTAGCATATAAAACGGATTCTACGAGTACTTTTGTACAAGAAACAAAAGCACAAGCCAGTCCAACCCTGAATAAAAAAGAAGAGTTGTATCCGACACGCCCTGAAATCGGTGAAGAAATTGGAGAACTTTATATTCCAAAATTGAATGCAACTCTTCCAATCTATCATGGCACAAATGAGGATGAATTGGAAAAAGGAGTGGGCCATTTCGCTGGAAGCGTCTTGCCTGGAGAAAACGACAATAGTGTCCTTTCTGGCCATCGCGATACCGTCTTTCGTAAACTTGGAGAAGTCGGTGAGGGAGATGAGTTAATCGTACGAACGTCTGCAGGAGAGTTTACCTACAAAGTCAACAAAGTACGAATTGTAGATGAAGACGATCGGACGGTCATCGTCCCAAAACCTAGAGCCACCCTTACAGTCAGCACATGTTATCCGTTTAACTTTATAGGATCAGCACCCGAACGTTATGTCTTGGTTGCTCATCTGATTTCAAAGTAAAGGGTTTGGAAAGTTGCTTAAGAGACAATCGAAGGTTTTTTACCAAAAAGGCACGATAAGAGGGGTTAAACTACTTATTGTGCCTTTTGGTGTTTTTGTTATAGGAAAATATAACTAAAAAAATGTAATATTTCGCAATAATATAGACTAGCAGGATGAATTTAAAAAAGGAAATTTATAGAATCGGGGGTTCAATATGAGGAAAACGGTATGTAAAATGCTTATATCCTTTATGTTTATCATTACGATTAGCGCTGTGATTGGGATTGTAAGCTCTGCACAAACAAAGGATTCAGGCATGGGATTTGTTGAGGGATCCATTAAAGAGGATGAGAAAACCTTAAAAAACTCCCAAGTGATGATAAGTGAAAAAGGAAAATTACATCCTATTTATATCATGACTGATGCCAACGGGTCATTTAAGTCTAAATTATCTGACGGGACTTACACAGTTAAAGCGATAAAAGACAGAAATAATAACTGGTATAGTACGAGTGACACCTTTATTGTTAAAAAAGGAAAAATAATAGGCAAAGGTAATCAAATAGCCATTTCTGCAAAGAACAAAGAGAAAAAGGCATCAAAAAAATCTAGTAATTTTAAAGGTAAATTAAAAGAAGGAAATAAAGGATTGAAGGCGGATCTCATTCTTTCTAGGTATAGTGAAGATGAAGAGGAGATTATTCGTATCACTTCTGAAGACAATGGTAAATTTTCTGCTAAGCTTGATGACGGCAATTATTTCCTTTTCGAAGTTGAAGTAGATGGTGGGTTCTATCGTCATGAGCTAGGATTCACAGTGAAAGACGGAATTATCTTCATCGATGGGAAACCACATAAACGACAACTATCCATCACCCTTCCTGTTCATACTTATTCAGGTATAGTTACAGATTCCACCACTGGAATAAGTGGAGCGAATATTGTACTAGAAAAACGAATTTCCAATGATGAATACAACACTGATTTTATTCAAAATGTGATAACGGATCAAACAGGATCATTCTCTTTAAGGGCATTAACCGATGGGATATATACACTTAGTGTCTATCATGATACCTACTATTCTTGGAAACATCTTTCCTTTGAAGTAATAGATGGAAAGATCTATAGAGATGGCGAGGAAACTTCCTCCCTGCAAATTATGATTCCAGACATGAATGTGAAAGGTAAAGTTTTGGAAGGAACGCAACCTATTCCCGATACGCATGTTTCGATTGTAAGGTCGGGATCTGATGAGTATATTTGGTATAATGTTCGAACAGATGCGGAAGGCCATTTTCAATATAGATTAGAGGATGGAATGTATACGATTCAAGGGATAGATGAACCAAACGGACAAACAGAAATGAACATTCCTTTTGAGATCCGTGATGGAAAGGTTCTACAAAATGAAGAAGAAACGTCATTGTTAACGATTGAGCTACCTCCTGTTTCATTAAATGGCAAGCTGGTTGAATCAGGTAACCCTCTCCAAGGCTCTATTTTTATCGAAAAAATAACAGATGAATTTAACCAAGAGGGATTTAATGCTTCTACAGATGAAAATGGTACTTTCTCGTTACGCCTTAAAGATGGGAGCTATCGGGTTTCTAGCGGCTACTTATATGGCGATGGGGAACAAATTTCGTTTAATACGACTTTTGAAATCCTAAATGGACAACTCGTGATGGATGGTCAAGAGCAAACACTAATAGAGCTTGAAGTACCATCAGTTAGTTTACATGGATTGGTTAAGGATGGAGATCGAACAGTAACAAATGGAATGGTTTCAGTTACCTCACAAGATCAAAGTGTTGATATTTGGAAAAGCATCAATTCAGATGGATCGTTCGCCATGCGTTTAACAGATGGAGATTATTATGTAAAAAGTATTCAAATCGAGGACGGTACAACCACTGAATTGTTCCAACCCTTTTCAATCGTTGATGGAAAGCTATCTAAGGATGATCAATTACTTGAAGTGCTAGAAATATCTGCACCCCCTGTCACGTTAACGGGGACGCTAACAGAAGAGGGAACCCCAGTTATCGGCAATTTCTATATCATGGAAATCAACGATGCTGAAACCCCTCTACAATATTGGGGAAATACCGATGACGAAGGAAAATTTCAATTTCGCATGCTAGATGGCGATTACAAAGTCTATAACGTTGGTTTTCCTGATGGTTCTAATTTCAGTCCAGGCACAGTATTTAGTATTCAATCCGGTCAATTGTATGTAAATGATGAATTAACAGACCAACTTAACATCGATGTTCCACCTTTAAATTTATCAGGTCATGTGGTTAATGGCGAGGAATCAGTTGACCAAGGGCAACTATATATTTCGATGTTAACTGGATATAATGGTGCTTACGTTGATATCTATAATGGTTTCTATCAAACACGACTACGTGATGGTGAATACGAGATCTTATATGTGTATGATTATCAAAATGGTTACTTTGAAATGAAGAAAAACTTTGTAATTTCAAACGGCAAACCCTTTGTTGATGATCAAGCCGTAAGTACATTAGATATTAACCTGCAAGATCTGCAATAACTTTGTTGGGACAAGGGTAAAACTAACCCTTGTCCTCATTTATTTTTCGGGGCGTCACTGTGACGCCCCGAAAAGTGCCCTATTGAATATATTCCGCATCATAGGAATTCTCCCCAGCATGTACGGCTAAAAGGGTATCCGCATAGCCTACAAGTCTATTGACTAGTTCATCCGCAATCGCATAGACGAGTGTATGCTTGTCTTGATGAAACAAGGCTGGATCATCAAATATAATGGTAGTATTAATAAAAACATCCCGATTTCCATATAAATCGTAATGAATGATCACCTTTCCTGCAGCCCCTTGTGTTCGAACATCCTGGTAACCTGGCAAGAAAATATACCATTCTTCCGCACTAGCGGATCTGAAATTTTTAGTAAAGGTCATTCCATGGATCACTTGTTCAATCTCACTTTTCATTTCGGGTTGAATGACATCATTAATTTTCTCGTCCACCTAAATCCCCTCTCTATTTAACGATAGTTTATGTTCTAGGCTTAATGAACTATGCTAGAGCCTTTTATACATACTAAAGCGCTGGATTTTCTACTGTTACATAAATAACATACAACTGAACTCCTCATCCGTTATTTTATGACCCAGCTCTGATTCCATACAGCCAACATCTAATAAGTTTAATAAAACCTGAGAATCACTTCATATCTCTTTGTGGAACATTTTGTGAAACAAGATTTTTCGGGGCGTCCCTGTGACGCGGAAGTTCAACGCAGAAGTTTGACGCGAAAATTACGTGAGAGCTACACTCTTCCATTTTTGTAATAATTTGTCATAACCTTGTTATGATCGAAATCAAAATTATATCTCCCTGTCCCATTCCTGTAAGATTCCTATGTTAAGCTTGTCCATAGTGAAATAACAACAACAGGGAGGTAACTCAAATTGAAATATAAAGTATTTTCAGCTATAACAGCGGCGATCCTTTTTATCGTCGGTGGTACGAGTATACACGCAGAACAGATTATCGTTAAAAAAGGGGACACGTTGTGGGGTCTGTCTCAACAACATGGAACGACCGTTCAATCGATTAAAAAATGGAACAATCTATCAGATGATGTTATTCATCCAAATGATGTTCTTGAAGTTTCACCGGTTAAAACCCTAACTATTAGAAAAGGGGATACCCTTTGGAATATCTCAAAAGTTTACGGAGTTTCAGTGGATAGTTTAATGAAGTGGAATAACTTATCATCCGATGTCATTCATCCTGGTTTGAGATTAGTTATCTATACAGATGGAGAACAATCACAAGTTAATCAAACACAGCCTGCTCAGGCAAAACAAGAGGCTCCTAAGGAACCTGCTAAATCCAATTCAGTAGAAGCAGCAGCTCCAGTAGAGCCAGCAGCACCAACTACAGCGGAGGCTCCTGTCTCTGAACAGCCAATTGGAAAAGAAATTACAGTTGAAGCAACTGCCTACACAGCTGAATGTAAAGGTTGCTCTGGAATTACCAAAACAGGTGTCGACCTTAAGGCTAATCCTGATAAAAAGGTCATCGCAGTGGATCCATCCGTGATTCCACTTGGCTCAAAAGTCCATGTAGAAGGCTATGGATACGCAACTGCTGAGGATATTGGCGGTGCAATCAACGGTAATAAAATCGATGTATTTGTCCCTGAACATGAGGATGCTATTCAATGGGGCAGAAAACAAGTAAAAGTAACAATTATTGATTAATAGAGTGATATTGTGAAATAGATGGTTTTCTATTTATCTACTAACCTTACTAATCCTTCAATGGGTTTTAGGTAGCACAAGGTTACATATTATTTCAAGGTTATATACTTGTGAAACAAGATTTTTCGGGGCGTCACTGTGACGGCGCTAACCAAATAGATATAAACAAGCAATAGAGTGGGGATTCTTCCCCGCTCTATTATTCTATGCTTATTGTTTTACCCAAAATGTATAATTGACTCTTGTTGATCCGATATTTGTAAACTTCATACGGTAGGATCCACTTGCTACATCATAAAAGGTCAATGAGGTTGAACCGTTTTTAGTAGCATACTTGGTTCTATATGTATACCAAGAGCTTCCATTCCATCTCTGTAACTCCACTTTAAAACTACCTGATGCAGAGCTCTTCGCACTCACTCCTGCTAAAATCGTTCTAGGACTACTAAGGCTTGGTTGGAATGTTCTTTGATAAACATAGTTTGAGAAGTATCCAGAATGATAATAAGTTGTCCAAATACTTCCTCTTTCAGACCAATCCGCTGCTTCTGCTTTGCCCGTATTTACAAATCCACCTGATAAAAGAAGTGTAAATGCAAGTGCAAAAGATACAAAAATCCTTTTATTCATTTTTTCTCTCCTTGTAAATTTCTTAATTAATAGACTATTATATAGACTTTTTCTATTATTTCATGATGTTTTCCTCATGGGACAAAGGAACGAACGCCACTGTTTCCAATCGGGGCGTCACTGTGACCCAGAGTGAGACCTCTAGCTTCGATATCAGTGGAACTAAAAAAGATGACCCCTATTCAATATAGGAATCATCACCTTCTAATTGCTTACTCTCTTTTATTTCCATTGGTCTCTAACACAGAACCCGATGTGAAACATTCTGTGAAACAAGATTTTTCGGGGCGTCCCTGTGACGCCCCGTACTGTGACGCCCCGTACTAGTCATCTTCATCATCGTCTTCGTCGTCACTTTCTTCATCTACGTCGTCATCATCATCACTGTCGTTACTTTCGTCATTCTTAGGCTCGGTTGATTGTTGTATGATCGGCTTTGGTTGTTGTTTGACCTGTTTCGGTTGCTGTATTTCCGACGCCGATTGTTGTATGTCCGATTGTGGTTGTTGTATGTCCGGATCTGGTTGTTCCTCATACCAAGAGATGGATGATACGTTTCCTGTGTTTGCTTGAACATAGACATGGGCACCTTCTGCTTGATCATCTACGGTTACTTTATAATGCTTTCCATTTTGGTTCGTTACAATGGATAAATTTGTGATTTGCCCTTTGATTTGTTCCAACGCAATTTCTTTTGCCTGTTCTTCTGAAATAGAAAGGGGTGGTTTAACACTACTCTTCACTTCTGTATTTGAGACAATGATATTTTGCAACAAATCATATTCAATTCGATAATGCTTGTTATTTTTCTCAACGGTTGCTTCTATGAGAGGATTCCCTTCTTTATCGATTTGGTTGATCTGGGTAACCTTACCACTTAGTTCCTTCTCAATATTTTTTTGAGCTTCTTCCATTGATAGCAAGGCTTCTTTTTTCTCAATAAGTTGGATGTTACTAATTTTCTTCGTTTTCCTATGAACGGATACCCTATAAATTCCTTTTTCATGGTCAAGCTTCAGTTGATAGGTGCTGTTACTTGGATCCACCTTGGTATCGAGTACTTCTCCTCCATAAAGATTTGTAACAATGGCTTCCGCTTCTTTCTCTGAAATCGTAGGAGGGTAATCTTTTATAAAAACTAGATAAAATGAATACGATAAGCCTGCAATGATAAACGCAATAAGACCAACTTTCAATTTCAACTAACTAAACCTCCAACTTTGGAAATGTAACGGTAAAAGTGGATCCACGTCCTTCATCACTTTCTAAGGTGATGAAACCATTTTGTTGTTCGACGATTCGCTTGGCAATGGATAAACCTAAGCCAGATCCTCCCGTTTTACGACTTCTTGTTTTATCAACCCGGTACAATCGATCAAAAACATGGGCTTGGGCTTCTACTGGAATTCCAATTCCTTTATCCGTTACACTTATGATCACACTTTTATCTGATTCCTTCAGCTCTACCTCAATATGATCATCACTATATTTTTTGGCATTATCTAACAAAATAATAAGGACTTGAACAAAACTCTGTTCATGTATGTTCATATAAATCTCTCTTTGTTCACTTTTCAAATAAATCTCATGTTTAAAAGCTTGCTGTAACCGGTGAATCGTGTCTTCTACGATTGGGATGATGTTGACTAGCCTTTTTTCACTTTCTATACATTCTTCTGATCTTGCTAAAAGCAACAATTGCTCCGTTAAATATTTCATCCGGCCTGACTCAGACGCAATGGAATGAATCGCTTCCTCTAATATATCTGGCCGCTCTTTCCCCCATCGATTTAATATTTTCACATAACTATCAATGACCGTTAAAGGCGTTTTCAGCTCATGAGAAGCATCTGAAACAAACTGTTCCTGTTTTAAGTAACTTTTTTCCAACCTTGTGATCATTCGATTAAACGTCATGGCCATTTCTGTTAATTCATCTTTCGTATCATGCGTGATCGATATTTTCTCAAATGAGCCCTTTTTTTCGATTAAACTCATCGTTTGAGTCAGACGTTGGATCGGAAAAGAAATGATTCGTCCTAAAAATCGACTCGTTAAAGAGAGAATCAACACCTTGATGATGGTTGCATACACAAATACCCATTTTAAATCATGAATATTTTCAAAAAAGACGTCCACATTCTCGACTACTTGCAAATTGACAATTTCTCCATTTTCACCAATGGTTGGAATGGAAACAACGACAAACATCGATTCTTTATAAGAGACGACTTCTTCAAATTGATCATCATTATATTCACTCTGTATGTTTCGATAGTCATTGTTCGTTGTCACTTGAATGATCGTGTTGCTGTTACGATCAACAACACGAATCATGCCATTACTAATTAAATACGCTTGTAATACTTGTTCCATCGATAAATTGGAGTTAGAGTTGAGTTCCATAACCGTATGATTCAATGTATTGGTTAATCGATTCATCTCAGAAGAAATCACTGAATTTTTAAAGATGAAATAAATCGCCGTATTTGCGATAAGTAGTAATACAATTAATACAAGAGTGGTCGAAAGTTGAATCCACGTTCGTAACCTCACAACATCAATCCTTCACCATATAGCCGACACTTCGAACCGTATGTATAAACGGATCTTCCTTCGAATCCGTTAGTTTTTTCCTCAAATATCGAATATAGACACCGACAACATTTGTATCTCCGTAAAAATCCATTCCCCATACTTTATTTAAAATTTGTTCACGTTCAAGTACCCGGTTTTTATTTTCAACTAGATAAAGCAAGAGGTCGTACTCCCTAGGGGTCAAATCAATTAATTGGTTATTTCTATATACTTCTCTCGTGTTTGTATCAATTGTCACCGATCGAATGACGTGTACATTAGACTCTGCAGGAGAGACCGCATTCGGCTTAAACCGTAGATTCGTACGAATACGCGCGAGCAATTCTTCAATTTCAAATGGTTTAGTCATATAATCATTCGCCCCTGCGTCTAAGCCGCTTACTTTATCGAAAACGGTATTACGTGCCGTCAACATAATGACAATAATCTCGTTATCCTCATGCCGAATCCGTCTTAACACTTCCATTCCATTTAATTCAGGAATCATGACATCTAAGAGAACTAAATCAATTTTTTCCTTTTCTAAAATGGATAGCCCATCTCTCCCTGTATGAGCTATACTGACCTTATACCCTTCATGTTCCAATTCGAGTTGAATGACTCGGGCAATTCCCTCATCATCTTCAATAATTAAAATGTGATCCATTCTTACACCTCATCTATAACTCCATCCCCGTCCACTGCCAATAAGAAAAATAAAACATCATCATGATTAAAATATAAAGGGGCATTAATAGGATGCTAATCTTTAATAGATTACTAGCATTATACGAGATTCTCCCCTCCTCATAAAATAGTAATAAAGCCTTAGAACTGACGGGAACAGTAACACAATAGTTCATACCGATTAAACTTAAAAAAACGACCGTAGAAGGATTCACTCCTATCGTTTCACTAAATACGATTAAACTTGGAATAAACACGATCGCACGGGTGGTATGGGATGTAATATACAAATGACTTGTAACCGTTACAAGCAAAATAATCAAAACAATGAGCCACTCTGGCGCACCTACGAATAAATGGAGGACATGAAGCATTTCTTGTTCAATCCATTTTACAACCCCTGTGTCAACGAGCACTTTTCCCAGTGCAGTGGCTGCAGCAACAAATACAATCAAGTTCCAGGATACCGACTTCATGCCTTGTTTCCAACTAATCATTCCATAATGGGGCACCATCGCTAAGATCGCACCGACCATGGTTACAAAGGCAATATCATACCCATGGATGCTTTCAGTTACCCAGCCGACAATCAATAATGAAAGCAAGACAAGTGTCTTTTTTTCCTTTTGATTCAACGGTTGTTTTTCCCTCATTCGAGAAACCCTTTGGACGTTTTCGATCTCCTTCCCTTCACCTTTTGGCCATAAAGTCTTTTTTATGATAAAAAATGAAAGAAAGGAAACAACGATCGCAAAAGGGACCCCCCAAACCAACCATTGACGATACGAAATGGTTTGATCCACCGTGCTTTCAAGTAAACCGATTCCAATTAAATGAGATCCTGCACCGATGAGGGTTGCTGATGTACTCATTAAGATGATAACCGGTGCTAAAATAGCCAACACACTTTGTTCTTTCGTCGAAAACTTTTGACCTAACTGATTTATAATTGGCATCGATAACGCTGCACGACCTGAGGTAGACGGGATAAAAAAGGCGGTTGAGAATATAACCGAACAAATCCCAATGAGCACATTGCCTTTTTTATTTGACTTTCTCAAGATGGATTGAGCCAACCGTTCGGCTAACCCTGACTGTTTCACCGCTTCCCCAATGATAAATGAACCAACCATTAACCATACTACTTTCTCTGATAGTGAATGGTATAACAATTCAGGATCTGCTGCATTCATAATAATGATGAACATGATCAATGCAACAGCTACAAATCCAGCAGGTATTTTCGTCGTAATCCATAACGTCATCGCTGATAAGAACGCAAATAAAGAGATTTTTGCACTATAATTTAGACCGTCGATTAAAAGAACGACGACTAAAATAAGGACATGGATACTGATAATCGCTAAAGCTTTTGTCGATAATTGTTGGATCCACGTTTTTATGGGATGACTTTTTTCAATTTGTTGTTCCTCTAAACTTGGTATCATAGTTAAGAAACGCCCTCTTTTAACATTTGTTTTTCAGCCATTTCAAAGCCAATTGCAATTTGTCGTAACACGGACTCCGTACCTTTTTCAATCCACTCTGGTGCTTTTATCATGGACTTCTCTAAAGTGGTTGGTTTGGGAATAATACTAACAAAGGCATCGATTCCTGCTTGATAGTTTAAATCCGCTCCTTTACCGATCGTTCCCGTTATAGCAATAACTGGAATCCCATATTTTTTTGCAATACGTGCTACCTCCGCAGGAATTTTTCCGTTTGGCGTTTGAAAATCTAAACTTCCTTCCGCTGTTAACACGATATCGGCTGTTTTAATTTTATCTTCTATATCAATATAGTCCATAATAATATCGAATCGTGGATGTAAGATGGCACCGGTAAAGGCAATAAGTCCAGCCCCTAAGCCACCTGAAGCTCCACTGCCTGGTAAAGAACGAACGTCTACTCCTACCTCTTCTTGAATGAGTGTTGCATAATGTTCTAGAGCCAATGATAATTTTTCAACCTGTTCAGGTGTCGCACCTTTCTGTGGTCCAAACACCCGTGCAACTCCTTGTTCCCCGCATAAAATGTTCTTCCAGTTACAGGCAACATCGATCGTTACAGTATGTAAACGCTCATCTAAATGGGTTAGATCGAGATGGTCCACCTTCAATAAATCTTCTCCCCCATGGATCGGAACGAGTTGACGATTCTGATCAAAAAACTGAACTCCTAATGCTTGTGCCATTCCTGCACCCCCATCGGATGTCCCCGAATCCCCACAACCGATTAAAATATGGTCCACGCCTAAATCAAGGGCAAACGAAATTAACTCTCCTACTCCATAAGTTGTGGTTTTCAATGGGTTTCGTTGATCACGTGGAACAAGCTTCAACCCAGCAACCGCTGCCATTTCAATCACTGCTGTTCGTTTATCATTCTCTACATAAATCCCAAAATGACCGGTAATCTTCTCTCCAACGGGTCCTGTCACTTCTTTGTAAATCAGTTCTCCACCTTTTAGTTTGGTGATCGCCTTTGCAAACCCTTCCCCACCATCCATCATCGGGATCACTTCCATATCAATGAGCGGATCAAAACTCTTTACGCCACGCTCCATCGCTATAGCGACTTCCTCTGCATCCAAACATTCTTTAAAGCCAGATGGTACAATAACTATTTTCATAATGATACCTCCAAATTCTTTTGTTACTAGTAATCTACCAGCCAAAAACTAACAAACACTTAAAGAATCATTAGAAAATGATTAGAAAATAAACAAAACTTTCACATTTACCTAAAAGGAGATTAACAAAATGAACAAAACCTTTGGGGAAGATTGAATTTCGCGGCAACACAATTTTTCGGAGCGCCGCTAATTCGGGGCGTCACTGTGACGCGGACTTTAGCGTTTCGGAGCGTTGCTAATGAAGGAAATAAGAGGAGGAAATAAAAAAATCCACCGTTTTCATCGTAAATAGAAGTATCTATCACAGAACTTCCAAATACTTACTCTGACCAGGAGTGAAAACGATGGAATCTACATTATTGAATTATATTTAAGGTAAAAACAACCAAATTTATTAAAGAGACAGGTACGCCAACTTGCCAGAACCCAACCTTATTGATTTGCCTTTTCTCAGACTCTATCTTATTCGGGGCGTCACTGTGACGATGCCCATTTACTATTACGATACTATTTACTATTAAAGTAATCAGCAAATGCCTGGAAAATATAAACAGCTTGAAAAACAAACATTTGAATGGCCGTTACAGATAAAAATCCAATCATAATATAGCGAAACAACATATCCCCCACTCCTTATCTGTTGATTGATTCGATATTTTTTAGTCTCCCGTTTGTGTTCCACTTTCCCAATCAACTATGATTACTCTATGTTGTTTATTAGTCAGAGGGCGGACACTGTCATCGGCATAATGCGGTATCCATTAAACCTAGTAGAAAACGGTCGAGAACGTCAACAAAACCCATACTTTTTTCTGATTGTCCCCTCTCATGTAAAGTAGAATTATTATATCATATTCTTTTAATTTTAAAAATATAAAATTTTCGCAAAATTATAATTAATTTTAATCCTAAACTCTCTTCTATGTTAATCGGTAATGAGACCGTATCTTTTGGTTCGTAAGGTAACGTCGTACAAAAAAAATAACAAATAATACAGTTAGATGGCTTTTTGGGATAGTAATTACAAAAACTTCGAAGTATCACACTCTATAAACTATCAACCTCGTGAAACAAGATTATTCGGGGCGTCACTGTGACGCGGAGGTTTAGGCAGAGCTTTTGACCTTAACGATTAATGATGGTAAAGTATATAAAATCTTTACAAAGTATTATTAAAAAATAGTATATATTTAATATATTGAAAAGTTGCTAAAGTACTTGCCGGTTAAAAGGGAGAGAGAAATGACGAAGAGGGTAATTTTGTTTTTGGTTGGATTATTAGCAATATCGTTAGGTAGCGTACATATGATTAAAGTTTCTAAATTAGGAGTTCAGCCATTTGATGTACTTTACATAGGCTTGCATCAAAAAACTTCAATTTCAATCGGTTTTGCCTCGATCTCAACAGGCATCGTATTATTAACGATTGCTTTTATTTTACATAGACAAAAGTTAAAAATTGGAACCATTTTAGATGTGATCTGTTTAGGTTTGTTGATTGATTTATTTTTATACTTGGATTTTATCATCACACCTGCCACGTTGATCTGGCAAATATTCTTTTTAATTTTTGGAACAGTCCTTATTTCTCTAGGTGCGGCTCTCACCATTTTTTCCAACCTAGGAGCAGGACCGATTGATACTTTTATGTTGGTTGTACATAAAAGATTTGGATTATCTGTAAGAGTTGCTACGACTTTAATAGAAGGCGGCGCTCTTTTGGCAGGATTTTTATTAGGAGGCCCGATTGGCATTGGAACTGTTGCGGTTTGTTTGTTAATGGGTCCGATGATCGAGTTTTTCCTTGTGGTTCTACAAAAAAGCAAAAGTGCTCTTTATCATTACAAACCAATCCATCCAAAGTTAAGAGAAACGGAATATTTAAAAGAGACTCTATGATGGGAGTCTCTTTTTTATTTAATATTGAATTTAGATATTCCGTGGAACCGAGGAATATCCTGCGTTCTCTACAATCAGAGTGTTGACGTGACGGTGTTTCAGGAGCGTCACTGTGATCTGGTATAACGCTCTATAAATTCAACAGAAGCTGTGTTAAAAGTTTTAGGGTCTTCCATATTACAAATATGACCACAGTTTTCAAGTAATATGACCTCTGCAGCTAAATCATTCTTTATATCTTTCAAAAGATAATCGATAAAGCGAATGTCTTCTACTCCCGAAATATATAGCTTAGGAATACTTTTTGCATGGTCATGGAGTATTTCAAAAGAGAAGTCGACAGCATTTAATACCCTCAGCCAATCTATAAAATTACCTTTTTTCATCTGTTTGACGCCATTATAAAATATCTCTCTAGTAGTTTTGAGTTTGTTAGTTGGTAGCATATATTGTCCCATTATAGAATAAATCCATAATGCAGGCAGGACTCCATGCGTGAGGTTGAATATTCGTAAGGCGGTTCTAGCAATTGGGCTAAAGCGTGTAATCGCACCACCTAACACCATACTATTTATATATTCTGGATGTTTTTGAAGAAAATAGTGTAGTACAACGGAACCTAAAGAAATGCCAACAAAATGTGCTTTATAAATTTTAAGTTGATTTAATGTTTGTACCATGGCTTCTATTACAGAATCCAAGTTAAAATTTCCTCCATAACTTCTCGTATCTGATGAATTTCCATGACCGGGCAAATGAATTGCAATTACGTTAAACTTCTTAACAAAACTGCGCATTTGCTTATAAAAGGCATTAGAATCCGAACCAAATCCATGAACAAAAACCACTGTTTCTACATTTTCTTTATTATATTGTTTATATTCAAGCATTTTTCCACTCCATAAACTCATCTAAGCGACAGTTTTTCCTATAACATAAAGTTTTATCATCCATCCCAAAAAGAGACCATAAAACACCATTTCATTACATTTATTCATTTGTTTCCACTTGTTCTCAAAATATTGTAAATTTCATATTACCATTAATAGGAATACTTTAATAGTACGATATCCCCAGGTAGATTTTATTTATATTATCAAAGAATAGTAAGAGTGTATTAAATGAGATGGATATACTTAATTTTCAGCCTACCAGTATTTATAGATAGACAATGTCTTTGAATCGAACCTAATGAAAAGTAAACTGTGTAACAAGATTTTTCGGGGCGTCACTGTGACGTGGAGGTGGTGACGTGGAGATGAAGTTTATTTATTTATTTATTATTTTTATAATATTCTATTGTTTAAAATTTAGTTCTTATGTCATAATCTTGTTAACTAGATTAATATAGAAAGGGGCATAAAGTATTGAAACAAGGAGAAGTTCCAAATCTAAGGGATAATAAAGGGATTAAGAAAGATCCAAGAATCCGTGATATTCTCAAGGACAGATGGAAAAATTTTAAAGGTAAAGGTCTACTTGGAATCATCTTAGTACTTACATTCATTATTTTGTCGTTCGTTTATTTATTGCAAAGTAGCAGGTTTGATGAGTTTACTTTCACCGATTATGGCGAAATTGGAAGCTTTTTTAGTGGGATTACTACTCCGTTCCTAACCATTGTGGCTGTTTTCCTGGCCTATTTATCGTTTACAACTCAAAGTAAACAATTAGAAAAGCAAAGAATGGATGCTGCAAAGCAAAGGATTGGGGACATATTCTTTCAACTATTGAATTTACATAATAGCATTGTTAGTAGCTTAGAATATAATGAGAAAGAGGAATGGAAAAGTTTAAAAAAGTATCAGGTTGAAAATGAGAGCCCAGAAAAAGGTAATCCGGACGAAAACAAACCTAAGAATGATAACCAAGAACAAGACAATGCGAATATTAGTGAACCTAAGAGTGAAGATCAGCCTAGGATAGTTACTGGAAGACCATTCTTTAATAAAGTATACAATGATTTAATAAGAATCTATTTGTACAAGTCTAAAGAATTTAATGGGAGTCATGGAAATCAGTTGGAGTTATTAAACCAGAGTATGAGCACGCTCGATTCCCTGCATAAAGATAAATTTACTCATTATTATAGAAATCTATACCAGCTATTTAAATGGGTTCAAAAAAATAATGACAAATTATCTATGGAAGAACAAAATGAATATATTGATATCATCCGTGCCCAGCTTTCACACTTTGAGATTTATCTCTTATATTTTAATACGAATTGTTATGGAAAAGATGAGTTTTCTAAATTGCTGGATGACTATAACTTTTTCTATAAATATGAGAAAGCAGATGGCCTTAATATTATTGATCGTTTTTTACATGATGTGGATAGGAATAAGGGAAAATAATATTTCTACAAAGAAGGTTTTTTCATGAAAGCGCAAACTAAAGCTAGTCTATTAGATCATGAAACAGGATTACCGAGTGAAGAATTAATAGTGGATCGACTCCAAATGAATATGGCTTTCTGTCGAAGATTTCATATGTCTACGGCTATTTGTTATGTAAGAACCTTTCTACCCCCTGAAATCAATGTAGATGAAGAAGCTGATTTAGTCACCAGATTGAAAAAGATGATGGTTGAACGATTCAATAAGTGTATACGAGAGATTGACTCAGCGGGAATGATAAATGAAAATGACTTTTTACTATTATTAATGGATGTAAGCGAAAAAGAATGCAGAGAGATTATTAAACGAATTTATAGATCTCTTTCAGGACCCTATACGTTAAAGCAAAGAAGCATTTACATCAGTCTAAACATGGGAATCTGTATGTTTCCGTACGATGGGGATACAATTGCCGATCTTAAATTGCTTGCAAGAACAGAGATGATACGAGCACGCCAATTGGGAGACAATCAGTATTGTTTTTATGAAGGAAATTTAAATGACAAGGCTTATCGCCAAGTTCTTATTGAAAGTGACCTTTCCTATGTGGTGAGAGATCAGCAATTATATGTCGTCTATCAACCTCAACTACAGTTGAACGAGCAAAAAATATTTGGAGTCGAAGCGCTAATTAGGTGGAACCATCCTAAATTAGGTGAGATTAGACCCGATGAATTTATTCCAATTGCAGAATCGATGGGAAAATCGAATGAAATTTTTTACTGGATTTTGAAGGAAGTTTGTCAACATATCAAACTAATAGATGCACATTATGATTTGCCAATCAAATTTTCAATAAATCTTTCTATTACCCAGCTGTTAATCCCTGATTTTGTAAGCAGTATTTGTGATATTTGTGAAAAAAATGGAGTCGATAAGGACAGATTGATCTTTGAAATTACGGAAAATAGCCGTCTTTATAGGGAAGAAAAGCTGAAAGCGACACTTATTTCTCTACGAAAATTAGGCTTTATGATTGCTCTTGATGACTTTGGGAATGGCTATTTCTCTTTTGCGGATTTGATTCATTTACCTCTTGATGTGATTAAATTTGATAAGAAATTTGTAACGAGTCTTATAGAGAACAATAAGTTAAAACCGGTGATCTCGCCGATCATTGACATGGCTCATAACCTTAATCTGCAAGTAGTTGTAGAAGGAATTGAAACCAGCAATCAATATCAAGACTGGAAACAACTCAACGGAGACATCATCCAAGGTTATTTTCTGAGCCAACCCGTTCAGCACACCCAACTATTACAAACTTTAGAAAAGATACAACAGGAAATACATGGGTAAGTCATGGCTGTTAATTAGATTTTGAAAATCGAGTTGAGCAAAAGCTTATTTCATCGTGCCAAAAGTCTAATAAAATAAGGGTGAAATGCTTAGAATTTTTATTAGTTAGACCTTAAACTTTTAAGGTCTAATTTTTTTCCTAAATATCACTTTTTTTGCAACAAAATAAATTGGCATAAAGATTACTCCGAAAAGACTTATATCAACTAATAATGATAACAAGTTAAATTGGTCACTAAAAAAGTTATAGTTAAAGCCTATAGGTGTTGATACCCCTTCGTAAATAATCACAGTTAATAAAATACTAATGATTCCTAAAGAAAAATCTTTCAAATCATCCAGCTCCTAAATTAAAAACCATTTATTTTATAATATATTTACCTAAACTTTAAAACAATTATTAAATTTATAAAACAACAATCTTTAGAAAAATAGCTAAAACCATTGAACAGCCCCCAATTGTTAGATGTAGCTAATAATTGAGGGCTTTTAAGTTTGCCCGTGACCATCGGGTGGTCACTGTGACCACGACAGATAGCGTCAATGAAACATTCTGTGAAAAAAGATTTTTCGGGGCGTCCCTGTGACGTGGTTAATGATGGGAGTCTCTTTTAACATGTTTAATAGATTCCTTCCAACACTAAACGGTTAAACAGAGGGACAGCCTATACTCCCTTGAATACTATTAAACGAAAAAAGATACCATCCATTGTTTTGACGGTATCTTTAAAGCCGGATTCATAGGATACTGGTTGATTACTTGAAAAATTTCACACGATCTTCAAGTGGTAGGAATTCCTTTTCGCCTGGTTCGGCTATTGGATTACCAAATGGCATTTGTGCAATAAGCTTCCAATTTTCAGGGATATTCCATTCTTTTTTCACTTCATCATCGATTAGTGGATTATAGTGTTGTAAAGAGGCTCCCAGTCCCTCTGCTTCCAATGCTGTCCAAACCACTAACTGGTGCATACCTGATGCTTGGTGTGACCAGATTGGAAAGTTGTCAGCATATAAGGAAAATTGTTCTTGAAGCGACTTAACTATAGCTTCCTCCTCAAAAAATAATACCGTTCCATAACCTGCTTTAAAGGAATCCATTTTTTGTTGAGTTCCTGAAAAGTCCCCATCACCAACTACTTTTCTTAACGATTCAGTTGTAATGTCCCATAATTTATCGTGAGCTTCCCCTGTCAATACAACTAGACGAGCTGTTTGAGAATTGAAAGCAGATGGAGTATATTTTACAGCAAATTCTACAATTTCCCTAATTCTTTCATCAGATACTTTTACCTCTTTATTGATTCCATAATATGAACGTCTTTCCTTAAGTGCAGTGTAAAAATCAGTTGCCAAAGCCTTTGCCATAACACGTTTCCCTCCATTTTTTAAATTTTAATTTAACCTTAAGTAAAATACTTTAAATTCAGCATAATCTTAATTTAAACAATATTCTTTGTCAATTAATTACCCTTACTACAGATTTCTACTCCCCTTAAACAAAATCGTCGATCGATATTTATTCATTACTCGGATCGTGCGATTAGAAAGCTTGTTTCTTCCAAAAAGAAGGCCAAACTCTAACGTTGCTTTGTCGGTTGTCGTACCGTCTACATAATGAGGTTCTTCAATAAAGGTGATAAAAGGGTCCAATGAAGCTTGTTCCCCTTGTCCATTATTTCCACTCAGAAATGTTTTTTTCACCAAAGTGGAAATGAAACGCTGGGATGGTTCAACTGTCCCAGCGTTCCTAGGTATACGAAGCTTTACAGTATGTTTATGTATAATAGGCTAAATATTAATAATAGTAAGGTAGTATTGTCGTTAAGCTAGATAATCTCTAGCTGTTAAATAAATTTTAGAGGAGGAGAATGTATGCAAAAGAATCAAAAAATCAGGCTATTATTTTGTGTACTGTTTATTGTATTTTTATTGCTTCAGCCTTATCAAATTTATCTAACAAATGCGGCAACCGAAGATGGATCATGGTCTTCGCCTTATTCTGTTTCACAGGCAATGAATAATCAAAATAACTCCATTAAAACCATTCAAGGCTATGTTGTTGGACAACCCATCTCAACAAGTACAGTGATTACGTCTAATTTTCCCAATAATTATGCACTAGCCTTAGCGGATAGCCCAACGGAGACGAATACAGCGAATATGATTTATGTTCAAATTCCCTCCTCATTTCGCTCAGCCTATGGTTTAAATTCGAATCCTTCCTTGATGGGTAAAAAACTAAAAGTGACTGGGACACTAACCGCTTATTTTTCCCATGTTGGGTTAAAAAATAGTTCAGCTTTTGAACTACAAGAAGGACAAACAACCAATCCTAAGCCAGAACCACAGCCAGATCCAGCTCCATCAACAAGTGGTTATTATGATGCTGCATACGGAAAAACAGGTGAAGCCCTAAAAACCGCTTTACATAATATTATTGATGATCATACAGAACTATCTTATTCAAATGTATGGGATGCACTTCGAGTTACTGATGAAAACCCTAGTAACTCTAGTAATGTTATTCTTTTTTATACTGGACGGTCTCAAGGAAAATATGCAAATGGTGCGGGTGTAGATGATTGGAATCGTGAGCATGTTTGGGCCAAATCACACGGAGACTTTGGAACAAGTATGGGCGCCGGAACGGACTTACATCACTTACGTCCAACAGATGCTAGTGTCAATAGTTCAAGGGGGAATCTTGATTTTGATAATGGAGGCAGGGAACATGCAGAAGCTGCTGGAAACTATTATGACTCCGACTCTTGGGAGCCAAGAGATCAGGTAAAAGGGGATGTAGCCCGGATGTTATTCTACATGGCCGTACGTTATGAAGGAGACAGCGGAGAACCTGATTTGGAATTAAATCATTTAGTCAATAACGGTTCCCAACCTTATCATGGAAAACTATCTGTATTGCTTCAATGGCATAGAGAAGATCCTGTAGACGATTTTGAACGACAGAGAAACGAACTCATATACAGTCAATACCAACATAATCGTAATCCTTTTATTGATCACCCAGAGTGGGCATCAGCCATTTGGGAATGAGCAATGACGGAATTTAAGTCACTATCTTAAAACGCAGTTTCCAAAAAGCAAGAACGAATATTAACAGGGCATGAGTTCAATTTGAACACATGCCCTTCCATTTGCCTTTGATTCGGCTGTAATTTTGTATTGTACTATTTTTATCCATAAAATTAGTATAACGGAGGATGTCGCCATTCCTCCGTTTCACATTGGAAAAAATCAAGGAAACTTTAGAACCGTGCGTATCAATGGTTCACAGAAAGTCGTTTATTCCTTCATTATATTTTTCCGTAAATTGATTAAATTGGTGGATCATTTCTTCCATATCTTGATTGTGTTTATTTATTTTGTGAATTTGCTGGTCAAGGTCTTCTAAGGGGTACTTTCCATCTGCTAGTTGTTGATAAAAGGAGTTCTCCCATTCTAAGGTTTCATGGTAGGCCTCAAAGAAATCCTCTATTAATCTCTTTCTCTCGTTCATCATCACAACTAATTCGAATACTTGCTTCTTTTGATCTTCATTTTTGATCTTTTTCATAGGTTTCTCAATGGCTACAGTCGTTTCATAAGCTTTTTGGAAGTTTTCCTCTGCCTCTGCCAGCCGTTTTTCTTGTTCTTCCCTATATGTATTGGCCTCATTTATTTTTTGTGTTATGAGGTCCTTATCATCGTAGTTGAGGTTGATTAGATCAAGGTAGACTGATTGCGCATTTTTTCTCGCTTCATCTAATTTCTTTTGATTGGCAGCGAAATCTTTTTCAAACGGAGCAGACTCCTCTATCAGCTTAACCATTTTATTTAACTGTTTTTCATCGGATTGACAACCCATTAGAAAAGCTGTGAAAAATAAAATCATCGTAACAGCCAGTAACCGATTCACGTTAGCCTACCTCCCAACCGTTGAATTAGATACCGGTCGACAGCGTCCTTCACACTGAAAGGTTAAAGGAGGCATTTCATTCGTCAACACTTTCGTTTTATAGCCTTGACTCTTAATATAAGATAACAGTTCTGGTAAGTAGTTGACGGTCTCTTGTCGATCATGAAGAAGAATATTGGGGATTTCACCTATTTGTTTCACTTTTTCTATTTCTTGGATGGTATGTTGGACATATTGTCGATTATTAAATTCCCAATCAAGACTATCTACATTCCAATCCCATATTTGGAACCCATGCTGCCACAGTCTATAGCGCATCTCCTCAGTTAAATAGGGAAAACTGCCGTATGGGAGACGGATGATGTCAGAGCGAACTCCTGTTGTGGATTCCAAAATAGCCTGATCCTCAATCATTTCTAATGATGGTGAAGATGTACTACTGTAAATTCTATCCAGTTTATGGGTAATCCCATGCAGGGCAAGTCCATGACCTTCTTGATGCATCCGCTTCACAGCATCCGGATATTCCTTTATTCTTGGGCCCAGCATGAAAAAAGTAGCTTGCATCTCATAATCGTTCAAGATATCCATTAATTGCCCTGTAACGTCTGACGGTCCATCATCAAAGGTAAGATAAACTGCATTTTCCTGCTGATCAATCTGATTTTGCTTAGCAGCTTCTTCCTTTCGAAGGGCCTCCCTTGTCTCGATTTCCCATTCAACAATCGATTGACCTAATTTAGAATCAGAAAAAGTCGCCACTGGCTCCGACGAGAAAGATAACCGTTTCAATGAATCTTCTAGTTTAGGATCACTGGCTTTCTTTTCATTGTTACCAATTAATCCAGACAAAAGTACGATGATGACAGTTAAAAGAATAGAAACTGCAATTTTCCCTCTCGTGTTTAACCTCCTATGCACATCTCTTCCTCCCACCGAAATACTCTTAGTCTATTATTCTACAAATACAATTATATTTTAACAAAATTTCCCAGGAAATGGGAATTGTTTTTCGACATTTTCGTGGCGTCTATTCATTCAGGGCGTCACTGTGACGGCTTGCTGTGACCACATGCGAAGTTGCCTTTCCATCCTTTCCCATTATATTAAGAGGAACACGAATCATGCATTAAACTTTTCGAGTTGGCACACAAAATCTCCAACCTTTATTGTGAAACATGATTTTTCGGGGCGTCACTGTGACGAAGCTAATTAGTGGGGATGTTTATTGTGGGAACGGTAGCATCCGAACCGCTCATTAGCACTGAGTTCGATCTAACTGTATCTGCTTTGGTCATTCTTTTAATCTTACATATTCTGTTCTCTAAATTAACTTTATGGCAATGGGGGAACCGTTTCTTTTTAGGGGGCCTACACTTTTAGTCAAGCACGGGGAAGACTGTAGAAGACAAATATGGAAAATGGAACACTTGTCAGCCAACAGTCTAAACGCGAGGATATTATCCACGCCTATGTTAATGAAAAGACAAACAAACTAAACATTCATAAACGCTTGGATATGGAATAGGTAGTTTAAACCGGCTATTAAATAGGACACAAAAACCATCCCTGTGAAACAAGATTTTTCGGGGCGTCACTGTGACGCCGCCAAGTTTAACGCTCTTTCTTCAGCCGCTATCCGAATGCGTAAAATAATGACATTCAATACTGAAAAGAAGAAGGCTGTAAAGTAAGCTTGAAACAGTAAGGGAATGACAATAAATTCAATGGTCACGACTAAATAATTAGGATGTTTTAAAAACCGATATGGCCCCTTACTAACAAGTTCTACTCCAGGTTTCACAATGATTTTTGTATTCCAATACCTTCCTAATGAAGTCAGTGCCCATACCCTTACACATTGGGTAATGAAAAAAATGCTTAATATGATGGGCCATAAGGGGTTGATTTCGTTATTTCCAATCATCACTTCGAGAAAAAAGACGATAAAAAACAGCGTGTGGATGAAAACGATGAACGGATAGTGTTCCTGTCCGAACTCTTGAGCCCCTCTTGCCTTCATCCACTCCTCATTTCGCTTGGCAATGATGAGTTCACCGATTCTCTGCAAAACAATCAATGTAAAAAATAAATAAAACCACATATTATTTCCACCTTAGCAATAATAGTTCTGAACTAAACCCTGGTCCTAATGCCGTACATAGACCCCAATCACCCGGTTTTCCTTGACTTAGAAATCGATGTAAGACAAATAAAACCGTTACAGATGACATATTTCCATATTGTTTCAACACGGAAAGCGGAGTCTCAATCATCGTTGGTTCAAGCCCTAGAGATAAGGTGTAGGCATCCAACACCTTTTTACCACCAGGATGTGCAATAAAATGATTGATCTCTTCCATTGAGAGCTCATTTGTCTGCAAAAATTGTGAAACATTTGGTTTTAACCATTTTTCAATAATCGAAGGAATGTCTTTCGAAAAAATCACAAACAACCCTTCATTTTCAATGCTCCATCCCATCACATCAAGTGAATTTTTCATCGTTGTCGACTGTGTCGCCTCTATGTATGGGATTGACGGTAATTTACTCAATTCACGCGAAACCTCATCCCCGGTGACGAGCACACAAGCAACCCCATCCGCAAATAAGGAAGTTCCGATTAAATTACTTTTAGAATGATCATTACGTTGAAAGGTCAAGCTGCAAAGTTCAACCGCTAAGACGAGAACTTTTGCTTCGGGATATGCTCGGCAGTATTCAAAAGCCCTTGAAAGGCCTGCAGCCCCTCCCCCACATCCTAACCCCCAAATCGGAATCCGTTTCGTTTGTTCAGAAAAAGGGAGGATATTCATAATTCGAGCCTCTATACTAGGAGTGGCGATTCCCGTACTCGTTATAAAAAAGATCGCGTCAATCTCTGAATACGATACCGGTCTTTTTAATAAATCTTCATTGTTCAAACACTTCGTAATCGCTTCCGCTCCTAGGTCTACAGCCGTTTCAATAAATGCATCATTCTTCTCCTTAAACGAATGATCTTTGTTATACCATTCCATTTTTTTTGCAAAATGTCTTTTCTCTATCAGCCCATTGTTAAAGGCATTTAACAGTCGATCCAAGTCCTTAAATGATTGAGAAAAAAGATTACGTGAAAAATTCATCACTTCTTGCTGTGTCAAAACGTGAGGTGGAACCACTTCACCCACCGAAACAATTGCTGCCATCTATCCATCACCCATTTTTTGGTTAATAACATTAACCTCCCCATAAAACTCATTATTATTCGGGATGAAACGGCGGGACGGTTCTGCTGTTTCAACAATAAATTCCAAATGCCACATCGCTTCATACTCAGCAGCCAAAATAAAAAACGTGAGGACTGGCCCCACGTTTCAACTAATTTGAATTTTATTATATTCTTTCTCTAAATCAGACAAACTCAATTCAAATAAATGAGTATTATCCTTTTTATAGATTCCTCGACGAATTAATTTATCGATCAGGAGACTTTTTTCCTTCTCTAAATCATCTTGAAATAAAGTTTCCAATGTTATCCTCTCCTTTTTTTAATAATTTAAGATACCTATATTTTTATTTTCACCGTTCATTTACTAAACATGGAGTTATATATAGTAGATTAACTTTTTTGTGGAACACCGCAATGGTTCGTCATTCTTTAAATGGACAAATGAAACGCGAGAACCGTCCCCGCGTTTCATTTTTACCCTATTTTTTAGAGTTACAAACCATTCTTCATGGTTGTCACGTTAATAAATAGGTTGCCCCTTCAACCTTATTCCCGAAAACGTAGTTCTTTATACTTCTTCACCTTTAACAACCAGAAAAAGAAACACATTAAAATGTGTTTCCAGCTTCCTTATTTTGTTAAATGTTAGGGCGGTTCTATTGTTTTAAGCAACCTAAATTCTAATCACCACATCAACTCTAATGAATATTTTCGATCAGTAATGAAACGCGAGAACCGTCCCCATGTTTCATTAAACGATTTTCCGGTCCCAGTGGCGGTGGGCTGTTATTGCGTTTATGAAGTTTTGTGTGAATTGTTTCATATCGTCTCCAATTATGACGCCAGGGCTGTTTGTTAAGTTCTCCTCTTGAAGGTATTTTTTGCCTTCGTGGGTGGCGCCAATCGGCTTGTAGTGACAAAATGCCTCTTTAATGAAATAGGCTGCGTTTTGGTTAAACTCTTTGCTTTCAACATTTCCGCCGACTGCATAGATAGCATCAAACAATACGGAATCACTTGTTAAGAAGGTGTGGTCAACTTCCAGTTCTGTACCATCAGAACCTTTGCGTTTCCCTAGCTTATCACTAATAATTTCGACTTGAATGCCTTCAGCTTTTAATGTTTTTAATACGTCCGATACATCCGCGCCGTTAAAATCATTGCTAATAATCACACCTACTTTACGTGTTTCAGGGCTTTTCTTTGTATTTTCCTGGCTAAGTGCCGGAGATGATTTTGTTATTTTAGATGCTGCTTCTCCTTGAGGCGGATTTGCACCAATATTATCCGCGATCGCCTTTGCAAGCTCTACACTAACGTTAGCATACATATCAACCACTTGCTGCTGTACATCTTTACTCTGTACTTTTCCAAGCTCAAAACTGAATGCCTCAATAATATGCTCTTTTTCAGGTTGACTCATACTGTTCCAAAACAGGATAGCTTGAGAGAAGTGATCTTTAAAGCTATCGCTTCGGGCTTGTATTTTTCTGCCTTCTACTTTTTCCTGATAATGAACATACCCACCTTCTTCTTCCGTTGCAGGCATCGGTGCATTTGATGCTAGTGAATTCTTATGGTAACTCACCATTCCTTTGTTAATCGTTTGACGTCCATAGCCATCACGCTGGTTGTTATGTATCGGAACAACCGGTCGATTGATTGGCAGCTCATGGAAGTTTGGTCCGCCAAGGCGAATTAATTGGGTATCTGTATAGGAAAATAAACGGCCTTGAAGCAAAGGATCATTCGTGAAATCGATCCCTGGTACAACATGACCCGGGTGGAATGCGGCTTGCTCTACTTCAGCAAAAACATTATCGACATTCCGATTCAATGTCATTTTCCCAATGATCTTTACTGGAACTTCTTCTTCAGGCCACAGCTTTGTCGCATCGAGGATATCGAAATCAAACTTAAATTCGTCTTCTTCCTCGATGATTTGAACACCTAATTCATACTCCGGAAAATCACCGTTTTCAATGGACTCCCATAAATCACGGCGATGAAAATCAGGATCCTTTCCTGCTATTTTTTGTGCTTCATCCCAAACAAGTGAATGAACACCCAATTTAGGCTTCCAATGAAACTTTACAAACCGCGCTTTCCCTTGGTCATTCACAAAGCGAAAAGCATGAACACCAAACCCTTCCATCATACGAAAACTGCGCGGAATCGCACGGTCGGACATATTCCACATAATCATATGAGCGGTTTCTTGGTTATTCGCTACAAAATCCCAAAAGGTGTCATGAGCCGTTGATGCTTGTGGAATCTCATTATGTGGTTGGGGTTTAAAAGAGTGTACTAAATCCGGGAATTTAATTGCATCCTGAATAAAAAACACGGGAATATTATTTGCAACTAGATCATAATTCCCCTCTTCAGTATAAAATTTTGTCGCGAAGCCACGGGCATCCCTAACGGAATCAGCGGATCCGCGTGAGCCTGCTACAGTGGAAAATCGCACAAAAACAGGCGTTTTAACAGATGGATCCTGCAAAAACTTCGCCTTTGTATACTCTTTCATGGACTCATATACTTCAAACTCCCCATGGGCTCCGAAACCGCGGGCATGCACAACTCGCTCTGGAATACGCTCATGGTCAAAGTGTGTCATCTTTTCACGAAAATGAAAATCCTCCATTAAGGTCGGACCACGTTCACCCGCTTTTAAGGAAAACTCATCCTCCGAAACCTTTAATCCCTGATTCGTCGTCAAATGTTGACCATCATCATCCACCCGAAACTGCTCCAACTGCTCATCTTTACTAAACTCATTCACATTCTTCCCCTTATTGCTCATCACTGTACCTCCCCATAGGTATAAAATCGGCAAAAAACCTTCTATTTGATTTCATACCCTGAATGGGGGCAAACGAAACGTCGAGACGGTTCTGATGTTTCATTTTGAAACGTGGGGACGGTTCTGATGTTTCACTAAATTAATAGATATGGTAAAAATGACTTAAATAAAACGGCCATACCTGTAATAAATAAACAAAAGGAAGTAGGTTCTCTATAAATGCTAGAAACCTACTTCCTATCTATTATTCACATATTGCAGCTCTCTTACCTCGGGTAAAACCCCGTCTATTTTTAACCTATCTGTACTTCTATACTTTTGAAAAATGAACCAGGAGTTCCGGGTCACGATACTTATTTTACATTTCTTTTCTTACCACACCTAATACATTCACCTGTATAGTAGCTAAATTTATGCCTCCTGCGAAAAAGACATACAATCATCTTTAGCTTCATCGCTTATTACACCTCTGTTGCTTCTGACTTACAATACTAATCTTATCAGACCAACATGTTAGAACTATTACAAAGTAGTTAATCCCCATGTCAAAACGATTAAGTTCTGTTTAAAGTTTGAGAAGAAACATTTCAAGAAAGGTGAATTTTCACAACTAGTTGAAACACCGGGACGGTTCATATTTTAAAATCTACTACTTTACTTTTCACTTTATTTACATGGGATTCAACGAGCCTGATTTCCTTTCTATAGACGAATCCATACATGAAGGCTACGAATAAGCTTCCACCAATGGCATTTCCGATTAACACGGGCACAAAGTTTGAAAAATAATCCACCCAGCTCATGTGGCCTGCAAAAATAGCCGCAGGGATTACAAACATATTAGCTACGACGTTTTGAAACCCAATCGTGACGAATCCCATGATCGGAAACCAAATCGCCAGGATTTTTCCGCTAATGTCATCTGCACCGTACGCCATCCAAATCGCTAAACAAACCAACCAGTTGCATCCTATGCCCGAAATCAAAGCTTGCGTAAAGGAGTGATCGACCTTTTCTTGTGCTGTAGCAACGGTTTCTGTTAGAAATACCCCTGTTCCGGTTAAGCCGACAATATGTCCAAAGAAATAAGCAACAAATAGAGCTCCCACAAAGTTACTTACAACCACCAATAACCAATTTCTACTTAGCTGACCGAGAGTAGCACGCCTTGCCAATGTCGCCATCGTCAAAGCCAACATATTCCCTGTCAGGAGTTCCCCTCCAGCAAGAACCACAAGAATGACCCCAAGCGGGAAAACAGCCCCACCGAGAAGGGAGGTGAACGAACCCCATTCACTTGGTAGATTTGCGACGACACGAATATTTAATAGAAACCCCAATGAGATAAAGGCTCCCGCTAAAAACCCCAAAACCAATGTGTTTGGAACAGACATAACTGCTTTATTTGCACCGGCATCGACTACTAGCCGTGCAATACGTTGTGGATTATGAAATGCCATCCGTTTTCCCCTCCATTAAAGTATTTTCATAGATGCCTTCCATGTATAGAAAACCCTTCATTAAGGGCGATTTCACCATACAAGCTCAGCCGCTTTCTAAAAATTGGTATGGAAACTCCAACATGCAAGAGCTTTTCAAACGACAAAAAGCCCACCACAAACGGTTCGATGCAATCTAACTGCATGACCATTTGATGGTGGGCTAACATCTAAGCATTGTGAAATACCAGGTACCAATCCCGCCATTAAGATTAGAAGAACAGGATGAAACCGCAACATTCGTTACCTCTCATCAATGAATCTACTATTTCTTAATTACAATAAACTCATCGTACCACAATGTGAACACTTTGTGAATCTTTGTGACTTTTGTAGTTTTTATAGGGGTTGATGCGAAACACCGGGACGGTTCTGATGTTTCATTTTTTGAATGAAACGCGAGAACCGTCCCCATGTTTCACTCTTTAGAGTTTAATAGTATAATATTGGAAAAAATGTAAGGGAGTGGGGTTTTTGAGGAGAAGGTTTGGTTTTATTTTTTTGTTATTGGTTATGGTCTTCATCATTTCAGCGTGTAAGGAGGAGGATTCTAGTAAGGTGACTACAAATGTAGAGCCTTCCAACGGAAAAGAGAAAAATGCATTTGAACTTGCAAGTGATGAATATTTATCAAAAGTAGATATTGACTATTCTTACAAATTTACTAAAAGTTTAGAAGAGTATAAGACAAATGAAAAATTAGGTTATCGAACGGCTGGATCAGAAGCTGAAATTAAAACAGGTAATAAAATCTATGAAGAAATGAAAAATATTGGTCTTACTGAGGTTACGCGCGATGAATTTACCCTTGATACTTGGGAATTTGAAAAAGCGGAGCTATCTTTTAAAGATGCAAATGGACAAGACTATCATTCCGTTTTAGGCGCTTATCAAGTAAACTTCAATACAAATGGTGTGAAAGAGTTTGACGTTGTCTATGCAGGAAAAGGAACAAAAAATGACCTGGCTGAACTAGACATTGAAGGAAAAATTGTCCTCGTGGATATTAACCAGCGTGAAGAGTGGTGGGTGAACTATCCCGCTTTACAAGCCCATTTTAAAGGGGCAGCTGCGATCATCGCTGTTCAAGAAGGCGGCTATTCTGAGGTAGACCCAGATGCATTAAATGCACAAGATATTTGTGGACCAGATGATGCACCTGCATTTTCCATGTCACAAACAGATGCAAAAGTTTTAAAAGAAGCGATCAGCAACAGTGAAACAGGAACATTAAAGGTGAACTTTGATGCTAAATCAACCGTAAATTTTGACGGGAAGTCCTATAATTATTACGGAAAAATTATCGGGAAAGATCCCGAGTCTTACATCATTCTTTCTGCACATTATGATTCCTATTTCACAGGATTCCAAGATGATAATGCAGCGATCGGTCTCATGCTTGGAATTGCGAAAGGCTTAATCGACAGTGGGTACCAACCAGAAAAAACAATTATTTTTAACGCACTAGCAGCTGAGGAATGGGGAGTTTCTAATACTCGTTATGACTGGTCAACAGGTGCATACAATCAAATTTTCCGAATTCATCCTGAATGGGCTGGAAAAGCAGTGGCAAACATCAACTTTGAGCTTCCTGCATATGAGCATGCAAAAAGTGAAGAAATTCGTTCGGTATATGAACTGAAGCCTTACCTTGAAGACTTTGCAAAGAAGGTACCAGCTGTAGATGGTGTGTATGAAGAAGGGATATCCGTTGTATCACCACTTCGTACCTGGTCAGATGATTTTTCATTCTCCCTTGGTGGTGTTCCAGCACTACGAAATGACTTCCAAGATAGCGAGTTTATGCGTACACATTATCATAGTCAATTTGATACTGATGAAACGTATAATGAAAAGGCATACTTATTCCACCATAATTTATATGGCTTACTAGCAATCTATTATGACCAGACAGCTGTTGTACCACTTGATTTTACCGTCCGTTTAAATGCATTAAAAGAATCAATCAATCAGGATGTTTTTGAACAATCGGGCGTATCTTCAAAGGAACTCGTATCCCAAATTGACGAAGTGATCGCTGAAGTGGACAAAGTAAATAGTGAAGTGAAAAATATTAATGAAAATTATCAACAGGCATTAAATGAAGGGGACGAAAAAACTGCGAAAAAGCTATATGAAGACAGCAGAACGCTAAACGCTAAACTATTGGAAACGTTTAAATTGGCACAAGACCAATTAGTAAAACTAACTTGGGAAGACGTACAAATTTTCCCTCATGAATATGCACAAAACAATATAGAAAACCTTTCTCTTTCCATTGAAGCATTGAATAAGGGCGAGATCAACACCGCTTTAGATGAATACCTATGGGCAGTTGATAATAACTGGTATGCTTATGATTGGGATCGAGAAGTGTTCGACTACTTCACAGACTATGTAGTAGATCAACCTGAAGAGAGATTGATGTGGGGAGCCGGTCGAGTGATCGGGCATGTGGATTTATATGATCAAATCAACTCATTAATTGAGAAAAAAGAACAACCGAATGCAGATGTTTCAGAAGAACTGAAAGCATTAAATTCAGCATTAGAAAATCAAATCCAACTACTTAAAACACTAGTGAACGAAGAATTGGAAAGTGTTAAAGCAATTAGTGAAACATTAACAAAATAACTAAAAACACGATTTGTCATGAACATACGACAAATCGTGTTTTTTTATGAAACGCCGGGACGGTTCTGATGTTTCATTTTCGGGGCGCCCCTTTTTTCAGGGCGTGACTGTGACCACCCGAATTCATTCGTTGCAAATGAAACGCGAGAACCGTCCCCATGTTTCATTCAGACCGGTTGAAGCTAAAAATCAAATATTGTTTATTTAGGTTACAATCCCACATCAGGAAGATATCTTTCATCGACCGATTAAATAGGTCTTCAAACACTCTTTTGTGCTGGAGGTATCCCTTTTTAATTTCTCTCGTGTAGGTTAGTAACAGGTCTTCATTCCCCTTATCTAAAAGCAAGTGCTCCAACGGATAGATGGTCCCTTTAAGTTCAATTGCACAGACACTCTGTGTATTCTTGATCACTTGTAGTTCACTCGGAACTTTATGAAGCTGGGAGCTGACCCTTCGAATACATTGGAATAACTCCTGTTCAAAGCTTTCATCTAACGTCACTTTCGAATCATTTTTATTATTTACGAGTAGCAAAACACCTGAGTTCGTATCGAAATTCCAATCTTGATAGAAAGAGTTAAAGGAGATCCCTAACAGCTGCGAGGCCTCTTCTACTAATTCAACAGACAACGCGGTTATAACAGAGGATCGATATTTCATGACTAGGTTATATTCCTGTTTACTCGTTAAGATTTCCTCTGCAGGTGTCATAAAGTTACGAATATAAACATATAGTCGATTTGCTGTAAACACTGTATAACAAGATTCAGGTCCTTTTCCAATCCCTCGCTTGATTATTTTGCTGAAAGAACTGCTGACAGCCAGCAAATCCTCTTGTACTACAACCATTGAAATCCTCCTTATAAAAATAAAAAGGCCTAACTTCTATAACAAAGAAGTTAGGCCACAGTTAAGACGACTATATATAAATAGTTTCTACCATTTACCAAAACAATATAAATATTAAACTTTGATTACTTTTCATCATTCATTCTATAACCAATGACTGCAAGACATTAGCCAATATAATTGTAACATTATTTTCTAAGGATAACAATACCAACAGTGGAAAAGATTCGGGGTGTCACTTTGCCCCCACTGCGCAAAAAAAACAAAGCCTTCTGCTGCTTCGTTTATTAATCCAACATCACTTTTCATCAAGTTTTAACTCTTAATCGATCATCTGGAAAACCGCAGTGTCGTCCTCGTTTCTCAACGATAGCGAAAATCCATCTGCTTAAAAATTGGTTCCAGACCTGTATTCATTTCTCCTCCACCCAACCTATAGAGCTATTCCTTGCCTTCGTTCTCCAACCCCAAATCCTTTAACTTTTCCCACATCTTTTGAGGCTGTCTCTTTCTTGTATGCCTTCTTTTCTGTTCATCTTCTATCGCATGGATAAAATCGATCAGGTGATGACTAAATAACGCCTGTTCATATCCTTCTTCAATCACATAATAAGGGTCACAGTCTTGGTCAAAATAATAGTTATCTTCTATTAGTCTTCTAAATTCATCACCAATATATTGAGTCGTGTGCGTATGACTCTCAGGAACATTCGTCCCATCCGCACTAATTTCAATATCGTTGATATGATAGTCTACATATTCCTCCCATAATTTCTGCAACTCTTTCACCTGTTTTAAGTGTTCTTCATTTTTTAAAATGAACTCAATGTATTGTTTAGTCATACAGGTCCTCCACAAATATCATTTAGACAATGTCCTTGATCAGCTTTTCCACCCTTTGTTTTTTTAGATTGGTGTTTAGTAGACTTCTAATCCTCTTGATCTTACGTATTCTAGTCTTGTAAAATCATATCTTCAAAACTGATCCACCGTAGTTCCGTTTGATCGAAACTTGTTTTCCTCAAATTTCCATAGCGTACCATGCATGACTCTGCTTGACCAATGTGTAAAAAACATTTAAATCTCTCTATATGAAAATGCTCTCCACAAGATAAATAAAATGTTTAAACTCTATTGACCGAGACTGCGTCCAATTATTTTTTATCCATTGTAATCATCATTCTTCTTATCATGAACCCATCATCGGGCAATTAATTTTGAGATCGTATGACTATCCCTTTCAATAATTACTTATCTTCAAAATATAAGATGTCACTTTTCTTATTTTGTAAAAAATATTACCCCCAACCCCTAATTCATTACGTGCCTATAAAAAAGAATGAAGGGATAGAATACCTTCTAATTTAATAAAATAATGGCAATCGAATGTTGAGAAATTACACTTACACTTAATAGAAAGCATTGGTTAAGACCAATCTTTCTACCTTTCAAATTTTAATCCCTCTCCGATCAATCTCCCTTCTCAATAAAAGGATGAAATCTTGTTCTACCTTTAATTCTAAGGCGTTAAAATAAGACATTACTAATAATTTATCGCTTACATTTGAAAACATATCCTACTCCTATCAGTGGTATGGCATTTCTATCCCTCCACCTATTTCAATTATAATTTATTCCGACTGTTAAAAGAAACTATAATGCAGCTATTTTTTTCACCAATAATATATTGAGTTTCTGGGGAGAATATAGGCACCAATGACGTAGGTTGAAAGGGGTTTGCTTATTTGGATACGAAAGAACATCAACAATCATCCGAGTTAAGTAGTTATATTAGTAAAATGCTTCGCAATAACTTTGGGAAGGGGCCAGAATCGGTATATGTTTCGATTAGTGGCACGTTTATTACCTTTTATATAAGAAATTTCCTGTCTCCAACCGAAAAGGTTTTAATGAAACAAAAGCAAGAAGAAATCGTTCAACAAACAAGGGACATGGTCATGCAAACACTGATCCCGGAAATAAAGGCATATATCAAAATCATTACAGGGATGGAAGTCAGAGAGTTTTATTTTGATTGGGGACTTCATAATAAATCAGCGATGTTTACAGGGATATCAACAGATTCAACCCGTTCAGAGAAAAAGGTGATAGAAGATTACGTCGGAAAGGAAAAAATTCACAACGAAATCATCAACTTGAGCAGAGAGTCAGAAAAGAAACCGGAAGAGATTTATTCCTGTATATTGAATCCCCGTACATTACTTGTCATTCGAAATGGAATATTGGTCAGAATCGAAAAACAACTCATTAGACAAGGCATGGGTGAACCACTCACATTAGCAAAACGAGCGGTTGAAAAAGAATTATTACATAATAATAACCATTTTGAAGAGATATTGAACTCTAAAGTTGTTGATATCTTTGTGGACTGGGACTTTGACTTGGATAAAAGTGTTATTATCTTTGCGTTAAATCCGACAAAATAACGTTTTCGGGGCGTCACAGCGACGCCCCGTTTGATTTAGGCTTCACCATATTTGCGATTATTACCTACTCTTCGCAAAATAAAGCTCACAATTAAAACTAAAATGATCGAACCAATAATGGCTGGGATCACAGCAAAACCACCAATGTCGGGTCCCCAGTTCCCAAGAATAAGCGATCCTAACCATGCTCCAATAAAACCGGCAATTATATTTCCAAATATACCCCCAGGAATATCACGTCCTGTTATTAGACCAGCTAGCCAGCCAATAACCCCACCAATAATTAAGCTCCAAATAAAAGACATAGACCGTAACCTCCTTAGAATAAGATCTATTATTGTTTTTCACAAAAATGGTTTAAAATATGCGTGGTCCTTTAATCAAGATAATAGGCAATTTCTAACGCCATCCCCAACCTCCAACTATAAAGGGGATTTTAAGGAAATTTCATATAAGTGGGTAAGACGATTGTAGTTGGGTAGAATATGTTGCGAGGACGGTGCTAGTCGAGCATCTTCACCGTTTAAAAGGGGAGTGATATCGATGACTGAAAATAACAAACTCAATCGTAATGGATACACAATTCGAGAAGGAAACGCTACAAAACAAATCGGTAAAAATGCAACAAATCATGGCGAGGCAGTAGAGGGTGCTGGGGGAGCCATAGTTGGACCACTGGGCGCTGTTGAAAATTATATTACAGGTGATGCTCTTGGTAACCAAGTTGGCGAGCGTACTGACAGCCATAACAATGCTGGTACTAGCAATCGTAATCGCCAGCAATAACAAGGGTTTTATAAACGAAAAAGAGCATCTGTTTTGATAGACAGATGCTCTAAATGGGGAATACATTATTAGTTTTACCAGTTTAACAATTTATATTCATCGGGGCGTCACGGTGACACCCTGTTTAGTGACACCTCATTTAATGAAACGCGAGAACCGTCCCCACGTTTCATTAAACCGGAATGATCTCATATGCCAATTTCATAATGATGTCTTTATGTTCAGGGTATTTCGATAAAAGCTCGTCCTGTGTGAACATTTCAAAGTCCTGGTATTCGAAGCCTGGTGAGACCATGCATCCTACTAGTGAGAATGTGTCTTTATCCGTGACGGATGATCCGAAGATGCTGTTCTTAGGAACTAGAACTTGTGGAACTTCCCCTTTATCGAGGTTCAGCCCTAATTTTCGCTCATGATATTCTCCATTTTCATCGATGATATGGACAGATAACGGACTCCCCCCATGGTAATACCATAATTCATCGGATTGTAAGCGATGAAAATGAGAAACATCCTTTGAAGTTAGCAAGAAATAAATGCTCGTATAAAGCAGTCGCTTCCCTTCAAAATCAACGGATAACTCCTGATCTGTTATCGCTTCCTTTGATTCACAGACTCTTTTAAAATATCCACCCTCTGGATGCGGTTCTAAACCTAATTTAGATATATAATATTGCGGATCATAATGATTCAACTTTTTTACCTCCAATTGCCTATATAATCTACTCTACTCACTAACTTAATCATTCTAATATATCTTTCACATGAAAGCTGCTAAAAACTCCATTTTAAACAACAAAACTCTCGGAATTTATAAAGGCCCTCCAATTTAAGGGCACCCTCGTGATGTCGTTATTAGATTAAAAAAGGCACAACTCTTTAAGAATTGTGCGCTTATCGATAGAAAACGAAATTAGCCTTTTGTGAAAAATTATTATTCGGGGCGTCCCTGTGACGATGCTAAGACTTTGTTTATTTCTACCATATTTTTTTCCGTGTATTGATTAAATTGTTCACATCAGCTTTCCCATGTCTTGATTACGTTTATTTATTTTGTGAATTTCTTGATCCAGGCTTTACAATTGCTTTAATCCTTGTAGAATGGCATCTGTTTTTTAAAAAAATGAGATACTCTGTATTAATAAGTAAAGGTTGAAGCTGTTTCGTTTCACTAAAGGCTGAAAGTGGATGATCTTTCTCTATTTCTATATTCCATAATCGGGGCCATTCTTGTGGATGGCGCTTTTTGTATCGGACTCTATCCTTCAATAATACTTGTTTTTAAAAAAACTATTTGCTTTTTCATGATATGTCTGTTATTCTAAAGAAGAATTATTTTTGTTCTTTTTCAGATTGAGAAAAGATTTTGTTTTTCGTCTAAGGTATTTGAGCAAGGATAGTAACACAATGTGTGGAGATCCACACGAGGAGGCAACATTAATGGAACAAGGTAAAGTTAAGTGGTTTAATGCAGAAAAAGGTTTTGGATTCATCGAGCGTGAAGCAGGAGAAGACGTATTCGTACATTTCTCAGCAATTCAAAGCGACGGTTTCAAATCTTTAGACGAAGGTCAAAGTGTAACTTTTGAAATTGAACAAGGTCAACGTGGCCCACAAGCTACAAACGTTCAAAAAGCTTAATAATTCCAGATGACAGACCCCTTATTGAGGGTCTGTTTTTTTATTTACTTATTTACTCAAACTGCTTTTTATTTGCATGAAGGACAGTAGGATTGCCCGTCAAAGTTAATTTACGAACAAGAGACTTTGTCTACAGAATAAAATAAAAGCCCTACTCATAAATGAATAGGGCTTAAGCAACATCATGAAACAAAATCGGTAATCGTTAAAATGGTAGACCAAGTATAGCACACTATCGTGCTAATTCCTAATCTATTTTTATGGTTATTTTTCCTTTTACAATTAAGATCGAGATCACGTTCTAGTTTTACCATTATAGGCACTAATGTTTAACACCCAAAATGATAAAAACATCCTGCTTTTTACGATATCCTCGATAGCCGAATCAAACACATCCCCCACTAATCCAACTTTTGTGGAGTTTGGATAATATGGAGGAAACTCTTAAGAATACTGCTGCATGTTCTACAATATCGCTCTTAAATCGTTCTAGTTTTAAATGTCCTATCCGTCGTATTTCAGGGAAACGCCGTGACGGTTCTGCCGTTTCATTCTTTACATATGAAACGCGAGAACCGTCCCCATGTTTCATTACTGTTCTATCTTTTCAACTAGAACACCGGGAATGGATATTTTTCCGCCCATTGTGGAATCGTATGTGATTAGGCCAGATGATAGTCCCATGATGGTAATCTTGTCATCCTCCAATACTCTAGAGCTGACAATTGATTTATCAAATCCCGCATAAAGGATGGTGTCATAATCATCATTAACCGCTATTCTTACTTGAGTTTCAGTGCCCCCTTCAATTACTTGAACCACTTTGCCGCGGAATTTAACCTTTTTACCAATAAAATCGTCAGGAGTTCTTGCTAATTGATCATAAGTAATACCTGTGTCATAGCCTTTCTTTGCTTCTTCTTCAGCAAGACGCTGTTTCTCTGCTTCCTCAGCAGCTTTGGCTGCAGCTTCAGCTTCTTTCTTTTCTTTTTCTTTAGCTAGACGTTGTTCTTCAGCGGCTTTAGCTTCTGCTTCTGCTTGTTTACGCTCTTCGTCTTTCATTTCAAACCATGGAGCAGCTTCATCTACTTTAGCTTGTAAATCTTTATTTTGAGTTTCCAAACTTGTTACTGTTTTTGTTTCATTGGACAGCTCTACTTTTAAAGTATCAATCTTATCATTAGCCTTATCTAATTGTTCCTGTGAAGGACCGCTGGCAGCTCCAATCATAAGGGCAATAAATGCCGTTAATACGTATTTCCATCTCTTTTTTAAAAAAACTAATACTTTTTTCATATTTTTCCCTCTTTTCCAGTTTATAAGTTTAATTATAAATGAAAAAAGAACTAGGAAATATGAATTAATCAACAAATAAATGACGATTCATCTCCAAAATCATCTTTTAGCTAGCTAACGTGCCATTTTCAACACGGACAAATGAAACGACGGGACGGTTCTGATGTTTCATCATTATTAAAATGATGAAACGCGAGAACCGTCCCCATGTTTCAATGCAGATTTCTAACATATTCAAACTTTTAAAACTATATAATACTATCATGCACCTTAGACATGGGATATCATTCTATTTTAATCATAAAGGAGTGTAAGGTATGGCGGATATTTATGAAAAAATTGGAAGTGGCATTAGCAAAATTCAAGGCAATCTACAATCCTCCCAAACGATAACTCAATATAAAAAGATCATTCAAGAAGCAAGTCTGAAAAGAACCGAAATTCTCATTCATTTGGGAGAGGATGTTTACGAAAAGTTCCGTACGAAGGAATTAGAATCAGAAGAACATCTAGATCAATTTTCTTCCTTAATTGAGCTAGATCAAAAAATCTACCAATCTCAGCAGGCAATCGCAGCGTTAAATGCTCATACGAAAGTGCACTCCTGTCCACAATGCGCCTCCCCCCTCACAGAAGGAGATCGTTTCTGTGCAGGTTGTGGTTATAAAGTTGAATTACAAGTTAGTCCATCCGATACGGCAACAAAGGAATGTCCGACTTGTAATGAGAGAATTCCTGAAGCGGCACAATTTTGCAACTGTTGCGGGATAAAAATAGAATAACGCGAAGAAGGAGAATGCAATATGTACTGTAAAAATTGTGGCCAATCCAACCCGGATTGGAGTAATTACTGTTTACATGATGGCACCCCACTTAAAAATCCCACTATAAATCACAGTTTACGATTCACTCATAATGATAGGAACTTCTGTTCAGGTTGCGGCCAGCATACATCTGCCGTAGATAATTATTGCTCCATTTGTGGTGATCATCTGCTCAAACTGACAGAAGTGGGGGAAATACCGAAGGCCGTTACACAGGAAAGACAAAGAAAAATTCGTTTGCCGTCTAAATTAATTTCATTCACCCCTAGGGGGATGATTCATGTTTTAAAAAGAGCGTTAATTCCAGCCATTATTGCTTTTGTTTTAATGCTTGCTTTTAACTTTTTATTATCTACTTCCTTCAATGCGTTTAATAATGAAATGTTTGAAATGGCTTTTCATACCACTCCGGAGGATATGGCTTATGAAATATCAAAGGAGTTTGACGCAAATGTAGAGGCCCCCGATGAAATAATGAAATTTACGGACTTTGTCATGGCCTCACACCAGATGTCTCCGAAATTTGAGCTTAAAGGGACGTATCATCTATATGGGGAAGTCTTAAAGTTATCCAGTAAGCTTAGTCTAAATGGCCAAAACGTCCTGTATATGCTCTTCCCTTTGATCGCGTTGTTTATTGCTGGCATTATTTATCAAAGGAAAAATCCAGAGAACTCGATTATTTCTATCCTCATCGGTGCAGCTGGAATCGGTATCCTATACAGTCTAATGGTCGCTCTCCTTTCCCTATTCAGTGGTTATAATTATCAATTGACCCTTTCAGAAAACGGAGATAGCATCTTCCTTAAAATTGATTCTTCTTATAACTTCTTATTAACCTTTATAAAAAGTTTATTCATTGGTACAGGTTTTAGTTTATTAGGTATGCTATTTAGTATCGATTATCGGAGAATCACGAAGCACCTTGAATCCCTCATGCCTTTTGGAAGTGCCATCCACCAAGGGTTCGCTGCTTTTATCAGAGGCTTTGCGCTTATTTCTGTCATCATGATTGTGATTCTTGCTATAAAAGCAAATGATTTACAGGACAGCCTTGAATGGTTAGAGGACCCGTTCATTCACCAATTATTTGAATACTCTGCTATCAATGTTGGTTTTACAGGAGTTGTCTTTTCAACCTTAATCTATAGCATGCTTCATTTTTCACCGTTATCTTTCAATATCACAAGGAAAGGACTCTATGAAGAAAGCGGTGGGATTGATTACTCGATATTCTCCGGTTTCCGATTCCATGGAAGTGCAAATGAAGTGGATATGGATCAATTTGAATATTTTATTAGTGCTTACGACATTGATCTATATTTAAAGCTTGCTATTTTGATTCCGATCATCTTTTTACTCATTGCTGGTTATTCATTGAGGTCAACCAATCATTCTATTTATCTCTCATTGGCCATTTTTAGCCTTGTCTACAGTCTATTCACCGTTATATTAGCTTCCATTGGCTCGTTTACGGTTGAGGGTGAAATGACATGGCTCGGTTATCCATCTGAAGGGCTTAGTATTACACTTACCATTCACTTATTTAAAGTGTTTATTGGAAGCTTTATCACGTCCTATCTTGCTGGCTATATCGGACATAACCTACGTAAAGTTCTACGCAAACCTTCACATTAATTAGGGAAACGCCGGGACGGTTCTGCTGTTTCATTCTTTACAAATGAAACGCGAGAACCGTCCCCATGTTTCTATTATGGTTTGGAGGATAACTAGACAGTCTTATAAAGAAATTCACCGAACGAATAAATGATAGATATAAATGGCAGTACAACGAAAATGAAAAACCAAATCGAATCCCCTCGTTTTGCATTTTCCTTAGGTTTAATTTCTTTTGTCATTTTTACATCAGCCTCCAACAATATTCTCACTCCTTTTCTAAATCCATAATAAACATGTTTTTAAATAATATGACCTTTAATCTAACAAAACTGTTCCATAAGTTCAACAGAAATTTGACCCGTTAGGATAAGTATTTTTATCCACAAGATTATCCTATGTTTTTACGCAATTTTTCAGATTCCTTTGATGCTTTTTAAGTGTCTAATTTTCGTATAAGCTCCCAAAGCAGGTATAGTTATAATTTATTAGCTTTCGTTTGGCTGTGGTTAAGAGTAAACGAGGCTAGAACAAATAACGTTTCCCTTTACATATATGAAAAACAATACGAAAAAAAGACAGATTGATATCTGTCCTTCTTCAAGAAAAAAATTGTATTCTCTTACCGTTGAAGATTATTAAAAATGTGCAAACCCCCCGCTTACTCTGCTTTAGGAACACAGAGCCTTTGAACATATTAAATGACTGATTGTTCAAAGTTTGTTGGCTTAATCCTCCTGCATGCACCACCCTTAATAACCCTCCTCTCAATAATATAAAAATTATACTCTCAACAAATATACTGAAACACCGGACGTTTCTGATGTTTCACCGTATCTTTCGTGGAATTACTGTAACGCCCCGAATTTAATGAAACGCGAGAACCGTCCCCACGTTTCAAAATTTGTACCAATTTCTCACTATCTCCTCTGAAAAACATGCAATTGGGGGTGAATTGATATCAATTCGCCCCCAATTGAGTGCTTTTTGAGCGATTTCCACGATATTTGGTTATTGTACAAATTTCTGTTCCTTCTATACATTTGAATTAGAAATTGTTGAAAACGGTTTCCGAATTTGACAAAAGGAGAATTCCAATGGAAAAGCTAAACTACGAGACAATTAAACACTATCAATCTTTTACTTCTATCGACGAAATGGATCTGGCGGTTCGTGGGTTTTTATATAAATTTAAATCAACTCTTTCAGATGGTGCCAACAAGGTTCTACATTTTCTATGGAGATATTCAGTGAAAGTGGTTGGGGTGTCATTTGCGAAATATGATACCATTGCAAACGAAATCAGTTTGAGCCGCAGAACGGTCATTCGAGCGGTGAAGCTTTTAGAAGAGCTTTCATTTCTTAAAAAAATTCCTACGGCCCGCATGAATGGAAAACAAGGTGTCAATCTGTTAGTAATCCAGCCTTTTGAATCGATTGACTCCCTTTTGCAACCTGTGTCACCCCAGGATGTCACTCTACCTGTCACTGCTAATAAAGCAGAGAATAAACAAAGCTCACTCTGTGAGAGTAATAATCAAAACCGTATTAACGTAAAGGAGTCAGAAATCAATCATCAATCAAATGAGTCAACAAATTCTCAACCCATCCTCACAGAGGAAATACCAGTTACTCATTTAGAGACCCACTCTAACACGAATCAAAACAACCATGCTCTCTTACAGCAAACCGCATGGCATGAACTAGACGCAAGCTTCTTACCAGATTATGTTCATGAGGACTTTATTAAAGCAGCCCAACCGTTCTTTCCAATTGATGATATTTACAAGATTTGGAGCAAAATCAATCTTGCTTACAAAAAATTGAACCTATCCATCCCTTTTGATGATGTCATTGAACCAATGATCATGGAATTTAAGCAAACGATTTTCAAGTACAAAAGGGGAATCATTCATACTACCTTCGAAGGGTACTTTTACAAGGTAGTCTATAACAGGCTATGTTATATAAAAACAGATAAGCATTTACAAATGGTATATAACCGGATTTTAAACATTTAAATAGATCTTTTATCCTATAAAATAAAGAAGCTAGTCTAAAATGCCTAAAGTGTTGAAAAGTTGACATATATTAATTATATCTTCTATTTTTACTGTAAAATCAGAGAATTTGCGGGAAAAGGTACACAAAATCGAGGTTTTCACCCTATTTTCGGGCACAAACCTAAAAGTTACCTAGAAATCATCTCATTTAAAATAAGACTTTCCCAAGACGAACTTCTAACAATTGAAGTACGTATGTTAATGTTCTCCTGCATTATGTTATACTCCTTAAAGAGTAAATTATTGTAATATACAAATACTTTTTAAAAAACTGTGAAGGAGATTTTTGAGGAAGAGTGAAAAAGAATGACACTAGATAAACTGGGCAAAGAGGTTATGTAATACGTTATAAAAGGAAGATACAACAAGACACTTAAGTTTGCATCTTTGAATAGTACACTCCCTTTAAACGTGACCCCTCCCCTGTCTACTTCAGAAATTAGAAACGAATAATTATTTTAGAATAATATAATCAACTCAATATTTAAACTTGTAATGATAATCAAGACAAATTATACGTATAAAGGCAGTCATGATTGCTCTATTTCCCACTAAAATTGTAAACGCTAACAAAGGTATATAAAAGAGAATCGGAACTCTTGGAAAGGAGGTGAGGCCTCTAGTTGATGTTACTTAATCTCATATCTTTATGTGAAAATTTACACATGATTATTTTCTAAAAGATCATTCCAAAGAACAAACTTAGTTCGTCCGCATGGAAAATGAACTCTATGACAGCCTTGTTGAAACATGCCTAATATAAACAAAACCAATACTAGGAGGATAAAAATGAATAATAAGTATTTGATTAATATAAGGACTTCGGCATTGATATCTTATTTTGAAAATGGGTATGAGTATACACAAGTGATTGAAGGTGAGAACATCTTTATCGTTCCCCAATCCCCTGATGAAATTGTGAAGACCTCTTTCTTACACATTGGATCAACTGTTGAGGGAGCCATCGAATCCGCTCGGTTAATTTTAAAAAAGAAATATATGCTGCCGATTGGTTTATCCACCAGCCATAATATTTTCCTCATTCGCTGCCATGCTAGACGGAAATCTGAAACCGTTTGGTTGGTCAATTCTCATATTGCTGATGTCACGCCAGATCCAACTGATGCAAAAAAGACCATTGTACATACGAAACACGGCCATTCATTGACCATTGATATAAAGTTATCATTACTTCAAGACAAGCGCGGTCAAGCCAGTTTTCTATATAATGTTCTATTAGAACGCTCGCCCATGAAGTGTTCAATGACCTTTTTATATGAAAAAGATAAGGGCATCCATTTTGTCAAAGGTCCCGAGCGATTGAACTATACGATTAGTCGTGAAGAGAAAAATAATAAGGAATAATAATTAAACCGATTGAAAAGGATGGCATTAGCATGGAAAAGAAAGCCGTTTTAGATGAATTCTTTAACAGCAACTTAAGAGATTCAGCATGGAAAATGGTTAAAACGGAAGGATACAAACTGGAAAATCGAGTCGGTCAGGTCTTCTCATACGTTACAAAACAAGAGGACACAAAATGGATGTGGGCAGGGATTACTCCCCATGACCCTTAGGGATTATGGAGATGAAGAGAGGATTTAAAGAGGAAGAAATAGGTTCAATACTAACTAGACAGTTGAATAGTTTAGGAGATTTAAGAGCCCTGTAACCAGCTTTTACTACAGGGCTCTTCTAAATCACGAGACACAACTATTGCAAAAATACAATTTGAAGTAAAAAGGCAGATTGATTTAAAGTAATTTCTGGAAAAAACTAAGAAAACACAGGGGCGGTCCAGCAGTTCACCGACCTTTTCCCCTTTCCACCGAAATATTGTTCTAACACCAATTTCAAAGAAAAGTCAAACGTGAGAACCGTCCTCTTGTCCCTACTTTACTAGACAGCCCAACCCACTCTGTTTCCCCTGACTTTACCCTTTTATATGAGGAATGGAATTTTCCTGCATCCATGAGGCAATATGGTTATCACTGATTTGACTCTCCCACATGGCCAAAATATGGTCACGAAGAAGCCGTATTATTACTGAATAGCCTGTATCATCATGGTTGATAAAGTTGTATAGAAAGTCTAAGTCTTTGTAATAATCGCTTTTTAAAGCGTAATCTATATCATCGTGTAGAAAATTAATCATTAAGTATAAGTTTAGTGCATCATCATAGTATTCTTGTAAATTAGCAAATTCTGTTAGATTATTTTTTAAAAACAATTGATATTCACTGCTAATATTGCCTATATTTTTAAGAATGAATTCATATTTCTTTATTTCTATTTTACTATTGTCCAGATAATAACCGTGCTCTTTATACGAGGATTTTTGAAAGTTGATTGAACTTGCTACAGATATTAACTCTTTTTGATATTCATCATCTATTACGGACCTAATTTTCAATAGTTCACCTTCTAGTTTGTTAAAATAATATCGATTATTGATGACGTAGTTTTTAACCATTCGATTCTGATATTTATTATCTAGCTCCTTCTGTTTTTCACCCTCCCATCTAAATGTGAGCATCAGTGCTATAAACGTAAAAAACCCCCCAATTAGTCCACCAAAAATATTCCCATATAAGGTAAACCAATCACTGGTTTTACCTCTTGCATAACCGCTATCCCAAAGAAAAAATATATTAAAAATAATAGGAATAAATATAAGTGTAACGATTAATGTCATAACTACAAATAATGGGCTCATTTTCATAATCTCTTCCCTCTCTTAACCTCTGGGTCAACCTTTGAACAGTACCTCGGCAATCTAACCCCCATGGTATGTCGAATCCACTGTACAACCGATAAGTTCGCTTCTATTTCAAATGCCTTCTAAAATAACACAACAAACTTCCAGTTGCTTCGGGCGTAATAGGTACCCAAATATTGCATCTCTGAACCGAGCCCGCTAACTGATTATACTGACCTTTTTACTGTTCTAAAGTGCGTAATAAACCCTTAATTATTTTCTTTTCCGTCATTATGAATGTTTATTTCTTCGTCACCAACTGTTAATAATATATGATTGTTATCCATTTTTTTCAGTGTATATGGCTGATTAATCCACTGGCTTCTATAATCCGGAGCATCTTCAATCGTTCCTTCGAATGTTAATGTTTCAGCATCGAATTTTTCAACTAGAAGCTTCGGGTCAGACTGGCCACCTGGCTTATTTGAAGTGGTGATTCCGATCCACGTAGGCTTAAGTAATCCATTGGGAGATTCTACCCCTGAATCTGATAGTACATAAAAGGAAATATCATTATCTCCATTATCAGCATTCCATACAAACGGAGAACTTAGCTGTGGAAAATTTTCTTCATTTTGAATAATGGCTTCAAATTCAAAAGCCTCTTCAAAAGATAAGAGCCCTGTTTCTTGTGTATCTCCTGATAATGTATAAAAAAAAGTTACTGCTAATATGAACCGTCCCCATGTTTCTTATGCAATATGTCAGTTAAAAAAACAAAAAAAAGAGACGTTCCCCATTTATATTTAGGTTAGAAACGTCTCTTGTCTTATTAATCTTGCAATTGTTCTAAAGTCGTATCAATCGCATCTAATTCAGATTGAGTTAAAGGTTTTTTGTCTTCAGTTGCAGTTTTAACTTCTTCCAATACTGGTTCTAACTCGGCAACTTTGTCGTTAGCTTTTTGAATTTCGGCATTTGCTCTTTCAGCTTCGTCATTCCAAGCTTTGTTTTCGGAATTAAGTGCGAAGTTTTCCGCTGCTAACAGACTGTGTTCCCTGTTTAATCTATTATAATCATTATTTATATAATTGACATTGGCTGCTGTAAATTTCTTATCCTCATTTAAATAATTGGCACTGGCCACTTTTACATTATTATCCAAATTTAAATAATTGGCACTAGCCGTTGTTACTTGATCATCCTCATCAGTTGCAGCTAATTGTCTTTGAACTTCCTCTAATTCAGCTCGTTTAGCAGCTAAGTCGTTTTGAAAAGTCTCAACAATTGTTGGATCAACAGCGGCAGATTTTCCGAATTCTTCGAGTTGCTTTTCTAAAGCGGCAATCTCTGTAATTAAATCAGCTTCTAGTAATTGATTTTGGACTTCATTTAATTCAGTTTGCCTAGCATCTAAATCAGCTTGGAGAGTTGCGATCGTTTCTTTATCAGCAGCAGAAGTGGATTCTAGTTCTGATATTTTCTTTTCTAAAGCAGAAACCTCAGTGGTTAAAATCGCTTTTTCAATTTTTAACTGTTCTACTTGAGAGCTTAGATCTTCAATACTACTATTGGCAGTAGAAAGTCTCCCCTCTAAATCTACAACATGGCTATTAGCATCTTCCAATTGAGCTTTCAAGTCTGCAATTATTGAGTTAGCTTTTTCAATTTCAACATCTGCACTTGTTTTAACCAATTCAATTTTATCTAGTAAAGATTCTTCGGACACTTCATATTGTACTACTTTGTCTTTTAATTCATGTAATTGTTCTTTAGAAGCATCAATCGTGCTTGATCCCCCGAATGTTAATCCCCCTGCTATTGTTGCTGTTGCAACAGTTCCTGCAAAAACTGTTTTGATTGATAATAAACCCATTATGTACGCTCCTCCAATTTATTAGTTTTATAGGTCTCTTTGCCCATAGTTTACTATATTACAACAATATGACTAACGTTTCAATATAGTAAAATATGAATATACAAATATTACATATAGACAATTTCAATTTACCTTTCTTAATCGACCGTGTACCATTGCGTTTTAATTAGTTTCATCCAGTTATAGTTGGCAGAAATAAGATCCCCCGCTTCTTCCATACAAGAAAACTCCGCATTACCTTCATCAGACCAAAACGAGAACGGTTGCTGCCAATCTTTATAGATATTGAAGATCCACTTCCTGCCGTCTATATTATGCGGACTCGTAACTAGCCAATAATGAACCTTCTATTTAAGGCGGGGCGTTCCGACCATCCCCTCAATAATTCAGCCCCCTCTTTGGTACCCCATCTAATTCAAATATAAGGATGGCCCTACTCAATACTAACATTGTCAAGAGTCAAAATTTATGGAAAATTATCTATTTTTTAACAATCGTATATTAAATAGATAGGTTTCAATGTATAATTAATAATATAAAACAGTGAAAAGTGAAATAATTAATTTTATAAAGAGGGGGGATCTGTGTGCCTCTAATTGAAATGAAGGAAATTGTAACTCCTCTGAAACTTTTGGGAATTAAATTGTTTAAATCACGAGAAGGCCAGCTTTTTATAAAGGTTTGGAGATCTCATCGAAAAAGAATTTTTTAATAGACTGCAATCTTTTTTGACCATTTCAATCATGAAATGGTCATTCTGTTTATTCGTGGCGTCACGGTGATCCCCATATGACAAAAGGCCCTACGTGGATTTTTCCAGAGGACCTATTTGTATTTTAAATTTTTTTGGTATTAATATAAGTTATCTGCGGAGGTAAACCATGGCACCATACCGTTCTACGGCAACTCCCTCACAGATTTAAATGATCTACAAACTTCGTGTAGTTTCGGGTGGTCACAGGCATGAAAATAAATATCTCAATCTTTTTACTACATAGTAAAAAATATTACTAACATTTAAAATATTATATATTTTCGCAGGAAAAAGGTGCCAAATACATTTACATTCCCCTCTTCTTTTTCTCCTACTTTATCCTTTCTATTTACTGATATCATGATGTTTTATTCATCACATCCACCTTAATAATATTAAATCTATTAATAACATTTTATTAACATTCGAAATGTATCCTTTAAATGTCAACGATTTGTACATAACAAGGAGGAATTGAATTGAAGAAAGTATGGAAACCCCTATTTTTATTGGCGGCCAGTTTACTGGTTTTCGTCAGCGGCTTGTTGTCGGGAGCTTTAACTAGTTTTGCTGCAGAAAACAAAAGTCCACAAGTGACGGTGGATGTCAAAGCCATGTCGTTTAATCTAAGATACAAAAATAACAATGATCCTTCCCCACACACATGGGACGAACGGGTTCCTACGATTAGAAGACTGATTAACATGGAGAAACCCGATATTATTGGAACACAAGAAGTCGTATATTCACAATTACAGGACTTAGAGAATGTGTTACCGCAGTACAATTGGGTTGGTTTAGGTCGTGAAGGTGGAAATCGCGGAGAATACTCGGCTATCTTTTATAACGAAAAAGATTACACTGTGCTAGAGTATGATCATTTTTGGTTATCCGATACACCAGAAGTCATTGGCTCTAAAACATGGGGGAACAATATTCCAAGAATGGTGACTTGGGCTAAGTTTCTTGATAAAAAGAGCAACCAACAGTTCTACTTCGTCAATACACACTTTGATCATCAGTCTGATAATGCAAGAGAAAAAAGTTCAGAGTTACTTGTTGAGGTAACGAATGAATTTGATCCAGAGTTGCCGGTTATTTTAACAGGAGACTTTAATGCTGAACCGGATAGTCTTCCACACCAAATTTTAACAGGTGATGGAGCATTTAATGATTTATGGGATACAGCCCAGACAAGAGTCAACGAAGACTTAGGAACCTTTAATGGCTTTAAGGATCCTACTGGCGGAGGATCCCATAAGCGTATTGACTGGATTCTCGGAAAAGGAAACATGAAAACGAGTGAAATTGAAATCGTTAACTACCAGAAGCATGGACAATTTCCAAGCGATCATTTCCCAGTGATGGCAGACATTACCTTAACTTATAACCAATAAGGGTCCGAGAATTACCGTGCGACATTCATCGTAATGGGTAGTGGAAAACCAAACGTGCAGCAACTAAACGTATTACTAGTTTAGTTGCTCTTTGTATTTTCAAGAGGAGACAAAGAAACAGTGAACTATGCCCATAAAATGAACAATAAGATAAAAGGAACCCAAGCTTCTAAGATCCTCCAATCGGTTTGAAGAAGCCCCTTTTCAATCTCCTTTTCGATAAGTTTGTATTGTTATTTAACAAGTTTTAAATTAATGTGCTGTTGATTCTACTCCATTAAAGATTCGCTCCGCTTGAATCTCACTACGATCTTCATCTATTTTTGAACGTACTCATTTCAATCCTTCTTGATTAATTCCAAAGAAAAAAGGGTTCTCCAATACATCTCGATAGTAATTGCATAATAAAGCCTCTTGGATGAAAGTAGCTGTATCAATGGCTACTATCAGTACCTTTTGAGAACTAAATTGACTAACCTTCCTTGTATATTATTAAGATTGTTATATTTGTTAACCCCCTCTACTTCATCCTCCATTTTGGAATATAAGATTGAAGTTTTCCGTCAGGTACCTCTATCTTATAACATGAAGTAGCTGGGGGTTATTTACATTTTCTGAAAGGAAAAACCTTCCCACATTATTATTATCCTTTACACCATGCACCTATATTCCAAACAGACTAATAATATAAAGAGAATCAGTGTCTTATAGTCTGTAACTCGATGGGCTAAACTTGATGCCCATTGCCAATTTTCCTCCCTTATGTCCCTTTTAAATATCTTATTTATTAAAGGGCTTTTGACTTACTTTACCACTAACATCCAACTTATTACCTTATGATACCCATTGTTTATGGACGATCGACTTTATTCCTATTTAGATACTTGCCCATTTTCTCAAAAGAGAACTCTATTAAAAATAAGCGATAACCTATCCCTACAAGCCCTTTTCCCTATTATTTACATAACTGGAAAACATTACCTCGTTATTCTCGATTCAATATATTTTAATTAAAAACAACAACGTAGTATAATAGTCATTAACAATATTACTATAGTGCTAGGTATATAAAGTACTTTATACATATAAAAGCTTAATCTCCCATTAACTTAGGACAGGAGGTAATATCTATTCGATGAGACATAATCTACTTTTATTCTTTTTTTGTCTCCCAAGTTTGGTTTTATCAGGATGTCAATTTTCACAAGAAAAAAGGGATTTAGATGAAAGTCATGATTTAAAAGAGTGGACAAAACAAGAAACAAAGGTAGAAACATCAAGCATCTTAACAAAGGAGATCAAGACGTTGGAGAGTGGCCAATGGAATAAAGTATGGGAAGATACGTTTGAAAATTTGGAACAAACTGATAAAAAGTGGAATTTCATAGATAAGGGCAATAACTATAATAACGAGCTTCAATATTATAAAAAGGAAAACATGAAGGTAATGGATGGAACCTTGCATATTATTGGTGAAAAAGAATTATATAAAGGACATCCATATACTTCTGGGCAAATTAACACACTTAATAAAAAACATATTGAGTACGGGCGAATAGAAATTAGGGCCAAACACCCTGCGGGAAAAGGACTTTTCCCTGCAATCTGGTTACTGCCTGTAGACCAAACGAAAGGTTTACCTGAAATTGATATTTTTGAGGCAATTGGTAACGAGCCATCACAGGTTTATATGGTCCATCATACAGGGACGATTGGGAACCTTAATACCACCCATGATTCTTTTATTTTAAACAATATAAATGAATTTCATGATTACGCTCTAGAATGGGAGGAGAATGAGCTCCGGTGGTATATTGATAACCAATTGAGGTTTGTTAGTCGATCCGGCGTTCCGAATGAACCGATGTATTTAATTATAAATCTAGCAATTGGCGGGGATTGGCCAGGGGATCCTAATCATTTAACCGCTTTTCCATCGTCTTTCGATATAGACTTTGTAAAAGTATATGAAAAAGTGAATGAAGACGAATGAACTGGCTTTTTAGTTTAAAATATTTTTTAGGAGAACAATTATGGTTTTAACATTAACAATATTTATGTATATAGTATTTTTTATCTTTCAATTTCTCTATATCTTCGTTCCATTATTTACTGTACAAGGCGGCAGATTTAAACAAAAAAAGAAAAAGGAACTAGGGATATCCATTCTTATTCCTGCATTTAACGAGGAAACAGTTTTAAAGAATTGTATTCGAGCCATTCTACATGTCGACTATAAAAACTACGAAACCTTTATTATTAATGATGGATCTACTGACAAAACAATGGATTTACTGCATGGTTTACTCGATTTACAAATCATTAAAAAGGAAAAAGCAAATAAATTAGAACATAAAGAAGTAAAAAAGGTATATCAATCAAAGAGATACCCTACCATTTTCGTAATCGATAAGGTTAACGGCGGTAAAGCGGATTCGTTAAATGCAGGGATTGAATTTGCAACTTTTGAAAACATCATTACCTTAGATGCAGATAGCACACTTGATGTAAATTCGCTGCAAGTCATTAATTCAGTTTTTCATGATGAAAAAGTAATTGCTGCTGGGGGAATGGTCCATATTGGACAAGCTTTTCAAGGCGATTACACGAATCCAAATCCGGATTTAAAAATTCAAAATCTACTGAAATTCCAATTCGTTCAATACCTAGCTAATTTTTATTTATATAAAACGACTCAGTCCAAATTTAATGCATTGGCTATCATCTCTGGTGCTTTTGGTGTTTTTAGAAAAAGTGCTTTATTTGAAGTGAATGGTTACCGTATAACGGTCGGTGAAGATATGGATATCACCATGCGAATACAACGACTAGTTAAAACAAAATATAAAGATAAAAAAATATTATTTATTCCAGAAGCTGTCTGCTATACAGAAGGCCCCGAAACGATGCGAGACCTATTTAAGCAACGCATTAGGTGGCAAAAGGCATTTATTGACTGCATTGTGATTTACGGTCGCTCTTTACCTATGAAGTTTAATCTAAGTCTAACCATTTTCCTTCTTATTGATGCGCTTTTATTAGGGACCATTACTGCTTTTATCATACCTATGATTCCATTTATCATTCTCTTTACTGAAAGTGGATTGTACTTAGCACTTACGCTTTTCTGTATGTCTTTTAGTCTAGCAATCTTCCAAGGAATTGCCGTTTTTATTATCAATGATCGACTTGGATATAAGTTAATAGGATTCGATCGAATCCGCCTTAGTTTGTTTATTCCATTTGAAATAGTTACGTATAGACTACTAGGAATTCTTTTTAATGTACTCGGTACTTTAGGCTATTTCATAAATAAGGATAGTTGGAACAAGGTGCAACGCGTAGGAAATAATTATCAAACTTATAGTAACGAGCTTTTTTCTAATAATGATAAAGACGGGCAAAAGGTGGTTTAGGAGTAAACAATGAAAGTTAAAAAGCATTATAATTTTATCTTTACAGCATTATTTATTTTTCACTTTGGAATTTTATCTTATTTTATAATAAATAATTTTGATTCTATTGTTAGCGATGAAATAGTATTTGCCAGAGACCAGGAACTAGAAATAGATCATCATAATGGACTTCGAACATTTGATTCACTAAAAGAGAATGAAAAGGCAGAAAAAATTCCCGTTCTTATGTACCACAAGGTGATCGCTGAAGAAGATCTTTCAGAGGATATTCACTACAATAAAGGAAAGTTGTTAAGTACAATCGTTACTTTAGAGCAATTTGAAAAGCAAATGGAATTTCTTCACGATAATAACTTTGTTACATTAACACTAAAAGAGTTCCAAGCATTTATGGATAGGAAAATCGATGTTCCGAAAAATAGTATATTAATAACTTTTGATGATGGATGGAAAGATAACTTCACGAATGCCTATCTCATACTGGATAAATATGATTTTAAAGCAACCATATTTCTCATTACCGATAAAATTGAAAATAAACAAGAAACATATATTCCTGGAAGTACCCAATATTTAAGTAGACAAGATATTATAGATGGAAATAATGTATTTTCATATTCCAGTCATACTCATAATTTCCACTCCAGGGATGAAAATGACCTAGCATTCCTCGTTTCAAAGGATAACGAGTCAATTAAGAAAGATATCCAACGAAGTATTGATATGATTGGCGATAATACTGCTTTTGCATACCCTTATGGTGAATTTAATCAAGAGACCATTAAAGTATTAGAGGAACTCAATGTTCCTATGGCATTTACCATACATGATAAAGGAATGGTTCATCCTGATGATAACCGTTTTACTCTTTCTAGACGTGGTATTTATCCCTCAACAACAATCGAAGTTTTTAAAAACTTGGTAATGACTGATGTTGACAATAATTAACCCATTTTTCGTATTGCTGATATTATAAAACTTTATTGAAAAGGAATAGGATCTAGCCTGCTATAGCCAAGATCCTCTTCTTTTTTTGCTCTTTTCTATTACAGTTTTCCTAATTGAAAGTAATACAATTCAATTCTCATACGTTATGGATTGCGTATCTTACGCATCTTGGTTCGAATGATCTCCTCTTTTTTAGTTTTATTAGTTTTGCAGCCTGAAGTGTCTTTGCCCGGGAACCATAGAGGATACTGGAATGAACTGTCCCCTTTTAAGTATCATGTTAACTTTCCTTTATATTCAATCCGAACCCATTTAGGCCCCTACCCTTGCCCATCCCTTTTAAACTTTGTCGTTTGTAATTAGATAAAATCTGGCTTTCTTCCAATATCCAAATAAAATAAGAGGGACGTTCTGATTATCCCGCAATAATTCAGACGCTCCTTTAGTATCAAACCTTAAGAATGATACCTAATTAATATTAACCCTGATAAAAGTCTCGAATTCAGGAAAAATTTCCCGTATTTTTAATTAATATTGTTTTAAATAAATAGATTTCATTGTATAATTAACAACACAAGCATAGTGAAAAATGAACTATCTATTAATTGAACAAAGGGGGGATCTGTGTGCCTCTAATTGAAATGAAGGAAATCTTAACTCCTTTGAAACTTTTAGGAATTAAATTGTTTAAATCACGAGAAGGCCAGCTTTTTATAAAGGTTTGGAGCAATCCTCGAAAAAGAATCTTTTATTAAACTGCATTCCTATTTGACCATTTCGATCATGAAATAGTCAATCCATTTATTTGCGGATTAAAGGGATTCCCATATCATAGGTCCTATCTGGATATTCCGGAGGACCTATTTGTATTTTAAATAATACCTACTTCGGTATAAATCATCTTTGGTGGCAAACACAACACCACTTCCGTTCCTATGAAAAGCAAGATTTCCTAAGATACGAATGATCTTCAAAGCTCGACAAACTTCGGTTTGCTGGGTAATGACAGACAACAAACTTAAGGAAGTTAATTTTAACCTTACCCCAATAATTCAATCCCCTCTTTAGCCCCTATCTAATGCAAGTATAAGGATGGACTACAATCCTTTCTAACTGCGATAAAAGTCACAAATTTAGGGAAAAGTTCCTTTTTTGTTCAATTGTTATGTTTAAAAATGAATAGATTTCCATGTATAATTAATATCAATAAAGCAGTGAAAAATGAACTAATCTATAAAGAGGGTGGATCTGAATGCCTCTAATTGAAATGAAGGAAATCGTAACTCCTTTAAAACTTTTGGGAATTAAATTGTTTAAATCACGAGAAGGCCAGCTTTTTATAAAGGTTTGGGGCTATCGCCGAAAAAGAATTTTTAAATAAACTGCAATCTTATTTGACCATTTCCATCATGAAATGGTCATTTTGTTTATTCGCGGCGTCACGGTGATCCCCCTTATGACAGTAATTCCTACCTGGATTTTCAAGAGAAAACAATTTATATTTTAAATATTATTTGATATTGATATTATTATCAGTGGGAGCAAAACATAACTCCATCCCGTTTCTATGGCAATTCCCACTGACATTTAATGATCTACACAGCTCGATAAAATTCAGGTTACTTCGATTAGTCAAATGAACTAAAATTTAATAATTTAAAAATGTTTAAATTTAGAATTGGGGTGTGTCTATGAAAAGTCTTTTCAAAATAATTGTTATTATTCTCCTTTTTATTGGAGTAGGTTTCATTATTAGTAATCTTGCGGATAATTATAATATTTTTCCCATCAAACAAGATGATGTTAGTACTTTAATAAATACGTTATGGCAAGTACATGCTGGCCTAGCTACGACAAGCATTGCCATTCTTGCACTGATAACCGGATTAAATAAAGAGAAAAAGTATGGATTTAAAACACTAGATTTTATGATAAATATTAACCGTGGGAAAATGCAATTAAAGTTTCATGAGGAAATTAGCATAAGTATCATATTAGTTTTTATCCAGTACATTTTTGTAGCTGTGAATACACTTGGAGGATCCGTCTTTTTATTCTCGATTGCGGTTTACTTTATTATTAGAATTCTGAACTGTAGTATTAAAATGACTCTATTCGAAGACAAAGTTAACGAGGAAATAAAGAATTATATCAAACTGATTTGTAGTCAATCAATTAAAGAGGAAAATAAACATATAAAACTTCAGGAGAAAACAGCTAATGGACAAAATACTAAATCAGCTATTCAATGATACAATTAATGAAATAGATAATCAGAACCTTAATATTTTCGAGGAAAATATCAGTTTAATGTACGAGATATTAGAAAAAATATTAGAGGAAAGCGTTCAACCTAATAAATCTAATCTTTATAAAAGTCTTTTATTGTATCTTGATTTGATTTGTAAGCAGCTCCTTGATAGGGGACTTGAGCAAACAGCAATAGATCTTATCATTAAAGTGTATAAAATAATTAATAAAAGCAAACAGGATAATTTATTTGTGTACTTCGGAGACTCTATTAATATGTTATTAAAACAAATGCGAGAATATCGCTTCAATCAACTTTTGCAGCTTCATTGGGATCAATTAATCTACCATATGGTTTCAAATGCAGGATTGAATGATAATGAAGTATTAGTAGATAATAATATTCCAACCTTCATTCAAAGTATGTATACCTCAATTAATGAGAATAAAATACTAGAATCGAATGACAAGGAATATTTGTTAGATCGAATCTTAGAAGATGTATTCCGTTTTGAGTACTATAACAATGCGGATTACACTAAAATAATTATTTTTAGAACACTTAATAATCTCTTATTAATAATGATACGGATAAAAGATAGGTCAAGTCTAAAACGAGCTCTTGAAATGGTTAGGGCGAAAAAGATCCATCTCGATTCTACTGTAGTAACTAAAGTTTACCTTACGATTTCAGCCTATTTGTATTACCTTGTGTACAAAGAAGGGATGGAAGAGATAGATAAGCGGGAGTATATCCTTATTTTTGAAAATTTAAAAGAACAACTGCTTGATAGTTTGGAGTTTTACGATACCCATCAATTTTGGATGCATTACAAGGCCATTAAACTCGAATTGAAACGGTGGGAACTTATAGATGGTGACTCTAAATGGCTGATGATGGACAATGTTGTGAGGGAATACTTCTTATTTTTGACAATTATAAATGATTTAGATTTAACAAGTGTTTCCCAAGATATTTTAACCGAAGCGGAATTATTTTCCATCATTAATCCTTACTTGAACAAAAATCAGCTCTCCGAAAATTTAGTATACATGTATAAACAATTTGTTGAAGCCTTCAGTAATGAAGATAGGAACATATATGCTGATATGAAAAGATTTAAGGAGGAAGCTCTGTTAATGTATAAATACTTCCGCTTAAAGGAAGTTAGGGAAGATTCCAAGAATGAGGAACAAATCGAAGAAAACCTCAAAAACTTAAAATTTGAAATAGAAAAGGGACTTAGGGTTAGTCCAATATTAGATGGTATGATCGTTCTGAAAGAAGCAGAAGAAGTTAAACACCATACGCTGGAACAGAATATAAATACACCTGTTACATTTATCGCAAACCAGCGTAATTATAGTATAGATAGCTTTAAACAAACAATATTACATACTTTTGAACGGAACCTAATCCATACTCTTATTCAATACGGTTTTATCAATGAGTCCATCCCACATACTCATCCTCAAAAAATCAATAACTTATTAAAATTAGTGGAACGGATCAATAAAATTAACGTTAGCAACATAAATGTGTTTATATCTGGAATCGCGCCCGATTCACCACAGCTCTATCAAGAAGATGATATATCAAAACTAGCTTATACCAATTTTACTAACGCTGTAGAAAAATATATTATCGCAAATCAGCGTTATTGGCTAGGATATGATAACAGAACCATATCTGTCAGAGTCAAAAATTGTGAAGTAAAAATGGTCAAAATGAACGAATCTGAAATTAGAGAGAAACTAACAGAGATACAAAAAGAAAAAGATAAATACCTCATTAATGTGACGAACGAAATTTACTTACCCTTTACAAAAGAAGAAGCAATGGAATATCTCTTTCTCAATAATGTAAAAATCCAAGTCAATATAGAACTTGTTGTCGAAAAAAACGATAATGTTTCAGGATTTTATATGAAAATCAAATATAGTTAAACCACCGGGTTATCAAGAAAACCAGTTGTCGGTTAATTATGTTCATTGTATTCTCTTGAGAATAACATAGCATCTACGAGGATTATAGGGAGAATTCTTCGAAAGTCAACCCAAAATATCTTAATTTGTAAAAAATTGAGCGATTGATATTAATCATTTTAAAATGACTTACTATTTATTTATGATTAAAATAAGATAGTAAGTCATTTTCGATTTTACCGACTTGAATAACTGTTAGACTATTTCGAAAAACTCTTGTAAAATGAAATTTATCAGACACTACCTGCACCCAATATTAACCTACAAATCTGGTCATTTCGAATGGTGACAGGCACGAAAAAATATAGAATACAGGTAAGGTAGAGTCCTTTTTAGGAGAGGAATAATTTGGATATAGAAAAGTCACTTAACGATTTATACAATGATTTCAAAGAATGGCTTAAATTTGCTGATACAAGAAACGCTGCATTACTTATCTTCAACAGCACTTTACTTGTTTGTTTAATAAGCTATGAAGAGGTTATTTTCCCTAAAGAGTTTGAGCTTTCCCCTTGGTTATTTACTATTTGTACAACTGCAACGATGATTTCAATCATCATATTATTTATTTCTTTTTTACCACGTAGGTTCAAAAAGTTAAAAAATAAAGGTTCGTCTTATCCTACTTTTAAGAACTTATTGCATTATGGGGATATCTATCAATTCAGTCCAGGTGTTTTACTATCCTCTCTGGAAAATAAATATAAATTTTATGAATCAAGTATAAATGACGACTATCTTTACGACTTTAGTTTTCAGATTATAGCTTTAGCGAGAATATTAAAGAGAAAAGATCGAATTTTCAACTATGCTATCGTAATAAATCTAATCATTGTTGTGTTCATTAGCTTTTCAATTCTATTGGTCGTTTGGGGATGAAAATGAACTACATGAAAAAGGGAAACACTTTATTGATCACAGAGATTTTCTGAAACTATTGCTTCTTTACTACGTTCATCCTTTTGTGATAAATCCCCGGTCACAAAGGTGGAACTTTTAAATGAGTAGAATCAATCATGCCCAGTTGTCCGATTTCCTTATCATTTTTCGTAATGTCCTGGATAATAGATCCCCCTTTTTTGAAAGAGCGCTAAAGCATATAGCTGTTGTATAAATGAGAAAAACTAGGGAAACACAGGACCCTCCGAAGCTACTAAAAAAGTGGCCTGTAAAAAAATCGCCATATTTCAGTTTTCTGGAATATGGCGGTTTTTGATCGCTTTTTGAAATAAATGAGGTTATTTTGAGAAACTTAACAATCAAGCAGAATCGGGTTGCGTGCCTGTCCCCGTATTCCTATTTAAAAGTTGATTCCCCTATTACACAAATACCCATTCTTACGTAAGAATGGGTATTTGTTGTTGTTACCATTAATATATTATTGTACTGTAAATAACATTTCTGCCTGTGCTTGAGAGGATTCTTCTGAACCTGGTTTGTTTTTGTCTTTACCATGAACAATTATTGTATAATTTCCTGCACTTGTTGGTGTCCATGTCACCGTATCGTTACTGTTATAAGTCTGAAGCGTCGTAACGGTTCCTTTGTCATCCTTTATCAAGAAGCGATATAATGGTTCATTGCTTCCTTCTGATGTTGCTTTTAGTGTAATCGGGGTTCCAGCCATTTGTGGAGCCGACTGTTGGGCTGTTACGTTTACACTTGTTATCTTGCCAGCTTTTACTTTATAGTTCATCACTGCTTGTTCTTCAAAGTATTCTTCTGAATCTGAGCTATTCTTGTCTTTACCATAAACAATAATCTTGTAATTTCCAATACTTGTT